>JAEYAU010000007.1 GCA_023404705.1 Pseudomonadota bacterium
TCATCTCGGACGGCCGCTCGCGAGGGGCGGGATCATGCGTGCGGTTATGCACAGGCCGGGCCTCGTGGACCGGCATTTCCTCTATTTTGTCAGAGGCCCTGCGGCGAAGTACAGACTCGTCGAATCGGTCCTGGCGCGTTAAAGGTCGGCCCCCATGGCGCGGTATATCTTTATCACCGGCGGCGTGGTTTCCTCCCTCGGAAAGGGTCTCGCATCCGCAGCACTCGGCGCGCTGTTGCAGGCGCGCGGGTACAAGGTGCGGCTGCGCAAGCTCGACCCTTATCTCAACGTCGATCCCGGAACCATGTCGCCGTATCAGCACGGCGAAGTGTTCGTCACCGATGACGGGGCCGAGACCGATCTCGACCTCGGCCATTACGAGCGATTCACGGGGCGGCCGGCGAGCCGGCAGGACAACATCACGACGGGCCGGATCTATCAGGAGATCCTCTCCAAGGAGCGGCGCGGCGACTATCTCGGCGCGACCATCCAGGTGGTTCCGCACGTCACCAATGCGATCAAGGACTTCGTTCGCGAAGGCAATGACGGCTACGATTTCGTGCTGGTCGAGATCGGCGGCACGGTCGGCGACATCGAGGGCCTTCCCTTCTTCGAGGCGATCCGCCAGCTCGGCAACGATCTGCCGCGCCATCACGCGGTTTACATCCACCTGACGCTGCTGCCGTTCATTCCCTCGGCGGGCGAGCTCAAGACCAAGCCGACGCAGCACTCCGTCAAGGAGCTGCGCTCGATCGGCATCCAGCCCGACATCCTGCTGTGCCGCACCGACCGCGAGATCCCGAAGGAGGAGCGGCGCAAGCTCGGCCTGTTCTGCAACGTGCGCGAATCCGCCGTGATCGAGGCGCGCGACGTCGACAACATCTATGCGGTGCCCGAGGCCTATCACGCCGAGGGGCTCGATACCGAGGTGTTGCTCGCTTTCGGCCTGGAGCCCGGCATGAAGCCGGACCTCGCGCGCTGGCGCATGATCAGCGAGCGCGTGCGCAATCCGGAAGGACAGGTCACCATCGCGGTGGTCGGCAAGTACACGGGGCTGAAGGACGCCTACAAGTCGCTGATCGAGGCGCTTTCGCATGGCGGCATCGCCAACAAGGTGAAGGTCAATCTCGACTGGATCGAGTCGGAGGTCTTCGAGCACGAGGATCCGGCGCCGTTCCTCGAGCATGTGGATGGGATCCTGGTTCCGGGCGGCTTCGGCCATCGCGGCGCCGAGGGCAAGATCCGCGCGGCCCGCTTCGCGCGCGAACGGCAGGTGCCGTATTTCGGCATCTGCTTCGGCATGCAGATGGCGGTGCTGGAAGCGACGCGGAACCTGGTCGGCATCGAGGAGGCGAACTCCACGGAGTTCGGGCCCACGCCCGAACCGGTGGTCGGCCTGATGACCGAATGGCTGCGCGGCAACGAGCTCGAGAAGCGCAAGGCCGGCGGCGATCTCGGCGGCACCATGCGGCTTGGCGCCTTTCCGGCGATGCTCGCGCCGGGCAGCAAGGTCGCGGGCATCTATGGCAGCTCGGAAATCTCCGAGCGGCACCGGCATCGCTACGAGGTCAACACGGCCTACAAGGACCGGCTCGAGCAGCACGGCATGCGCTTCTGCGGCATGTCGCCGGACGGCCTCCTGCCCGAGATCGTCGAGTATGTGGAACACCCCTGGTTCATCGGCGTGCAGTTCCACCCGGAGCTGAAGTCCCGGCCCTTCGAGCCGCACCCGCTGTTCGCCTCCTTCATCGAGGCCGCCGTCGTTCAAAGCCGGCTGGTCTAATCAGCCGGCTTTGAACCGCAAAGCCGGCTGGTCTGACGCGTCGCTGCCCCGGAGGCCGCCGCGTTCGCCGGGGCGGGCGGAATTGACTCACATCAAAGCGACGCGCGGCGCATTCGTGCCAACTGGGGTCCTCACGCGACACAAGCGAAGGACTTACAGGTGTACGAGACGGCCCGCGAGCTGTTGGGCAAATGCGTCGAGGCGATGCGCCAGGGCGCCGATTTCCCGACCGTGTGGAACACGCTGATCAAAGGCCATCCGTCCGTGATGGGACCGCCCGTGCAGCACCTGGAGGGCGACCGCTTGCAGTTGCGCGTGGCGCTGATCTCGGGCGAGCGGCTCGTGTTCGATTCCGGCGCCAAGGAATTTTCCATCCTCTGACCATCTTGCGCGGGCACGTGCCCGCCCCGTCCGCCGATTTGACAAACCGGCGGTTCCCTGTTTGCTGAGCGCGCTCAATCCAAGAACGCCGCGCACGGCAGGAACGCTGCGAAGGTGCGCGTTGGGAGGAACCGCATGATCTATGAAGTCCGCATCTATCGCTGCGTGCCGATGCGTCTGCCGGCGCTGATCAAGCGCTTCGAGACCATCACGCTCGATCTGTGGAAGAAGCACGGCATCCGCCAGGCGGGCTTCTGGACCACGCTGGTCGGCGAGTCGAACCACGACCTGACCTACATGCTGGCCTGGGAGTCGATGGCCGAGCGCGAGCAGAAGTGGAACGCCTTCATGAGCGACCCGGAATGGATCGCCAAGCGCGCCGAGACCGAGAAGGACGGGGCGATCGTGCAGAACATCACCAATCAGTTCCTCGCGCCGACGGCCTTCTCGTCGGTGAAGTGAGCCGTGGGTGAAGTAACGTGGCCGGCGGGCTCGACCATATCGTCCACGCGGTGCACGACCTCGATGCGGCCGCGGCTCGCTATGCGAGCCTCGGCTTCACGGTCGGTGCGCGCAACCGCCACCCCTGGGGCACGCATAACGTCATCGTGCAATTCCCGGGCTTCTTCGTGGAACTGCTGACGGTCGGCGAGCCCGAGAAGATCGTGCCGCCGGCGCCGCGCAAGCTTTCGTTCGGCGCCTTCACGCGCGACTTCCTGGCGCGCGATGAAGGCTTCTCCATGCTGGTGCTCGAGAGCCGCGATGCGCGCGCCGATGCGGCAACTTACGAGGGCACCGCGTTCGGCGGTTTCGACGTGTTCGACTTCGAGCGCGAAGGAAAGCGCCCCGATGGGGGCGCCGTGAAGGTCGCGTTCTCGCTGGCCTTCGCGCGTGATCCGAAAGCGCCGGCCGCGGGCTTCTTCGCCTGCCAGCAGCACTACCCCGAGAACTTCTGGAACCCGGCATTCCAGACCCATGCGAATTCGGCGAGCGGCGTCGCGGGCGTCGTGCTGGTCGCCGAGAACCCGTCGGACCACCACATCTTCCTCTCCGCCTTCACGGGCAATCGCGACCTGCATGCGACCTCGTCCGGCATCACCGTGGCGACGCCGCGCGGCGAGATCCAGGTGATGGATCCGGCCGCCTTCCGGCTGCGCTTCGGTCTCGAGCCGCCGAATGTGAGCGAGGGCATGCGGATCGCGGCGCTGCGGATCGCGGTGCGCGATCCGGCGCGGCTTGCGGGCGTGCTCGCGCAGAACGGCGTCGCGGCGCGCGAGCACATGGGGCAGACCGTGATCGGACCCGAGACCGCGATGGGTGCGACCATCGCGTTCGAGCCAAGCTGAACGACGCTAGACCACCTTGCCTGCCAGTCGCTGCTCGACCAGCAACAGCGCCATGCTCGCCGCGAGCACCGCGAGCCCGAACGGCACCATCGAAACCGTGTCGAAGCCGATCGCGATCATCAGCCCGCAGCCGCTCAGCATCATCAGGACGCCCGCGAGCAGCAGGTTGGTGTAGGTCAGGACGGCACCGACGCCGATGCCTAGCGCGAGCGCGATCGACACCATGCGCAGTCCGGAACCCAAATTTGCATTCCCGTCGGACGGGATCACGCCGAGCGCGATGAGCGCGCCTCCCACTGCCGCAATCACGCCGGCGCCGATGATCACTGGCGGAATGAGCCGCAGCACCGCCGGCCTGCGCACGTGCTCGCTCGACGCGATGGTCGTCCCGACGATCGTGGCGACGAACAGCAGCACCGAAAATCCCAGCACCAGATCGAGTCTGTTGGTGAACATGGCAGCCCCCGTGAGAGAAGGGCCGTTCCGCGCCTCGAGGCGATCCATGGCGCCTTCCCTTACGTCATGAGACCACGATGGCGGCCGAGCCACAAGTTGCCGGGTGGACACTTGAATGCCAAGGCGGGTAGACGTCTTGCGAAATCGTAAACGGCTTTTAGCGGATTTTCCGAAATTGCGTTGAGACGCTGGCAAAACGAGACCGGCAGAATGGGCAGGGTCGGACATTGTCTGAGGTCCGGCGCCTGCCGGTCCCGCCGGTTACTCCACGATCGGCGGGGCCGGATTTTTCCCTCCTCACGCGATTGACCGGGCGGACGCGGCGACGCAAGGTCCCGCCGCATTCACGACGCCCGCGCGGTTCACGCCTCGTCCGCGTCGTTTGAGAGAGGTGTGATGGCGAAGCCTGCTGCGATCGTGAGCGTCGGCAATGTCCGCTTCGGCAATGCGCTGCCGCTGGCGCTGATCGCGGGTCCCTGCCAGCTGGAGAGCCGTGCCCATGCGCTCGAGATGGCGCAGGCGCTGAAAGAGATCACGGCGCGGGTCGGGATCGGCTTCGTCTACAAGACCTCCTTCGACAAGGCGAACCGCACCAGCGCCACAAGCGCGCGCGGGCTCGGCCTCGACGCGGCGCTGCCGATCTTCGCGGCGGTGCGCGAGGAGGTCGGCGTGCCGGTGCTCACCGACGTGCACGAGGCGGAGCAGTGCGCGCCGGTGGCCGAAGCCGTGGACGTGCTGCAGATCCCGGCCTTTCTCTGCCGCCAGACCGATCTGCTGGTCGCGGCCGCAAAGACCGGCCGCGTCGTCAATGTGAAGAAGGGCCAGTTCCTCGCGCCGTGGGACATGGGCAACGTGGTCGCCAAGATCACGGGCGCGGACAATCCGAACGTGCTCGTCACCGAGCGCGGCGTGTCGTTCGGCTACAACACGCTTGTCTCCGACATGCGCGCGCTGCCGGTGCTGGCGCAGACCGGCGCGCCGGTGATTTTCGATGCGACGCATTCGGTGCAGCAGCCGGGCGGGAAGGGCGCCTCGTCGGGCGGCGAGCGCCAATACGTGCCGGTGCTGGCGCGCGCGGCGGTGGCGGTCGGCGTCGCGGGCGTGTTCATCGAGACGCATCAGGATCCGGACCGCGCACCCTCGGACGGGCCCAACATGGTTCCGTTGAAAGAGATGGAGCCCCTGCTTCGCAAGCTCGTCGCCTTCGATAAACTCGCGAAGTCAGAGTCGCGCGCCTGACCGGGCTGGGTCAGCGAACGCCTCGGCGCATTTCGATCGAACCGAAGGCGACTTCGGGGCGACAAATGCGACACTGAGAGGTCTACATCCGGGCCGCTGCCGCGGCTGAGGGGGTCAATCCATGGTTCTGCAGTCGCTCGCGGGCTTGCCCGCGTTCCTGGCTTACTTCTGCGTCTCCGCCCTGGTCATTGCGGCTTATCTCTACATCTACACACTCATCACGGCGCACAACGAGTTCGATCTGATGCGCCAGAACGTGCCGGGCGCGGCGATCGCGCTGGGCCTGAGCCTGATCGGCTTCGCGCTGCCGGTCGCGAGTGCGATCGCGCATTCGGCGAATCTGCTCGACTGCGTCATCTGGAGCATCGTCGCGCTGATCGTGCAGGTACTGGTCTATTACGTGGTCGTCTGGTTCACGCCGGACATGTCGAAGCGCATCGAGGCGGGCGAGATCGCGCCCGCCATCTGGCTCGGCCTCGCCTCGGTGACGGCCGGCATCCTGAGCTCCTCGTCGATGACCTGGTGAGCCGCGATGAAGCGGTCCTCACAGGTCGCCTTGCTGCTCATGGGCGTCGCCGGCGTCGGCGCAACCGGCTATGCGATCATGCCGAACCGCCCAGAGTGCAAGCCGGCACAAAGCACGGTCGCACCCGCAGCGCCTTTGCCCGGCGTGCAGCAAGCCGCACAGCAGGCGAAGGATGATTGCCCGCCGCGGCGGCGCTCCTGGTGGCCGGGAAGCGGCGGCTGGTCGTCGAGCTCCAGCAGCGGCTCGCGCTCCTACTTCTCGGGCTCGGGCAGCAGCTCGTCCTCGCGCTCGTCGATCTCCTCCTCGAGCAGCTCCTCGTCGCGCTCGAGCACGTCGACCACGTCGCGCGGCGGTTTCGGCTCGACCGGCTCCTCGTTCTCGACCTCGAGCTGACATGCAGCGCATTCCGATCGACGAACGTCCCGACTGGATCGCGCGGGCCGAGGAGGCCGGCTTCGAATTCCATACGATCGACGGTGAGCGCTACTGGGACGAGCGCGCCTATTACGCGTTCACGCTGAAGCAGATCGAGCAGGAACTGGAAGGGCCGACTGCCGAGCTCGAAGGCATGACGCGTGAGCTGGTGGCGCGGGCCATCGGTGACGAGCGCATGCTCAAGCTGCTGCGCATCCCGGAGCGCTTCTGGACCTATATCGCGGCGAGCTGGAAGCGCGGCGATCCCAGTCTCTACGGACGGTTCGACCTGCGTTACGACGGCAACGGTCCCGCGAAGCTGCTCGAATACAATGCGGACACGCCGACCTCGATCTACGAAACGGGCTACTTCCAGTGGACGTGGCTCGAGGACGCGATCGAGCGGCAGATCATTCCGCGCGATGCGGACCAGTTCAACTCGCTGCACGAGGCGCTGATCGAAGGCTGGAAGGAGATCGGGAAGGGCCGCCACCTGCATTTAGCCTGCGTGACCGAGAGCAATGAGGACCACGGGACGGTCAAATACCTGCAGGACACCGCGCAGCAGGCGGGCCTCGCGAGCACGATCCTCGCCATGAACGAGATCGGCCGCACGCCGAAAGGGCTGTTCGTCGATGCGCAGGACAAGCCGATCGAGCTCGCCTTCAAGCTCTACCCTTGGGAATGGATGATGCGCGAGCAGTTCGGCACCTATCTGCCGGGCGCCGCGACGCAATGGATCGAGCCGCCCTGGAAGGCGGTGCTCTCGAACAAGGGCATCCTGCCGCTGCTCTGGGCCATGTTCCCGCGTCATCCGAACCTGCTGCCGGCCTTTTTCGACGACGACGAGAAGGCGGCCGAGCTCGGCAACTCCTATGTCCGCAAGCCGCTCTATTCGCGCGAGGGCGCGAATGTGGAGGTTGTGGTGGCGGGCGAGCAGATCGATTCCGATCCGGGCCCCTACGGGGCCGAAGGCTTCGTGCGGCAGGCCGTAGCGCCGATCCCGCAATTCGACGGCAATTACACCGTGCTGGGTTCCTGGTTCGCGGCCGGCCGGGCCTGCGGCCTCTCGGTTCGCGAGGATGCGAGCCCGATCACCAAGAACACCTCGCGGTTCCTGCCCCACGCCATCATCGGGTGAGGCATTCCCCCGGCAGGGGAGCTAAGCGGCCGCGAAATGCGCTAAGTCCCGCCCGCCGGGTTCGAACGCCCCGCCGGAGGCTGCAATCACTACCGAACAGACGATCCGCCAGGTGCTGATCCACGTGAGCGTGGTCGGCTTCGCGACCGCGCTTTCGTCCCGCGCCGTGGATCCGATCGTGCCGCTGATCGCCTCCGGGCTCGCGGCCGACCCGAAGAGCGTCGCCCTGCTGTCGACCGCCTTCGCGATCCCGTTCGCGCTGGTGCAGCCGATCCTCGGACCGGTCGCCGATATCATCGGCAAGACCCGGCTGATGATCATCTGCCTGGTGATCCTGGTCGGCACCATGGTGGCGGGCGCGATGGCGCCGAACTACCAGGTGCTGCTCGCCTCGCGCATCCTGGGCGGCATGGCCACGGGAGGCATCTTCCCGGCCGCGCTCGCGGCCGTGGGCGATCTCGTCCCAGTCGCCGGCCGCCAGGTCGCGCTGGGGCGCTACTTGTCGCTGGTGATCACCGGCAACCTCGCCGGCGTCGCGGTCGCGGGCATCATCGGGGACCTGTTCGGCTGGCGCGCCGTGTTCGCGACCATCGCGGGCGCCAGCGGCGTCGCGCTGATCAGCGCCTTCATCGGGCTGCGCGGCGTCAGCCGCGTCGAGATGGCGCCGGTGGACCTCGGGAAGGTGCGCGAGAACTACCGCATCATTCTCACCAATCCGCGTGCGAAATTCTGCTACGCGGCGGTGTTCGTCGAGGGGCTCGCGATCTTCGGCGTGTTTCCCTTCGTCGCCCTGCTGCTGCTCGCGGCCGGCGAAGGGCGCGCCTCGATCGCGGGCCTGGTGCTCGCCGGCATCTCGATCGGCGGCATCGTCTATGCGGCAGCGGTGCGCGTGATGCTCGGGCGCTGGCAGTCCTCGAACCTGATGCTGGCGGGCGGCGCGACGGCCGCGCTTGGCCTTGCGGTGGCGGCGTTCCAGCCGCCCTGGCCCGTGCAGTTGCTCGCCTTCCTGGTGATCGGCTTCGGCTTCTACACCATGCATGGCGGCGTCCAGGTGCAGGCGACCGAGCTGCACCCGGTGGCGCGCGGCGCCGCGGTGTCGCTGCACTCGCTGTTCTTCTTCCTCGGCCACGCCACCGGCCCGGTGCTCTACGGGCTCGGCTTCGCGTATCTCGGCGCGACGCCCTCGCTGATGATCGGCGCCGCCCTGGTGCTGGCGACCGGGCTCATGACCTGGCGCTTCCTCGGCGAGCGGCCGACGGCGGTGTAGCGGCTAGCCCCGCCCGCGATAAGGCGCCGCGCCCTGGTCCGGCATCCAGACGTCCTTCGGCAGGCGGCCGGCCTGCCAGAACACGTCGATCGGCATGCCGCCACGCGGGTACCAGTAGCCGCCGATGCGCAGCCAGCGCGGCTTGAGCAGCTTGACCAGAGCCTTGCCGATCTTGACCGTGCAGTCCTCGTGGAAGGCGCCGACGTTGCGGAAGCTCGTGAGATAGAGCTTGAGCGACTTCGACTCGACCAGCCATTTGTCCGGCACGTAGTCGACCACGAAATGCGCGAAGTCCGGCTGGCCCGTCACCGGGCAGATGGTCGTGAACTCGGGCACCGTGAAGCGCGCGACGTAGTTCGTGTCGGCATGCGGGTTCGGCACGCGGTCGAGCGTCGCCTGGTCGGGCGAGGTGGGGAAACGGGTCGGCTTGCCGAGATGCTTCAGGGCCATGGCTGTCCTGGCTGTGTTCCGCTTGGGCCCGCCGCAATAGCGCATTGCGCGGCAAAGGGGAATTCGTGAACCCCGGGAGGGTCTTGGCCGACTTATGGTGCGCTCCCCACCGACACGGGACCTTTGATGTTCAAGCTCCTTGCCTCCGCGGCGTTCGCCGCGCTCCTTCTCTCCGGCACCACCGTTTCGAGCCAAGCGGCCGAGGCCGCCGCCCTCAAGGTCTACGGCTTCTCGCCGGATGGGCGCTATTTCGCCTTCGCGCAGCATGGCGGGCAGGGCGACGGCGGGCATGCCTACGCGGAGATCACCGTGATCGATGCGGCGCAGGACCGATTCGCGCCCGGCTTTCCGGTGCGGATCGAGCCGACCGAATTCGAAGACCAGGACGGCGCGCCCGAGGAGGGCGAGCAGGCCGTCACGCTCGCCGAGAAGAAGGCCGGCGCGAAGCTGACCCGCTTCAGCGCGACCCGCCCGGGCCAGGTGCTCGCGCGCGACGGCGCGGTGCGGGCGGATGACACCGCCTCCTACTCGGCCGGCAACGATCTCGGCCCGAAACCGGGCGGCCGCAACATGAGCTTCACGCATCCGCGGCTCGGCAAGATGGAGCTGGCGCTTGCGCTCAAGGAGTTCGACTGGCCCGCCACCTCGCGCCACGGCCGGCACAAGGAAGCGATCTCCTGCAAGCAGGAGGTGGACTGGCAGAAGGGCGTCGGCTTCCGGCTCACGCTGGCGCGGGCCCAGGCGCGCCTCGTGCTCGCCGACGACAAAACCATCCCGGCCTCGCGCGACTGCGTGCTGAGCTACGGTCTCGCCGAGGTCCATGCCTTCGACCGCCCGGACGGCGCCGTGACGCTCGCCGTGATCCTCGACATGCATGTGCGCGGCTGGGAGGGCGAGGACCGGCGCTTCCTCGTCGTGACGAAAGTGATCAAGCCATGACGCGGGCGCAACGGAAGGACATCGCCATGACCCGGTTCATTCTGTGCTGTGTCTCGCTCCTTGCGCTCGCCGCGGCGCCGGCACCTGCCAGCGCGCAGGCGAAGGTCAAGCCGGCGGCGCCGAAGGCGGCCCCGCAGCCTCCCGAGGATTGCGCCGACAAGATCCAGAAATTCGAGAAGTCGGATGCCGAGGGCGCGGAGCGCCTCGCCGTGAAGTGGGAGGTCGTCGCGTTCTGCGACAAGGAATTCAAGCGCGACGCGACGGTCCAGCGGCTGGTGAAGGACTGTGCCAAATACATGGATCAGCCGGTCCTGAGGCAGCTGCTCGTCACCGAATGCCAGCTCGCGGCCTACAGCTACGGCAACGCGATGCGCATGCTCAAAGAGGACTCGCGGCAGTAGGTCCCGGCGCCCGGGAGGCCTTTGCCTGAGGACAGGTCTGCGGTAGAAGCCGGCACCTCTCCAGCCAGCCCGGGATTCCCATGACTGCCATCGTCGACATCATCGGACGCGAGATTCTCGATTCCCGCGGCAACCCGACCGTCGAGGTCGATGTGATCCTCGAGGACGGCGCCATGGGCCGGGCCGCCGTTCCCTCGGGCGCCTCGACGGGCGCGCACGAGGCCGTGGAGCTGCGCGACGGCGACAAGAAGCGCTATCTCGGCAAGGGCGTACTTAAGGCCGTCGAGGCCGTGAACACGGAGATCTTCGACGCCATCGGCGGCTTCGAGGCTGAACTGCAGGCGAAGATCGACGAGACCCTCATCCGGCTCGACGGCACGCCGAACAAGGCGCGGCTCGGCGCCAATGCGATCCTCGGCGTCTCGCTCGCGGTCGCCAAGGCGGCGGCCGAGTCGGCGGGGCTGCCGCTCTACCGTTACGTCGGCGGCACGGCGGCGCGCATGCTCCCGGTTCCGATGATGAACATCGTCAACGGCGGCGTGCACGCGGATAACCCCATCGACTTCCAGGAATTCATGATCATGCCGGTCGGCGCGGAGAGCTTCGCCGAGGGCCTGCGCATGGGCGCCGAGATCTTCCACACGCTGAAGAAGGCGCTCAAGGACGCCGGTCACAACACCAATGTGGGCGACGAGGGTGGCTTCGCGCCGAACCTGCCGTCCGCCACGGCGGCGCTCGATTTCGTCATGAAGGCGATCGAGGCGGCCGGCTACAAGCCGCGCCAGGACGTGGTGCTGGCCCTCGATTGCGCCTCAACCGAATTCTTCAAAGACGGTTCATATGTCTATGAAGGAGAAAATAAAAAGCGTTCCAAGGACGAGCAGGCGAAGTATCTGGCCGAGCTGGTCTCGAGCTATCCTATCGTGTCGATCGAGGATGGCATGGCGGAAGACGATTTCGAGGGCTGGAAGACTTTGACACAAGCCGTTGGCAGCAAATGCCAATTGGTCGGCGACGACCTGTTCGTGACCAATGTCCTCCGCCTTGCCGACGGCATAAAGCGCGGGCTCGGCAACTCGATCCTCGTGAAGGTCAACCAGATCGGCTCCCTCACCGAAACGCTGGCCGCGGTCGAGATGGCGCACAAGGCGAGCTACACCGCGGTCATGTCCCACCGCTCGGGCGAGACCGAGGACTCGACCATCGCGGACCTCGCGGTCGCGACCAATTGCGGGCAGATCAAGACCGGCTCGCTCGCCCGCTCGGACCGCACCGCGAAGTACAATCAGCTCCTGCGCATCGAGCAGGAGCTCGGGCCGCAGGCGAAGTATGCGGGGCGGGCGGCGCTGAAGACGCTGGGGTAGGCGGCGCGGCAACATGCAGCTCAACGAATTCCAGCAGTCGACACGAGAGAAGCTGGAAGCTCTGTTGCGCCGTAAGGGACTTGCTGGTCAGTTCGGTTCAGGCGGGGGACCGTCGGAGTTCGCGCTGACTCTCGTGGTTTCAGGGTTCGAATCTTGGATTTACCCCGACGGCGCCGGGATCCTCGGTGCAGAAGTTGACGAGCGATTTGAGATCTATGATTACGACTCGCTCGACGCGCTTCAGGCAGCCTACCTGCACTCGTTCGACCGTCTCTTAGGGCCTGATCTGGCGGGATCATCCCCGTGAGAGAGCCGCCATCATTAAAGTCCTCTTAACGCGGCTCGCGCATGCTCGCGGCATGGTCACCCGGATCAGGCTGCGCAAGGTCCTGGCAGCGCTCGGCCTCTACACGCTGGCCGCGGCGCTGATCGGCTATTTCGGCGTGCACGCCTATACGGGCGCGCATGGGCTGAAGGCCAAGGAGGAGCTCAAGCACCAGCAGGCGGAGCTCACGCGCGAGCTCGCGCACGTGAAGGCCGAGCGCATGCGCTGGCAGCAGCGCGTCTCGCTCCTGCGCTCCGATACGCTCGACCCCGACATGCTCGACGAGCGCGCGCGCGTGAAGCTCAACTACGTGCATCCTCGCGATCTGGTGGTCATTCTTCCGACGCGGTGAGCTCCCGGCTCACGCGCTCTCCGCGTGCTCAAGCAACGATTCCGTCATCCTGAGGTGCGAGGGCTCATCGCGTCAGCGATGAGCGCGAGCCTCGAAGGATGAACGGCCGAGGCGGTGCAGCGAGCACGTGGAGAGGCCCGGGCCGTCGCCCTTCGAGGCTCGGGCTTCGCCCTCGCACCTCAGGGTGACGGTCGAGAGGGCTTGCCGTGCGGCAGCGGCATCGCCCTCCCGCCTTCTGCAATCTCATCTCACCCTGTGGAACCTGCATTTCGCGCGGCTGTGCAAAGCGTTGCGGCTTTCGGGACGTGACATCCGGTGCGCTTTTACACGCCCGGAATTTCGGCTATTGGGGAACCGCCGGACGCCCCATACGTATCCAGCCTGCACAAGCAATAATCCCGGAGGACAAGCATGGCCGTCGCCAAGACCAAACCAGCGGCGACTCCGGCGCGCCCGGGCGCGGAGAACGGGGCCGGTGCCGCGGTCGTGGGCTTCTCCAAGGAGCCGGAACTTCACGCGTATAGCGAGATGCTGCTGATCCGCCGCTACGAGGAGAAGGCCGGCCAGATGTACGGCATGGGCCTGATCGGCGGCTTCTGCCACCTCTATATCGGCCAGGAAGCCGTCGTGGTCGGCATGCAGATGGCGATCAAGGAGGGCGACCAGGTCATCACGGGATACCGCGACCACGGCCACATGCTGGTCTGCAACATGGACCCGAAGGGCGTGATGGCGGAGCTGACCGGGCGGCGCGGCGGCTACTCCAAGGGCAAGGGCGGCTCGATGCACATGTTCAGCCGCGAGAAGAGCTTCTTCGGCGGCCACGGCATCGTCGGCGCGCAGGTGCCGCTCGGCACGGGCCTCGCCTTCGTCAACCGCTACCGTAAGACCGACAATGTGAGCCTGACCTATTTCGGCGACGGCGCCGCCAACCAGGGCCAGATCTACGAGGCCTTCAACATGGCGGAGCTCTGGAAGCTGCCCGTGGTCTACATCATCGAGAACAACCGCTACGCTATGGGCACCGCGATCACGCGCTCCTCGGCGACCACGGATCTCTCGCAGCGCGGCCGCTCGTTCGGCATTCCGGGCGAGCAGGTGGACGGCATGGACGTGCGCGCCGTGAAGGCGGCGGGCGACAAGGCCGTCAAATGGTGCCGCGAGGGCAACGGCCCCTACATCCTCGAGATGCTGACCTACCGCTACCGCGGCCACTCGATGTCCGACCCCGCGAAGTATCGCACGCGCGAGGAGGTCGAGAAGGTGCGCTCCGAGAACGATCCGATCGAGCAGGTGCGCGGCCGCCTGCTCACCAAGAAATGGGCGAGCGAGGACGAGCTGAAGAAGATCGACGCGCAGGTTCGCGACATCGTCAACGAGGCCGCCGAGTTCGCCACCCACGATCCCGAGCCCGATCCCGCCGAGCTTTGGACCGACGTCGTTCGCTAGAGCGCTATCGCGCTCACTTCTTTTCGTGCGCGCATGATCTTGTCCGAAAACCGGTGTCCACTTTTCGGGATCATGCGCGGGAGGTTCGAGGATGGCCACGGTCGCAACCGTGCTGGCATATCTCGGCTTTGCCGGCGCGGCCGCGAGCTGGATCGTGGCCGCGGTGTTCTACTTCCGCACGCTCGCCGCGATCGGCGACGGCCAGACGCGCTGGCTCGCCGTCGTGTCCTGGCCGTTCACGGCGCGCCGGCTCGAAGGCGTCGCCCGTGAGAATGCCACCGTCGTCAACAAGGCCTTCGTCGCCTTCTTCGTTTGCCTTCTCGTCGCCATCGCGTCCATATCGGTCGCAACCAATCTGCACCGGATCGCCGGGTAGCAAGGTGGAACGTTCATGCCCGTCCAAGTATTGATGCCCGCACTTTCACCCACGATGGAGAAGGGCAACCTCGCCAAGTGGATCAAGAAAGAGGGCGACAAGGTCAAATCGGGCGACGTGATCGCCGAGATCGAGACCGACAAGGCCACGATGGAAGTCGAGGCCGTCGATGAAGGCACGATCGGGCAGATCCTCGTGCCCGAAGGCACCGCCGACGTCGCCGTCAACACGCCGATCGCCGTGATCCTGAGCGAAGGCGAGGACAAGAGCGCCATCAAGGACGGGGGCGGCGCGGCCGCGCAGCAGCCTGCGTCCCAGCAGAAGGCGGCCGAGTCCGCGCCGCCCGCCGAGGCTCAGAAGGCCGAGCCCGAGGTTGCGCGCGCCCCCGCGGAAGCGAAGTCGGCCGTCGCCGAGCCGCCGAAGCCCGCGACCGTCCCCGAGCCCGACGTGCCGGAAGGCACCGAAATGGTGACCATGACGGTGCGCGAAGCGCTGCGCGACGCCATGGCCGAGGAGATGCGGCGCGACGCGGACGTCTTTGTGATGGGCGAGGAGGTCGCCGAATATCAGGGCGCCTACAAGGTGACTCAGGGGCTCTTACAGGAGTTCGGCGCCGGCCGTGTGATCGACACGCCGATCACCGAGCACGGCTTCGCGGGGCTCGGCGTCGGCGCGGCGCTCGGCGGGCTGAAGCCGATCGTCGAGTTCATGACCTTCAACTTCGCGATGCAGGCGATCGACCAGATCATCAACTCGGCCGCCAAGACACTGTACATGTCGGGCGGACAGATGGGCTGCTCGATCGTGTTCCGGGGGCCGAACGGCCCGGCCGCGCGCGTCGCCGCGCAGCACAGCCAGGACTACTCGGCCTGGTATTCGCACATTCCGGGCCTGAAGGTGGTGGCGCCGTACACCGCAGCGGACGCGAAGGGGCTTCTGAAAGCCGCGATCCGCGACCGCAATCCGGTGATCTTCCTCGAGAACGAGATCCTCTACGGCCACTCCTTTCCGGTGCCGAAGCTCGACGACTATGTGCTGCCGATCGGCAAGGCCAAGGTGGTGCGGCCGGGGCAGCACGTGACGCTGGTCGCCTGGTCCATGGGCATGACCTATGCGCTCAAGGCCGCCGAGGAGCTCGCCAAGAAGCACATCCAGGCCGAGGTGATCGACCTGCGCACGATCCGGCCGATGGACACCGAGACCATCGTCGAGTCGGTAAAGAAGACCGGCCGCTGCGTCGTGGTCGAGGAGGGTTGGCAGCAGTCCGGCGTCGGCGCCGAGATCGCGGCACGGCTGATGGAGCACGCCTTCGACTATCTCGATGCGCCGGTCGCGCGCGTCTCGGGCAAGGACGTGCCGATGCCCTATGCGGCCAATCTCGAAAAGCTCGCGCTTCCCTCCGTCGCCGAGGTGGTCGATGCCGCCAAGGCCGTTTGCTATCGGTAAAGGTGTCCCATGGCCGTCCGCTACAACGCCCTCAACATTCCGCCGTCCGTGAAGACGGAGGCGCACGAGGTGCTGCGCGCCGCCGTGCAGAACCGCGAGCTGCATGTCTCGATGCGGCGCGCCTTCGACGATCCCGCCGCCTGGGGCATGCTGTTCGTCGACGTGGCGCGCCACGTCACGCGCCTCTACGCGCACGACAAGGTGTGCACCGAGGAGGAGGCGCTCGAGCGCATCCGCAAGGCCTTCGAGGAAGCAATCCGCGAGCCCGAGGAGGGCATCGCCTCGACCACCGAGATCAAGGACGGACCGTAAGGCCCGAGAGCACGCCAATGGCCGCGCCCTTCGACGTATTGCAGCCGCCACCCGCCGCGCTCGAGCAGGGCGGCACGGAAGTGCTGCGCGGCGTGATCGTCGAGGGCGGCCTGCACGTGTCGCTGCGGCGCGCCTTCGACGACCCGCAGGCCTGGGGCATGCTGCTCGCCGACATCGCGCGGCACGTCGCGCGGATCTATGCGCGCGAGGAGAGCCTCAACGAAGAGACGACCATCATCCGCATCCGCTCGATGTTCGACGCCGAGCTCGACATGCCGACCGATCCCGGCAGCACGAGCCAGATGAGCTGAGCCGGGGGACAAGAGACCGCCATGCCGATCAACATCCTGATGCCCGCGCTCTCGCCCACCATGGAGAAGGGCAACCTCGCCAAGTGGCTCAAGAAGGAAGGCGAGGCCGTGAAGCCGGGCGACGTGATCGCCGAGATCGAGACCGACAAGGCGACCATGGAGGTCGAGGCGGTCGACGAGGGCGTGCTGGCGAAGATTTTGGTGCCGGAAGGGACGGCCGACGTGCCCGTGAACCAGCTGATCGCCGTGCTGGCAGGCGAGGGCGAGGATCCGAAGTCGGCGGCGTCCGCGGCGCAGTCAGGCGCGCCGCCCGCGAAGGCGGCTCCGGCGCCGAAACAGGCTGAGGCACCGAAGCAGGCCGAGGCGCCGAAGCAAGAGGCGCCGAAGCAAGAGGCGCCCGCGCCGCAGCCGAGCGCGCCGCAGCCGAGCGCGCCGCAAGCGCAGCCGGCGCCGCAAGCTGCCCCGCAGCCGAAGAGCAACGGGCAGGGCGGCCGCGTGTTCTCCTCACCGCTCGCGCGCCGGCTCGCCAAGGAAGCCGGCATCGAGCTCTCGCGCATCCCGGGCTCCGGCCCGCACGGCCGCATCGTCGCGCGCGACATCGAGGCCGCGAAGACCGGTGGCGTGCAGATGCGGGCGCCCGCGGGCGCGCCGGCGGCGGGCGGTCAGCCGATCTCCATCGAGGCGCCGTCGGACGACAAGGTCCGCGCGCTGTTCGAGCCGGGCAGCTACGAGGTGGTGCCGCACGACAATATGCGGCGCATCATCGCCAGGCGCCTCACCGAGGCGAAGCTGACGATCCCGCATTTCTATCTCACGATCGACTGCGTCATCGACCGGCTGATGGCGGCGCGCGAGGAGATCAACGCGGCGGCGCCGAAGGACAAGGACGGCAAGCCCGCCTACAAGCTCTCGGTCAACGACTTCGTCATCAAGGCGCTCGCGGTCGCGCTGCAGCAGGTGCCCGACGCCAATGTGAGCTGGACCGAAGGCGGCATGCTCAAGCACAAGCATTCCGATGTCGGCGTCGCGGTGGCGATCCCGGGCGGATTGATCACGCCGATCGTGCGGCACGCGGAGTCGAAGCCGATCTCGAAGATCTCGATCGAGATGAAGGACTACGCCGCCCGGGCGCGCGCGCGGCGGCTCAAGCCCGAGGAATACCAGGGCGGCTCGACCGCGGTGTCCAATCTCGGCATGTATGGCATCAAGGACTTCGCGGCCGTGATCAACCCGCCGCACGCCACCATTCTGGCGGTCGGCGCCGGCGAGCAGCGCGCGATCGTGCGCGGCGGCAAGATCGAGGCCGCCACCGTGATGTCGGCGACGCTCTCCACCGACCACCGCGCCGTCGACGGCGCCCTTGGCGCCGAGTTGATGGCCGCTTTCAAGCGGCTGATCGAGAACCCCGTGATGATGGTGGTCTAGGGCGGCTGCACCTCTAGTCGCCGCCGGAACCTGCGCTAGAATTGGCGCATGTCGGCTCCAGGCGACCGCTCGCGCATCCTCGTCTACGTCTCGCTCGTCATCGCCTGCGGCTCGCTGGCGGCGGCGTTCTATCAGAACTACATCTACACGCGACAGCTCGACACGATTCAGCGCAACGTCGCGCGCGGCGAATACATCCGCGCGTGCCGCGACATCATCGAGACCTACTTCCAGGTGAAGCTCAAGGTCGGGCTGATGATGAGCCCGGAGGGCAATGGCAACGGCATGTTCGCGATCGAGGCTGCGAATGCCGTGAGCCGGCTCGGCGGCATCGGTACGTATCTGGCGAACTTCCAGAACGAGGACATCCGCTATCGCTACACGCAGCTCACCAACGAGCTGATGCGCGTCGTGATGAGCGCACGCGAGACGCGCGAGGGCGACAAGCTGTTCGCGAAGGCGGACGAGCTGTTCGCGGGGCTCAACGAGGATTGCGTGAAGACCGCGAAGGCGGTGGGACTCTGAATCGTCGGCGGCGCCGAGGCACACTGGGCGTCATCCCGGAAGCCGCGTCAGCGGCTGTCCGGGATCCATATCCCCGGTGGTCGTGATGCGGATAGACAGGGGTTATGGATCCCGGCTCTCGCTTCGCTCGGCCGGGATGACGACGGAGAATGTCTCGACTTACGCCGCGCCTTTCAGCGATGCCGGCGGCCGCGTCGCGACCATGCTGGGCCGCTCGCGCATGCGCGTCAGCCAGGCATGCAGCCGCGTACCGCGCAGCAGGCCCGCGCCTTCGGGCGTCATGTCGAACAGGTCGAACTGCGGCGCCAGGATGAGGTCGGCGATCGAAAGCGTGTCGCCGGCGAGGAACTGATTGTCGCCGAGAAGGCGCTCGAGCTCGGTGACGCAGGTGCGCGCCATCGGGACGCCGGATGCGACCACGGCCTCGTCGGTCGGCAAGCCGAGCAGAGTGGGGCCGACGATGCGCTGGAACACGATCGGCGCCGCGGCCTTCGGGAAGAAGTACCAGTCGTTGATGCCGATGATCTGGTTCATCCGCGCGGCGGCGCGTGGCGCGGCCGGCGTCAGCGCAGGCTCGGGATGGAGCTGGTCGAGGTAGCGCAGGATCGCCTGCGTCTCGTAGAGCACGAAGTCGCCGTGCTCCAGGGTCGGCACGCGGCCGAACGGGTTCATCTTCAGATAGCTCTCGCTCTTCGATTCCTGCGGAGCCATGGGATGGAAGCGATAGGACGCACGCTTCTCCTCCAGTCCGGCCATGACGGCGCGCGTGAACGGGCTGCCGGGAACGCCCCAGATGATGATGTCGCTCATGTCGTCCTCCCTCAGACTGCGTCTGTTGTTTGAGCAAAGCTCGCGAGCAGGCCGTTCCAGCCGCCGGGCGAGTCGAGCTGGCCGCGGACGCGATCGGCGACATCGCCGAAGCGCTCGAGATTGCGGTGCTCGAGCTCGACGCGGGTGCCGCTGCCGTCCGGGATGAAGCGCACCTCGAGCTCGGTGACGAGATCGGCGTCGTATTTCCATTCGCCGTTGATCTGCCAGGCGAGCAGCACGCGGCTCGGCGGCTCCCAGGCGATCACCTTGCCCCACGGGCACTCGCTGCCGTCCTCGCCGCGCTCATACCAGCGCCCGCCCGGTCGCGGCTCCATGACGACGTCCTTTTGCGGCGCGCTGCCGATGGAGTGGCTCTTCATCCACCAGCGGCCCATCCCGGCCGTGAAGATCTCGAACGCGCGAGGCGGCGGCGCCTTCACGCGCACGGTCTTACGCACGGGGGCGGGGACGATGGTGGCGCTCATGTATCGAACTCCTTGTCGGCTTCGCGTTGAAAGGCATCGAGCTGCACATCCCAGAACTGGTCGAGCCAGCGGCGGATCGCGCCGAGACCGGCGGGGTCGATCTGGTAGACGCGCCGCGTGCCCTGCGCCCGGTCGGTGACGAGGCCGGCGGACTTCAGAGCCTTGAGGTGCTGCGAGACGGCGGGCCGGCTGACCGGCAGGCCCTGCGCCAGCTCGCCGACCGCGCGCGGTCCGCGGCCGAGGCGTTCGAAGATTTCGCGGCGGGTGGGATCCGCCAGCACCGTCAGGATGCGCTGTGCGTTAGTCATGGCTTACGGTAAGTTATGGCTTACGGTATGTCAAGGGTGCGATCGTTGGCGGGGCGCGGTTGCGGCCGCTTGCGCCCGGCACGAAGCTCCCTCAGAAGGGATTCCCGGCCGCGGGTTGGCCACTGACCGGCCGGGCACGGGGACAGCCATGGGGACTGCCGTCCGATTCCTCGCCGCGCTCGCGATCTCGCTCGGCGTCGCCTTCTTCGCGGGACAGATGATCGCGGAGGTGTTCCGGCTCACCGAGGAATACATCGCGGTGATGTTCGGCTACGTCATCTTCGGCCTGGTCGCGATCGCGTTGTTCGCCGTCACCTATTCGCTGGCGCGCAAGCCGAACGCGTTCAACTGGACGGCCATCGCGCTCGCATTGCTGCTGGTCGCCTTGTCGCTGGCGCCGAATGTCGCCGATGCGGTGCTCAGCCGTGGCAGCAATCCGTACAATCTCAGCAAGGATCTCGAGGTCATCCTGTCGTTGCTGCTGCCGGGCCTGCTGATGATCCTGGTGCAATGGGGTCAAGTGCGCCGTCGCTGGCGGAGCCTGCGGGAACCGGAGGGGACGACGACGTGTTGGCCGTGGGCGACGACGGTGATCGGCGCCGTCGCTGTGATCAACCCGCTCGGGCTCGAGATCGTCAGGTCGGCGCTCAGCTCCTATTCGGGCGACATGCTGCAGGGGCTGTGGCTGATGATCACATTCGCGGGCGGCGCCGCACTCATCATCGGCGGGATCATCGAATATCGCATCCGGTTGCGCGCATACCGGGCCCGCGTCGTGGATGCGAGCAAGGCCCTCGCGCCGGACTCGGAAAAGTGGCAACAGGTGTTCGGCAAAGACGCGCAAGCAGGATAGGTCAGTGGCAGAGTCCTTCGACATCATCATCATCGGCTCGGGTCCCGGCGGCTACGTCACGGCGATCCGCGCCGCGCAGCTCGGCTTCAAGACCGCGGTGGTGGAGCGCGACCATCTCGGCGGCATCTGCCTCAACTGGGGTTGCATCCCTACGAAGGCGCTGCTGCGCTCGGCCGAGATCTATCACTACATGCAGCACGCGAAGGACTATGGGCTCTCGGCCGAGAAGGTCGGCTTCGATCCGGGCGCCGTGGTGAAGCGCTCGCGCGGCGTGTCGAAGCGTCTCTCGGACGGCGTCGGCTTCCTGTTCCGCAAGAACAAGATCACGACGATCTGGGGCGAAGCCAAGATCGAGGCGCCCGGCCGCGTCGCCGTGGCGGCGAGCAAGACCGAGGCGCCGAAGGGCGCGCTCGGCCCCGGCACCTACCAGGCAAAGCACATCATCATCGCGACCGGCGCGCGGCCGCGCGTGCTGCCCGGGCTCGAGCCCGACAAGAAGCTGGTCTGGACCTATTTCGAAGCCATGGTGCCGGACCGCATGCCGAAGTCGCTGCTGGTCATCGGCTCGGGCGCGATCGGCGTCGAGTTCGCCTCGTTCTACCGCACGCTCGGCGCCGAGGTGACGATCGTCGAGGTGCTGCCGCAGATCCTGCCTGTCGAGGATGCCGAGATCGCGGGTTTCGCGCGCAAGAGCTTCGAGAAGCAGGGGATCAAGATCCTCACGGGCGCGAAGGTGACGAAGCTCGACAAGAAGGCCGACTCGGTCACCGCCACGATCGACGACGGGAAAGGCGGCACGCAGGCGATCACGGTGGATCGTGTGATCTCGGCGGTCGGCGTGGTCGGCAATATCGAGAACCTCGGGCTCGAGAAGCTCGGCATCAAGACCGATCGCGGCGTCGTCGTGGTGGACGAATTCAATCGCACCAATGTGCCGGGCGTCTACGCGATCGGCGACGTGTCGGGCCCGCCGATGCTGGCGCACAAGGCGGAGCACGAGGGCGTCATCTGCGTCGAATGGATCAAGGGCCTCAAGCCGCATCCGATGGACAAGCGGCTGATCCCGGGCTGCACCTACTGCAATCCGCAGATCGCGTCGGTGGGGCTCACCGAGCAGGCCGCCAAGGAGCAGAAGCGCGAGATCCGCGTCGGCCGCTTCCCGTTCCTCGGCAACGGCAAGGCGATCGCGCTCGGCGAGGACCAGGGCCTCGTGAAGGTGATCTTCGACAAGAAGACGGGCCAGCTCCTCGGCGCGCACATGGTCGGCGCCGAGGTGACCGAGCTCATCCAGGGCTATGTGGTCGCGATGAATCTCGAGACCACCGAGGAAGAGCTGATGCACACGGTCTTCCCGCATCCGACGCTGTCGGAGATGATGAAGGAGGCGGTGCTGGACGCGTATGGGCGCGTGCTGAACGTCTAGCTTTCCTCGGCGATCTTCTCGCACAGCCGTCAAGTGGCCTCGCGAACCGGTTCCAGTAGGCAGGTTCCGACATTACGAGGCGTTCATCTGCTCACGGGCAGTTGAGTCCGGAACACGGGTCTCTTGCGAGTTCCCGCGAACGGCTCGCGACCCCGTGCGTTGGTTTTGCAGAGGGGCGGGAGTGTTCGCGCCGGACGGATTCACTAAACAACAAATTCGTCGCGGCCGCGGTGGACGCATCCCGTGAATCACTCAACGAAAAGGAGACAGAGACATGAACACTCTGATGAAGCGCGTTGCGATGCTCGGTGTGGCGGGCCTGATGACGGCTGGCGCGGTGGCGCCGTCGCTGGCGCAGACCGTGATCCACGAGGGCCCGTATGTGGGCGCGCGCACCTATCATAGCTGGAGCTACCAGCAGCCGAGCCCGTATGGCGGCTACGCTTACTCTGGCCAGGTCGTGGCGCCGTTCGCCATGCAGCAGCCGAGCCAGTGTTGGACCGACGAGGGCTATGGCCGCTTCACGTCCTGTGACACGACCAACCGCTAACGAATTAGTCTGAAGCGCACATCTGCAAGGGCGGGTCTCCGGACCCGCCCTTTTTGCTGCGCGGGGCTAGACTGCGGACGAAAGGCGCTCATGATCCCGGCCGAGTCCCGATCGAGTCGGGCGCACGACGGGGGTGAGCCATGAAAGCCGATGAAGCCGCGGAGATGATGGACAAGGATCGGGAGTCCGATCGCTTCAAGCAGCGCGCCGCCGTGGCGATCGCCTTCTTCGCCATGCTGCTCGCGATCACGGGTCTCGGCGGAAACAACGCCACCAAGGATGCGCTCAACAGCAACATCCAGGCGTCGAATCACTACAACTTCTTCCAGGCCAAGAATCAGCGCCAGACCACCTACGCGCTGCTGGCGGATCAGATCGAGCTCGCCTGGCTCAACGATCCGGCGCTGCCGGCGGAGGCCAAGGCGGCGCTCACCAAGAAGCTTGCGGACTATCGCAAGACGGTCGCGCGCTATGAATCCGAGCCCGAGACCGGCGAGGGCAAGAAGGAGCTGATCGCAAAGGCGCGCGAGGAGGAGAAGAAGCGCGACCACGCGCTCAAGCAGGATCCGTATTTCGACTATGCCGAGGCGCTGCTGCAGATCGCCATCGTGCTGATCTCGGTCGCCATCGTCGCCAGTGCGGTCTGGCTGGCCTTCGTCGGGGGCATCGTCGGGATCGCCGGCGGCCTGCTGATGCTGAACGGGTTCACCCTGGCGGTGTCGATCCCGGGGCTGGGGTAGGCACGGCCGTCCGGCGGAGTCCCGGCTTGCGGTTGGACCCCCGGCTTCGTAAGTATCTGGGGCCCCTGCGGGATAACCCATGACCGTCGTCATCGACACGCTTCGACCGCGCCATCCGGAAAAGCAGCACCGGCCCGATGCGCCTCTGCAGCGCAAGCCGGACTGGATCCGGGTCAAGGCGCCGGTGAGCCGAGGCTATACCGAGACGCAGCGGATCGTGCGCGAGAACAAGCTGCACACGGTGTGCGAGGAGGCGGGCTGCCCAAATATCGGCGAGTGCTGGGAGAAGAAGCACGCGACCTTCATGATCATGGGGGATACCTGCACGCGCGCCTGCGCCTTCTGCAACGTCAAGACCGGCATTCCGGGCCCGCTCGATCCCGGCGAGCCGGAGCATGTCGCGCAGGCGACGGCGCGGCTCGGGCTCAACCATGTGGTGATCACCTCGGTCGACCGTGACGATCTCGCGGACGGCGGCGCGGCGCATTTCGCGGCCGTGATCCGCGCGGTGCGCTCGCACATCCCGAGCACCACCATCGAGGTGCTCACCCCGGACTTCCTGCGCAAGGGAGGCGCGATCGAGACCGTGGTCGACGCGCGGCCGGACGTGTTCAACCACAATCTCGAGACGGTGCCGTCGAAGTATCTGACGGTGCGGCCGGGCGCGCGCTACTTCTCCTCGATCCGGCTGCTGCAGCAGGTGAAGGAGCGGGATCCCGCCATGTTCACCAAGTCCGGGATCATGCTCGGCCTCGGCGAGGAGCGGAACGAGGTGCTGCAGCTGATGGACGATCTGCGCAGCGCCGATGTCGACTTCCTCACCATCGGGCAATACCTGCAGCCGACGCGCAAGCACCATCCGGTGGTGCGCTTCGTGCCGCCCGACGAGTTCGCGGCCTACGAGACCATCGCCTATGCGAAGGGTTTCCTGATGGTCTCGGCGTCGCCGCTGACGCGCTCGTCGCACCACGCGGGCGAAGACTTCGCGCGGCTGCGCGCCGCGCGCGAGGCGAAGCTCTCAAGATGAAGCTCGCAAGATAATGCCGCGCTTCCGCACCACGCGGCGCGTGCGCCATACCGCGGGTGACATGTTCGATCTCGTCGCCGATGTGGAGCGCTACCCCGAGTTCGTGCCGCTGTGCCAGGCGCTCAAGGTGCGGCGGCGCACGCAGAGCGAGGACGGCGTCATCATCCTGGTCGCCGACATGACGGTCGCCTACAAGCTGATCCGCGAGACTTTCACGAGCCGCGTGACGCTCGACCGCCCGGATCTCGAGATCCTGGTCGAATATCTCGATGGACCGTTCAGCCATCTGCAGAATCGCTGGCTGTTCAAGCCGGTCTCGGATCGCGTCTGCGACGTCGAGTTCTTCATCAACTACGAGTTCCGCAGTCGCACCCTCGGCTTCCTGATGGGCGCCATGTTCGAGACCGCCTTCCGCCGCTTCGCGGAGGCCTTCGAGAAGCGGGCGGATCAGCTGCACGCGCGCACCGAGCCGGCACGTCTCGCCCCCTCCTGAAATGGAGGTAATGGCGGGACTTGGACACACAGGGGTAATGAGAGGTTAACGACCTCCTCCTAGCATGCGGTCCTTCCGCTGGAGCGCATCCCGCTTCAAGTGAATCGGAACGCGCTCCAGACTTCTTGTTCGGTCGCATTTCCTGACGCCGAACCGGTGTCCACTTCGGCGGAAAATGCTCCAGGGGACCGCATGACCGCGCTCGACCATGTTTCCGCGCCGAAGCGGGCTTCGCTGATCCGCTTCGCGCCGGGCCTGTTCGCGGCGACGCTGTTCCTCTCGGCGCTGCTGCTGTTCGCCGTCCAGCCGATGTTCACCAAGATGGTGCTGCCGCGCCTCGGCGGCGCGCAGTCGGTGTGGTCGGTCGCCATGGTGTTCTTCCAGGCGGCGCTGCTGCTCGGCTACTTCTATGCGCATCTGGTCGCCCGCGCCGGGCAGGGA
This sequence comes from Pseudomonadota bacterium, assembly GCA_023404705.1. Taxonomy (GTDB): domain Bacteria; phylum Pseudomonadota; class Alphaproteobacteria; order Rhizobiales; family Xanthobacteraceae; genus FEB-22. The sequence goes on from JAEYAU010000007.1 coordinate 25,359, forward strand.
CGCGGCGCGCTGGTCCACTTGGCACTGCTGGCGCTCGCCGCACTGGTGCTGCCGATCGGCATCGCGGCGGGCTTCGCCGAACCGCCGCAGAGCGGGCTCTATGGCTGGGTGTTCGCGCTGTTCGCGGCGTCGGTCGGGCTGCCCTTCGTGGCGCTCGCCGCGAGCGCGCCGCTGCTGCAGAGCTGGTTCGCGGCGAGTGGCCATCCGCATGCCGAGAACCCTTACGTTCTCTATGCGGCATCCAATCTCGGCTCGTTCGCCGCGCTGATCGCCTATCCGATCGTGATCGAGCCATGGCTGCCGCTCGGCGCGCAGAGCGCCGCGTGGTCGGCGGGCTTCGCGGTGCTGGCGCTGATGGTCGCGGCGGCCGCGATCCTGGTGGCGCGCAGCCATGGCGGCACGGCGCCGGCGCCTGTGGTCGCGCGCGGTTCCGCCGTCACGAGGCGCGACCGGGCCCGCTGGACGCTGCTCGCGGCGATTCCGTCCGGCCTCTGCGTCGGCGTCACGGCCTACATCACGACCGACGTCGCCTCGGCGCCGCTGCTCTGGGTCATCCCGCTCGCGCTCTATCTGCTGACCTTCGTCGCCGTGTTCCGCGAGCGCCCGTGGTTCTCGCACGAGCTGGTCGTGCGCCTGGTGCCGATCGTGGTGGCGCCGCTCGCCGTGAGCGTGATGGGCGGCGACAAGGAATACTGGTTCGCGACCATCCTGCTCAACCTGTTCGCCTTCTTCCTGCTCACGCTGATGTGCCACGGCGAGCTCTATCGCGCGCGGCCGGAGCCGGCGCGGCTGACCGAGTTCTATCTGTGGACCTCGTTCGGCGGCGTCGTCGGCGGCGTGTTCAGCGGGCTCATCGCGCCGCAGATCTTCAACAGCACCTACGAGTATCCACTGCTGCTTGCGGCTGCCTTCCTGGCAATGCCCGGCACGTTCGCGGGAGGGGCGCGCGCATTTGCGCGCGCGGTGGCGCCCTGGCTCGCGCTTGCCGCGGTGGTCGCCGCGGTCGCGCTCTGGTTCGACGTGCGCGTGCCGACGGAAGCCGGCTGGCTGTTCCGCATCAGCCTGATCGTGCTGGCGGCCGTGATGCTGTGGCAGCGCAACCGGCCGGCGCCGTTCTTCGGCCTGATGGTGCTGGTGCTGATCCTGAGCGAGCTGTGGCGACCCGGGCAGAAGCGCATCGAAAGCGCGCGCAGCTTCTACGGCGTGCACGTGGTCACCGAGACCGCGAACCGCGAGTTCCGGCTACTGGTGCACGGCACCACGATTCACGGCGCCGAGCGCGTGCGCAATCCGGACGGGTCAGCGGCCACCGGCCGTCCCGAGCCGCTCACCTATTATCATTTCGGCGGCGCCATCGCGGAGGCGGTCGCGGCCAGGCGCAAGGCCGGCAGCCTGCACAGCATCGCGGCCGTCGGCCTCGGCTCCGGTAGCCTCGCATGCCACCAGCAGGGCGGCGAGCGCTGGCACTTCTTCGAGATCGATCCCGAGGTGGCGCGCATCGCGCGCGATCCGAAGCTGTTCCGCTTCCTGAGCGATTGCGCACCCGACATCCCGATCACGCTGGGCGATGCGCGGCTCACGCTCGCGGCGTCGAAGGAGACCTTCGACCTGATCGTGCTCGACGCCTTCTCGTCCGACTCGATCCCGGTGCACCTGCTGACGCGCGAAGCTTTCGCGGGCTATCTGTCGCGGCTCTCACCCAACGGCACCATCACGGTGCACATCTCCAACCGGCACATGGAGCTCGCGCGCGTGGTCGCCGCGGTCGGCGCCCAGCACGGCCTCGTCACCTATGTGAAGAAGGACGAGCGCTCGACCGACTTCAGCAAGACCTTCCGCGCCAACGCGCTGGTCGCGGTGCTGGCGCGGAACGAAGCGGATCTCGGTCCGCTGCCGAGCGAATGGCGCCGCGTCAATCCGGATCCGCGCGTGCCCGCGTGGACCGACGACTACTCCGACGTGTTGCGCGCGATCCTGCGGCTCAAGGGCTGGATGTAACTCTCTCGGCGTCGCGGGGCGACGCGGCTCAGAAGCCGCCGCCATAGGTGCCCGGCGATGAGGGCGGTCCATAGGACCCGGCGCCGTAAGGATTGTAGACCGTCGCCTGGCCCGCATAGGGATTGCGTGAACGCTTGGCGGCGCTGAACTCCAGCGCGCTTGCCGCCGTGGCCTGCGCGCCGTGACGTGGAGTGTGGTTGGCTTGGGCGGGTGCGGCCGCGCCGAGCATCAAGGCGGCCGCGGCGAGAAGCATGGTGAGTCGCATGATCGCATCTCCTGGATCGGTGATGCTTGCGACTCTCAGGGTGAAGCCTGACGAGGGGAATCGGGCGATCACCCGATTCCCGTTCGGGTTTCACCTCAGCGGCGTAGACGCGCGGCTTGCGGATTTCCGCTTGGCCAGCGACACGGGCGTGGCTGCCGGACTGTGCCCGCGCATCGCGGCTTCGTTCATCGCGCGCGTTGCGGCGAGCTCTACGGGCCCCCTGGAGGTCTCGCAGGACGCCTCGGCCAGCGCGAACGAGGTCGCGCCCAGGCTGAGCGCCACGGACAGGAGCAATGTCGTGCTTCGCATGATCAGGCCTCCGGGACCTTCGACCCGAACGCGGCGCGCCGGGTATTCACCTGAGACATATACCCCGATGCTACCCGATTGCTTCCGCATGCCGTGATCACTTTCCGTTGGCCAGCTCCCCGAGCATGTCCAGCGCCTCCGCGACCGACTTCTCGCGCACCAGGCTGCGGCCAATATTGCCGTAGCGCATCTCGCGGTGGATGAGCCGGCCGTCGCGGGCCGCGGCCGCGAGATGGACGAGACCGACGGGTTTCTCGGCGGTGCCGCCGCCGGGACCCGCGATACCGGTGATCGCCACCGTGAGATCCGCCTCGGACTGCGCGAGGGCGCCCTTCGCCATGGCTTCCGCGGTCGGGCGGCTCACCGCACCGTAAGCGATGAGCGTGTCGTGCGGCACGCCGAGCACCCGCTCCTTGGCGGCATTGGAGTAGGTCACAAACCCGCGGTCGACCACGTCCGACGACCCCGCGATCTCGGTGAGCGCGCCCGCGACGAGCCCGCCTGTGCACGACTCGGCGGTCGCCACCATGAGGCCGCGGGCACGGCAGGCGTCGAGCACGCGGGACGCCAGTGCCTGCAGCTCCGCATCGATCATCACGGGCTCCAGGGCAGGCGGATGGTCGCGGTCGCGAAGGCCGCGATGCCCTCGCGCCGGCCCGTGAAGCCGAGCTTCTCGCTGGTGGTCGCTTTGACGGCGATGCGGTCAAGCGGGAGCTTGGTGATCTCGGCGATGCGCGCACGCATGGCGTCGCGATGCACGCCGATGCGCGGCGCTTCGCAGACGATGGTGAGATCGAGATGCGCGATGCGGCCGCCGCGCGCGGTCACCCGTTCGACCGCGAAGGCGAGGAAGCGGTCGGACGACGCGCCGCGCCACTGCGGATCGCTCGGCGGGAAATGCGCGCCGATGTCACCGTCAGCGAGCGCGCCGAGCACCGCGTCGGTGAGCGCATGCAACGCGACGTCGGCATCCGAATGGCCGATAAGACCTTGGGTGTGATCGATGCGCAGGCCGCCGAGCCAGACGTGATCGCCTGGGCCGAAGGCATGTACGTCGTAGCCGCTGCCGGTGCGTATATCGGCGAGCGCCAGCGCGGCCTCGGCTTCGGCGCGCGCGAAATCGTCCGGTGTGGTGAGCTTCACGTTGCGGGCCTCGCCGGCGAATGTTGCGACAGTGAGGCCAGCCCATTCGGCGAGGGCGGCGTCATCGGTGAAATCCTCGCGACCTGCCGCACTGGCTCGGCGGTGCGCGTCGAGCAGCGTCGCATAGCTGAACGCTTGCGGCGTCTGCACGGTGCGCAACTCCTCGCGTGCGAGCGTCGCCGTGACGGTGCCGCGCGCATCGACGCGCTTCACGGTGTCGGTGACGGGCAGCACGGGAATCGCAGCGCCATGGGCGCGGGCCGCGGCGATGGCGGCATCGATCAGGGCGGGCGACGCGAAAGGGCGGGCTGCATCGTGGATGAGCACAATCGCAGGCGCGTGAGGTAGCAGCGCCTCGAGGCCGGCGCGCACCGAGATCTGCCGGGTGGCGCCACCGAGGGCAGGGGGCGCGAGCGACAGGCCCGTCGTCGCGTCAGCGAAGCGCGCCCCGTCATCGGCGTGAATCACGGGCTGCACCAGGCCGATGCCGGGATGCTCGGCAAACCGCTGCAGGCTTGCCCGGATCATGGGATCGGCTCCCAAGGCTCTGTATTGCTTCGGCAAATCCGAGCCGGCGCGGGTTCCGCGCCCGCCCGCCACCACCACGGCTGCCACCTCGACCGACATCAATTCCGCCCATTGCTCCCGCAGAACGAAGGCATAGCGCATTTTTGGCGCCGCGCCTCCTTGGGCCCGACAGATGGCCGGCGGCCGCGACATTCACCCACAGGGCAAGAATTTTGCATGTGAAACAGGCGGGCAGCCGCTCGTGTTGCCCTTAAGTCGTCTGTCCCGCGAAGGAAATTCCTACACACCAGTCGCGGGTCGATGTTGCACCGCAACACTTGACAAGCGCGGGAAATGCCTGAACTGTATGCAGTGTCATTCATAGCCTAAAAACTGTGCAAATCGCTTGAGCCCCACATCCCCGTCCCCGAAATCTCTGGCCATCGGCCCGGTTCAGCCGCGGAACAAGGTGTTTTTGGCCCCGATGTCGGGAGTGACCGACACACCGTTCCGGCGGCTCGCGGCGCGACTCGGGGCTGGGCTGGTCGTGTCGGAGATGACCGCCAGCGAGGACCTCGCCAAGGGAGATGCCCGGGCCGTCATGCGGGCGGACGGCGAAGGCGTCGGTATCCACGTGGTGCAGCTCGCGGGCTGCGAGGCGCGCTGGATGGGCGAGGGCGCCCGCATGGCGGAAGCGGCCGGCGCGCAAGTGATCGACATCAACATGGGGTGTCCGGCGCGGCACGTGACCGGCGGCGAGTCCGGCTCCGCGCTGATGCGCAATCTCGATCATGCACTGACGCTGATCGAGGCCACCGTGAATGCGGTGAGCGTTCCGGTGACGCTAAAGATGCGGCTCGGCTGGGACGACCGCTCGCTCAACGCGCCGGAGCTCGCGCGGCGCGCCGAGAATGCGGGCGTGCGCCTCGTCACGGTGCACGGGCGCACGCGCTGCCAGTTCTACAAGGGCAGCGCCGCCTGGACGAAGGTGCGCGCCGTCAAGGACGCGGTCTCGATCCCGCTGGTGGTCAATGGTGACATCACCAGCTTTGCGGAGGCCGAGTCCGCGCTCGCGGCCTCGGGCGCCGACGCCGTGATGGTCGGGCGCGGCGCGCAGGGCCAGCCCTGGTTCCTCGGTCAGCTCGCACAGCATCTCGATACCGGCACGGCGGATGCGGCGCCGGATCTCGACGCGCAGCTCGCGATCGTCACCGAGCTCTACGAAGAGACGCTGTCGCATTACGGCTTGCGCATCGGCGTGCGGCATGCACGCAAGCATCTCGGCTGGGCGCTCGATGTGGCGGCCGCGAGCGCGGGCGTCTCGGCGGACGCGCTCAAGGCCGCGCGGCAGAACGTGCTCACCACCGAAGATCCCGCACAAGCGAAACAGCGGCTCGCCGCGGCCTACGGCGCCTTTGCGTGGAAGGCCGCGGCATGACGCAGGTGAGTGCGATCTCGTTCGAGAACGGCGCCGCCGAGACGGTGCTCAACGCGCTGCCCCATCCGGTGCTGATGATCGCGCCGGACGGCAAGATCGCTGACGCCAACGTGGCGGCCGAATCTTTCTTCGAATCCTCGATCCCGTTCCTGCGCCGGCATGCGTTGCGCGAACTTGTGCCGTTCGGCAGCCCGCTGCTGGCGCTGGTCGAGCAGGTGCGGGCGCGCGGCGCCGCCGTGAACGAGTACAAGGTCGACCTCTCGACGCCGCGCAATCCGGGCGACCGGCTGGTGGATCTGCATGTCGCGCCCGTGCCGGAGCGGCCCGACCACGTCGTGGTGATGCTGCAGGAGCGCACCATCGCGGACAAGATGGACCGCCAGCTCACGCATCGCGGCGCCGCGCGCTCGGTGATCGCGCTCGCGGCCATGCTGGCGCACGAGATCAAGAACCCGTTGTCCGGCATCCGCGGCGCGGCGCAGCTGCTCGAGCAGTCGGTGGCGGACGACGATCGCACGCTGACGCGCCTGATCCAGGACGAGACCGACCGCATCGTGAAGCTGGTCGACCGCATGGAGGTGTTCACCGACGAGCGGCCGGTGGAGCGCGAGCCGGTCAACATCCACGTGGTGCTCGACCACGTGAAGAACCTCGCGCATTCGGGCTTCGCGCGGCACGTGAAGTTCGTCGCCGAGTTCGATCCCTCGCTGCCGCCCGTGCTGGCGAGCCGCGACCAGCTGATCCAGGTGTTCCTCAATCTCGTGAAGAACGCCGCCGAGGCGATCGGCGAGACCCCCGACGGCGAGATCCAGCTCACCACCGCGTTCCGTCCCGGCGTGCGCCTCTCGCTGCCGGGCAGCAAGGCCCGCATCTCGCTGCCGCTCGAGTTCTGCGTGAAGGACAACGGGCCGGGCGTGCCCGAGGATCTGCTGCCGCATCTGTTCGATCCGTTCGTGACGACGAAGCCGACCGGAAGCGGCCTCGGCCTCGCGCTGGTCGCCAAGATCGTCAACGATCACGGCGGCATCGTCGAATGCGAGTCACAGCCGAGACATACGATTTTTCGAGTCCTGATGCCCATGTACACGGGTGACGACGCCGAGCCGGGCGGCGGAGCCTGAAGAGGGATACGATGCCTGCGGGAAGCATACTTGTCGCCGACGACGACGCCGCGATAAGGACCGTTCTCAACCAGGCGCTCTCGCGCGCCGGCTACGAGGTCCGCTCGACCAGCAATGCCGCGACCCTGTGGCGCTGGGTGAGCCAGGGCGACGGCGATCTCGTCATCACCGACGTGGTGATGCCGGACGAGAACGCCTTCGATCTGCTGCCGCGCATGAAGAAGCTGCGGCCGGATCTCCCGGTCATCGTCATGAGCGCGCAGAACACGTTCATGACCGCGATCCGCGCCTCCGAGCGCGGCGCCTACGAGTATCTGCCGAAGCCCTTCGATCTGAAGGAACTGATCGCGATCGTCGGTCGCGCGCTCGCCGAGCCGAAGGAGCGGCCGCGCGAGAGCGGCACGGTCGAGGACCTCGAGTCGATCCCGCTGATCGGGCGCTCGCCCGCGATGCAGGAGATCTACCGCGTGGTCGCGCGGCTGATGCAGACCGACCTCACGGTCATGATCATGGGCGAGTCCGGCACCGGCAAGGAGCTGGTCGCGCGTGCGCTGCACGACTATGGCAAGCGGCGCTCGGGCGCCTTCGTCGCCATCAACATGGCGGCGATCCCGCGCGACCTCGTCGAGTCCGAGCTGTTCGGCCACGAGAAGGGCGCGTTCACGGGCGCGACCAGCCGCAATGCCGGCCGTTTCGAGCAGGCCGAAGGCGGCACGCTGTTCCTCGACGAGATCGGCGACATGCCGATGGAGGCGCAGACGCGGCTCCTGCGCGTGCTGCAGCAGGGCGAGTACACGACGGTCGGTGGTCGTACGCCGATCAAGACCGACGTGCGCATCATCGCGGCGACCAACAAGGACCTGCGCATTCTCATTCAGCAGGGCATGTTCCGCGAGGACCTGTTCTTCCGCCTCAACGTGGTGCCGCTGCGCCTGCCGCCGCTGCGCGAGCGCATCGAGGACGTACCGGACCTGATCCGTCACTTCTTCACGCAAGCCGAGAAGGAAGGTCTGCCGCCGAAGCAGATCGACCAGGCCGCGTTGGACCGCCTCAAGCGCTACCGCTGGCCGGGCAATGTGCGCGAGCTCGAGAACCTCGCGCGCCGTCTCGCCGCGCTCTATCCGCAGGAGACGATCAGTCAGGCGGTGATCGACGCCGAGCTCGCGCAGCCCGCGGTGTCGCCGCCGGACGAGGAGCCGCGCGCTGACGACAGCCTCGCGGCCGCGGTCGAGCGCCACCTCACGCGCTATTTCTCGGGCTTCGACGACGGCCTGCCGCCGCCCGGGCTCTATCACCGCATCCTGCGCGAGGTCGAATACCCGCTGCTCTCCGCCGCGCTCGCCGCTACGCGCGGCAACCAGATCCGCGCGGCGGATTTGCTCGGGGTGAACCGGAATACGCTGCGCAAGAAGATCCGGGATCTGGATCTGCAGGTGATTCGCACGAGCGGGTGAGGCTCACGCCTCCTTCCGCGCGAAATCTCCGCGCTCCAGCACGAACGACGTCGCGACGCCGAACACCAGGCCCCAGAAGGGGGCGCCGATGTTCAGGATCGGCAGGCCCGCGACCGTGACCAGGAAGGTCACCACGGCGCCGAGCGTGAAGGTGCGGTTGAAGGCCGCCGTGAAGCTCGCGCCGAGCACGCGCAGCATGGCGAGGCCGGCCAGCACGGCGATCAGTGCCGGTGGCGCCGCCAGCATGTAGTGCGTGAACACGGGCGCGAACAGGCCGAAGGCGAGGGCAAGTACGGCGACGAGGAGGCCCGCAACGTATTGCGTGGTGCGCTCGCCGCCGCTGGAGATGATCGCGTTGACGGGACCTGTCAGGCACGTCGAGGCGGAGCCGACCAGCCCCGTGACGATTGCGCCGATGCCGCATGCGGCCGCGACGCTGTTGGTCGGCGCCTCGTGTCCGACCGTCTTCAACACCGCGATGCCCTGGCCGTTCTGGATCACCAGCACCGTGATGGCGAGCGGCACCACGAGCTCGACCAGCACCGGCCAGGAGAACGCCGGCATGATGAATTGCGGAGCGACGAGCGCATGGGCGAATGTCGCCTGCGTGTCGAACCGACCCATGATGACCGCGAGCAGCACGCCCGCGATCAGAGCTGCGACCAGCGGCGGCAGCCGGCGCCCCAGCGCGGGCATGGCGGAGGTGACGAAGAAAGCGCCCGTCATCACGACCGCGATCGCGAAGTCCTGCTTGAACGCCGTGATCCAGCCGACGCCGAAGGGGAGGAAAACGCCCGCCACCATCGCCATGACGATCGGCAGCGGCACGATCGACATGCCGCGGCGTACCAGGCCCGTGACGGCGAGCACCAGCATGAGCAGGCCCGTGACCACATAGGCGCCGACCACTTCCGCGAGGCTCGCATGGGTGAGTGCGGGGCCGACCAGCACCGTGCCCGGAATGGTCCAGAAGAAGACCAGCGGCTGGCGGTAGGCGAGGCAGAACGCGATGGTGATCAAGGCATTGAGGAAGAAGGCGCCGAACAGCCAGGAGGAGATCAGGTCCGCCGCAAGGCCGCCACGCGAGGCGACCGAGAGGATGATCGCGACCGGTCCCGAGGCCGCGAAGATGAACGCCGCCAAGGCGTTTGCGGCATGCTGGCGCGAGAGCCCTGCAAGAATTTCGCGAGAGCCCGGCAGGGGGAGCTGCGGTTTCTCCAGAGGCATCCGCGATCGTGCTCAGGGTGAGTGTGGATGGAGGGACGGGGCGGGTCGGTTTAAGGACTAGTGGATGCGTGACATCCCCGCATCCCGGTGGTGGCGGAATTCCACCGCTTTCCGCGGCCGAGCGCGTTTACTGTCCGCATGCGTCGGGGGAGCGCATGTGATGTCGTCCGGCTATGATGCGGGTGACTCGCCACGAGGAACCGCTATGTCCGACTGCCTTCACTGCGACATCAACGACCTGGTGCGCGACATCATCGATCAGGGCGAGAACGATCTCGCGGCCGTGGCCGCCAAGGTCGCCGAGAGTCTCGTCGACGTCATCCTGCTCGCGCCCGAGGGGGACCAGGCCAAGCTGATGGCCGATGCGCTCGCCTTCTTCGGACAGGTCTATCTGGAGAAGACCGGCGCCGGCGATCCCTCGGACGCGCGGCATTAGGGCGCTCGGTCCGGCCCGCGTTGCCGAACTGTTACCTGTTTCCGAATTCTATCACTGCGTGTATTCTGGCGGCGCCCGGGATCGGGGCGTTCAGGGACCAGGAGACCCGTCATGCAAGCGTCGGCACGCCGTTCGTCACTCTGCATTTCCGTCTTCGCCGCCACCGCCTTGCTGGCGGCAACCGCGTCCGCGCAGCAAGGGCAGACAGCCTTTCTGGTGAAGCAGGACTTCTCCGACTGCAAGAACGGCAATGTCGACCCGAACCCGCTCGAGCCGGGTGGCGAGGTCGTGGTGGCCCGCAACGGTGACGGCACCACTTCGGTGAAGGTGGGCATGACCGTGCAGCCCAATACCACCTATCACTTCTTCCTCAAATGCGTCCGGATCCTCGGGGACATCACGACGGACGGCGACGGCGTCGGCATCGGCGTGTTCAGCTTCCGTACGAACGAGACCGACAACGTGATCACATTCGACATGTATCCGGAGGGGGCTCCGGCCGGGAACAAATACCAGAGCGTTCCGATCCGGATGCAATAGCGTCATTCCGGGACCGGGCCGTCATTGGAGCCTGTGGCCAGGGCCGCAGGCGCTCCGCCAGCTTATTCCTGATCCTGTGAACTCGGCCGGGTCGCCGCATTGCGCCCCGGATTTGTCCCATTTCTGCAACAATGTTGTAGAATTGCATCAAGGCTGAGGGGCCCGAGGGAATTGGCGGACGACGCACGTCCGTCGCGTGCCCCATTCCGTTCGCGATGCCGCCGGGGCCAATGACCAGCGCCGAAGACGTTGCCCTTGCCGATACGACGACCGCGGGCCGCCCGCGGTCCTGGACGCGCGCGCTCGGCCCGATCGCGGTTGGCATCGCGCTCGTCTCTGCGGTGGTCACCTTCCTGGTGCTGTCCGGCCTGACCCCGATCGTGCCGACCCACGAGGTGGTCGTCACGGTGCTGCTCGGCAATGCGGTCGCGGTGCTGATCCTGATCGTCGTGATCGGCCGGGAGATCGTGCCGATCATCCAGGCGCGCCGCCGCGGCCGGGCCGGCGCGCGGCTGCATATCCGCATCATCGGGCTGTTCTCGGTGATCGCCGCGGTGCCGGCCGTGCTGGTGGCCGTCGTGGCGAGCATCACCCTCGACCGCGGTCTCGACCGCTGGTTCTCGGGCCGCATGCGCACCGTGATCGAGAACTCCATGACGGTGGCACAGGCCTATGTGAACCAGAATGCCGCCCTGGTGCGCGGCGACATCCTCGCCATGGCCTATGACGTGGGACGCGCGAAGCCGCTGTTCGACCAGGATCGCGAGCGCTTCCGCCAGTTCCTCAATGCGCAGGCGCAGCTGCGCGGCCTGCCCGTGACCCTGGTCCTGCGCAGCGACCTCACGGTGATCGAGCGCAACGACTTGCGCAACACGCGCGACGCGGCGCCGCCGCCCGCGCAGGGTGCGCTCGCCAATGTGGGCGACCAGGAACCGCAGATCGCGCTGCTGGCGGAGGCCAAGACCGTCGCGGCCGTCATCAAGCTGCGCAACTACGACGACGCCTATCTTTATGTGGTGCGGCCGCTCGATCCGCGCGTGGTCGAGCAGCTGCAGACGACGCGTGAGAGCGTCGCGGAATTCGCCACCCTGCAGGCGCGGCGCGTCGGCGTGCAGGTCGCCTTCGGGCTGATGTTCACCGTGATCGCGCTCGCGGTCCTGCTGTCGGCGGTGTGGATCGGGCTCAACTTCGCCAATCATCTGGTGGCGCCGATCCGGCGGCTGATCGCGGCCGCCAATCTGGTCTCCACGGGCAATCTCTATGTGCAGGTGCCGGTGCGCCGCTCAGAGGGCGACCTCGCGCATCTGGGCGAGACCTTCAACACCATGACGCAGGAGCTGCGCACCCAGCGCGACGACCTGATGCGGGCGAGCGAGCTGATCGACAGCCGCCGCCGTTTCACGGAAGCCGTGCTCGCGGGCGCCAGCGCGGGCGTGATCGGCGTCGATGCCGAGGGCCTCATCAGCATCCTCAATCGCTCGGCCGAGAAGCTGATCGGCTCGACCGAGGCGGAGGCGGTGGGCCGCCCCCTCGAAGAGGTGATGCCGGAGCTCGGGCCCCTGTTCGCCGAGGCGCGCACCGGCGCGCACCGGCTCGTCCAAGGTCAAGTGAACATCAGCCGCAACATGCGCGAGCGCAATCTTTCGGTGCGCGTCACGACCGAGCAGTCGGCCGAAGCCGAGCACGGCTATGTGGTGACCCTCGACGACATCACCGACCTGGTGGCGGCGCAGCGCACCTCGGCCTGGGCCGACATTGCGCGGCGCATCGCCCACGAGATCAAGAACCCGCTCACGCCGATCCAGCTCTCGGCCGAGCGTATCAAGCGCAAATACGGCAAGGTGATCACCGAGGACCGCGCCGTGTTCGACCAGTGCACCGACACGATCGTGCGCCAGGTCGACGATATCCGCCGCATGGTGGATGAGTTCTCCCGTTTCGCGCGCATGCCGAAGCCGGTGGTCGCCGCGGAGGACATGGCCGACACGGTGCGCCAGGCCGTGTTCCTGATGCGGGTCGGCAACCCCGAGATCGATATTGATTGCGAGATCGCGGAAGATCCCATGCCGGCCAAGTTCGATCGCCGGCTCGTCTCGCAGGCGCTCACCAACATCATCAAGAACGCGACCGAGGCGATCTCGGCGGTGCCGCCCGAGGAGCTCGGCAAGGGTCACATCCGCGTCCACACGACGCGCGAAGGCGACGAGATCGTTATCGACGTCATCGACAACGGCGTGGGCCTGCCGAAGGAAAATCGCAACCGGCTGCTCGAACCTTATGTGACCACGCGCGACAAAGGTACGGGGCTGGGACTCGCCATCGTGGGCCGCATCCTCGAGGACCACGGCGGAGGAATCGAATTGCTCGACGCACCTGAGGTGGCTACGGGCGGGCGTGGAGCCTGGGTCCGCATGCGCCTCGCCGCGGAGGGCCTCAAGTCGAACACCAACACGGACGAGACGGTGGGCGAGGGCGCGGCGGCGCCGGTCGCGGCCGTCGCAACTGAGCGGTCATGATGGGTCCAGAGATTCTCATCGTTGACGACGAGGCGGACATCCGCGATCTCGTCGCGGGCATTCTCGAAGACGAGGGCTATTCGACGCGCACAGCGCGCGACAGCGATACGGCGCTGGCCGCGGTCGCGCAGCGCCGGCCGAGCCTCGTCTTCCTCGATATCTGGCTGCAGGGCAGCAAGCTCGACGGCCTGCAGCTGCTCGACTCCGTCAAGGAGCAGCATCCCGAGCTGCCCGTGGTCATGATCTCGGGCCATGGCAATATCGAGACCGCGGTCTCGGCCATCAAGCAGGGCGCGTACGACTTCATCGAGAAGCCGTTCAAGGCCGATCGGCTGGTGCTGGTCGCCAACCGCGCACTGGAGAACTCGCGACTCAAGCGCGAGGTCAAGGAGCTCAAGCAGCTCGCGCCGGTCGCCAACAAGCTGATCGGGGGATCGCCGGCCCTCAACCAACTGCGCCAGACGATCGAGAAGGTGGCGCCGACCAATAGCCGCATCCTCATTGTCGGCCCCTCGGGCGCCGGCAAGGAGCTGACCGCGCGCACGCTGCACGGCCAGTCGGCGCGCGCGAATGGCCCGTTCGTGGTGATCAACGCGGCCGCGATCACGCCCGAGCGCATGGAGATCGAGCTGTTCGGCGTCGAGAACGCCAACGGCTCCGAGGCGCGTAAGGTCGGCGCGCTCGAGGAAGCGCATCAGGGCACGCTGTTCATCGACGAGATCGCGGACATGCCGCGCGACACGCAGAGCAAGATTCTGCGCGTGCTCACCGAGCAGACCTTCCAGCGGGTCGGCGGCGCCACCAAGGTCAGCGTCGACGTGCGTATCGTCTCCTCGACGGCGCGTAACGTGGAAGCCGAGATCGCCGAAGGCAAGTTCCGCGAGGACCTCTATCACCGGCTCTCGGTGGTGCCGATCCGCGTGCCGCCGCTCGCCGAGCGGCGCGAGGACATTCCGGGCCTGGTCGAATATTTCATGGAGCAGATCTCGCTCGCGACCGGGCTGCCCAAGCGGCGCATCGGTGAGGACGCCATGGCGGTGCTCCAGTCGCACGACTGGCCCGGCAATGTGCGCCAGCTGCGCAACAACGTGGAGCGGCTGATGATCCTCGCGGGCGGCGACAGCGAGGCCGTGATCTCGGCCTCCATGCTGCCGCAGGACGTCGGCTCCATGGTACCCAGCATGCCGGCCGGCAATGGCGGCGAGCACCTGATGGGGCTGGCGCTGCGCGAGGCCCGCGAGGTGTTCGAGCGCGAATACCTGCGCGCCCAGATCAGCCGTTTCGGCGGCAACATCTCCCGCACCGCCGAGTTCGTCGGCATGGAGCGCTCGGCCCTGCACCGCAAGCTCAAGGCGCTTGGAATCGGCTAGACTCCTGTTCGGGCGCACGAAATGCGCTAGAAGGGCAGGGCGGCCGGGGGCGGCCGCGCGGGAAGCGCCGGAAGGGCACTCATGAAAGTCGTGATCTGCGGCGCGGGCCAGGTCGGCTACGGCATCGCCCAGCGCCTGGCGGCCGAGCAGAACAGCGTGTCGATCATCGACATCTCGCCGCGGCTGATCCAGTCGGTGAGCGAAAACCTCGACGTCCGCGGCATCGTCGGCCACGGCTCGCATCCGGAGGTGCTGGCGCAGGCCGGCGCCGAGGATGCCGACATGCTGATCGCGGTCACGCTCTACGACGAGGTCAACATGGTCGCCTGCCAGGTGGCCCACTCCTTGTTCAAAGTGCCCACCAAGATTGCGCGCATCCGCGCGCAGACCTATCTGGCGCCGCACTGGCGCGACTTGTTCTCGGCCGAGGCCCTGCCGATCGACGTGGTGATCTCGCCCGAGCTGGAGGTCGGCGAGATGGTGCTGCGCCGGCTGGCGCTGCCGGGCTCCACCGACACGGTCAGCTTCGCGGACGACAAGGTCGTCGTGGTCGGCATCATCTGCGAGGAGGATTGCCCGATCGTCGATACGCCGTTGCGCCAGCTCACTGGCTTGTTTCCGGATCTGCGCGCCGTGGTGGTCGGCATCAATCGCGCCGGCAAGATCTTCATTCCGCACAGCTCGGATTCGCTGAGCGTCGGGGATCTCGCCTATGTGGTCGCCGAAGCCGACACCGTGCAGCGCACGCTGTCGGTGTTCGGCCACGACGAGCTGCCGGCGCAGCGCATCGTGCTGGCGGGCGGCGGCAATATCGGCCTCTACGTCACGCGCGAGCTCGAGAAGCGGCATGCGCGGGCGCGCGTGAAGCTGATCGAGGCGGACCGCACACGGGCGATCTCGATCGCGGACCAGGTGGAGCGCTCGGTGGTGCTCAACGGCAGCGCGCTCGACCGCGATATTCTCGAAGAGGCCGACGTGATGGCGGCGGACACGATGGTGTCGCTGACCAATGACGACCAGGTGAACGTGCTCTCCTGCGTCATGGCAAAGCGACTCGGCGCCAAGCGCAACCTGGCGCTGCTCAACAATCCCGACTACCTGCCATTCGCGCGCGGGCTCGGCATCGACGCCTATGTGAACCCGCGCCAGATCACGGTTTCGCGCGTGTTGCAGCATGTGCGGCGCGGACGCGTACGCGGCGTGCACGCGCTCATGGATGGCGCCGCGGAAGTGATCGAAGGCGAGGCGCTCTCAACCTCGCCGCTGGTCGGCAAGCCGCTGCGCGAGCTCGACTTCCTCGACGGCATGCGTGTGGGCGCGATCTATCGTGGCGGCAAGGTGGTGTTTCCCAATGGCGATGTCGAGATCGAGGAGCGTGACCGCGTGATCATGTTCACGCTCGCCGAGCGCGTGCGGCAGGTCGAGCAGCTGTTCCGGGTCAGCCTCGAGTTCTTCTGAAGGCGCCCATGGTCGTCCTCGCGCGCCTCACGGCTTCCGCACTCGCGGTTCTCGCGCTGGTGCTGTTCGTGTGCGGTCTGGTGGGCTACGGCTATGACGAGCCGCAGGGTACCGACTTCATGCTGGCGGCCGCGACCATGGGTTTTCTCGCCGGCGCGTGCCGGCTCGCCATCGCGGGGCGGCCGGGCGACCTCAGCCGGCGTGGGCGGTTGATCGCGGCGGTCACGATCTGGATCGCGGTGCCGCTCGCGCTCGCGCTGCCGCTCGGGCTGGCGGCCGGGCTCGGACCGGTGGACGCGATCTTCCTCGCCACCTCCGCGCTGACGACGACGGGTGCGAGCCTGTTTCCGAACCACGATCAGGTGCCGCGCAGCATCATCTTCGCGCTCTGCCTGACCTCCTGGTATGGCGGCGGGCTGACGCTCATGACCGCGCTCGCGGTGCTCAGCCCCGCCGGCGCCGGCGGGCTGGTGGAGCGGCCGCGCTGGCTCGGCAAAGGCACCACCCAAGACGCGGGCGAGGCGCTGGCCGACATCACGCGCGAGGTGCTGCCGATCTACGGCGCCGCCACGCTGATGTGCATCGCGGCCCTCAGCATTGCGGGGCTGCCGCCCTTCGATGCCGCGTGCCTCGCACTGTCCGCGCTTTCGACCGGCGGTTTCATGCCGCGTTCGGGCGGCATCGTGGTGTACGGCAGCAGTGTCGTGCAGATCGTGCTGGTCGTCTTCATGCTGATCGGCGCGACCAGCATCATCTGGCAGCATCAGCTCCTCGAGCGGCGCTGGAGCGCGGCGCTGCATCGGCGCGAGAATTTCGCGCTGATCATCGCGGCGGTGGGGCTCGGGCTCGCGGCCGCCGCCGTGTTGGTAAGGGCGGGCGACCGATATCCGATCCAGGACGGCTTGTTCCTGGCAACCTCCCTCATCTCCACGACGGGTTTCGAGCTCGCCCCTGGCGCACTCCGGCCCTTTCCGATCGCGATCATCGTGCTGATCCTGTTCGTCGGCGGGGCGACCTTCTCGACGGCCGGCGGCGTGAAGCTTTATCGCGTCGGCGGCATGCTGGTGCAGAGCGGACGCGAGCTGCAGCGGCTGATCTATCCGCACGGCATCCGGCCGGCGCGGATCGGCGGCGAGCCCTATGACATCCAGCGCATGAAGGCGATCTGGACCGCCTTCGCGCTCTGGATCACGGCGATCTTCGTGGTCTCGGTCGCGGTGTCCTGGACACATCCGGATTTCACCGGCGCCTATGTCGCGACGCTGGCGGCGCTCACCAATACGGGGCCGGTCTATCCGGGCGGGCTCGTCGGATCGGGCGAGTGGCCGGCCTGGGCCGCCTTGAGCCCGTCCGCCAAGCTGACGCTTGCGGGCGCGATGATCGGCGGCCGGCTCGAGCTGGTGGCATTGCTTGCCTTCGCGAACCTTGCTTATTGGCGCAGGTGAATCCGGGAAAGCGACTGTAGGGAGCCGCGATGTCGCGCATAGCTTACGTGAACGGTCAGTATGTCCCGCACGCCGAGGCCGCCGTGCACATCGAGGACCGCGGCTACCAGTTCGCGGACGGCGTCTACGAGGTTTGCGAGGTCCGCGGCGGCAAGCTGATCGACGAGCGCCGGCACATGGCGCGGCTGGCGCGCTCGCTGGGCGAGCTGCGCATCGACATGCCGATGTCGCCGGCGGCCCTCTCGGTCGTGCTGCGCGAGACGGTCGCGCGAAACCGCGTGCATAATGGGCTCGTCTACTTGCAGGTGACGCGCGGCGTCGCCCCGCGCGATCATGCGTTTCCGCCTGCCGGTACGCGCCCGGCCATCACGGTGACGGCGCGCGGCTACGACCTCGCGGCGCGCGAGCAGGTGGCCGGGGAGGGGATCGCGGTGATCACGGTCCGGGAGAACCGCTGGCCCCGCGTGGACATCAAGTCGGTCTCGCTGCTGCCCAACGTGCTCGCCAAACAGGCGGCGCGCGAGCAAGGCGCCAAGGAGGCCTGGTTCGTCGACAAGGAGGGCTTCGTGACCGAGGGCTCCTCGTCGAATGCGTGGATCGTTACCCGCGATTCACGGTTGGTGACGCGGCAGGCCGACAACCTGATTTTGCGCGGCATCACCCGCACGGTGGTGCTCGACGTGGCGCGGGAGCACGGCCTGACCATCGAGGAGCGCGCCTTCACGGTCGCGGAGGCTCAGGAAGCACGCGAGGCCTTCGTCACCTCCGCGACCCAGATCGTGACGCCGGTGGTGCGGATCGACGGCCGGCCGGTGGGCAACGGGGCGCCGGGCCTGGTCGCGACTGCGTTGCGCCGCGACTTCCACCGCCTCGCCGAAATGTCCTGACGCCGGAAGAAAGCAGGGGTGTTGCCCCGAAGCACAACCAACTTGGACTTGCGCGGTGCAGCAGGGTGCCATCTAATGGGCACGCCAGACCTTGCGGCATCTCGCGAGGCAAATAAGGCACGAGCGTTACGGGACCCCCGACGGGACACGGGGATAAAGGGCGCAGGGGCCCACAAGCAAAAAACGGAACAGCGGCAATGGCAGCCGATCGCTCTCAAAATCTACAAGACACCTTCCTCAACCACGTCCGCAAGAACAAAACCCCCCTCACCATTTTTCTGGTGAACGGAGTGAAGCTTCAGGGCGTTGTTACATGGTTCGATAATTTCTGCGTGCTCCTGCGGCGGGATGGGCACTCCCAGCTCGTCTACAAGCACGCGATATCGACCATCATGCCGGGTCATCCGATCCAGCTATTCGAAGGCGCCGAGGAAGCGGCGCCCGCCGGGGAAAAGACCTGATTGGAGCCACGCCGACGCGACACGCGCACTGACCGACTGAGCCCGCCGGGCTCGTCGACAGGACGCGCGATGGTCATCGGCCCCTACCTGCGCCATCGCCCCGGCAAAGGCCCGGGTGGGCGGCCGGAGGACGAGTCGCGCGCGCCGACCGCCCGGCTCGAGGAGGCCGTGGGCCTCGCGGCCGCGATCGATCTCGACGTGATCGAGCAGGGACTGGTGCCGCTCAGCGAGATCCGGCCCGCGACCTATCTCGGCAAGGGCAAGGTGGATGAGATCGCCGGGCTCACCAAGAGCCAGGAGATCGATCTCGTGGTGATGGATTGCGCGCTCTCGCCGGTGCAGCAGCGCAATCTGGAGAAGGCCTGGCAGTCGAAGGTGCTCGACCGCACCGGTCTCATCCTGGAGATCTTCGGCCGGCGCGCGCAGACGCGGGAAGGGCGCCTGCAGGTCGAGCTCGCCCACCTGCAGTATCAGAAGAGCCGGCTGGTGCGCTCCTGGACCCATCTCGAGCGCCAGCGCGGCGGCTTCGGCTTCCTCGGCGGCCCGGGCGAGACGCAGATCGAGTCGGACCGACGGGTCATCGGGGAGCGCATCGACAAGATCGAGCGCGAGCTCGAGACCGTGAAGCGCACGCGCAAGCTGCACCGCGAGAGCCGCAAGCGCGTGCCTTATGCGATCGTCGCGCTGGTCGGCTACACCAATGCCGGCAAGTCGACGCTGTTCAATCGGCTGACGCGCGCCGAGGTGCTCGAAGCCGACATGCTGTTCGCGACGCTCGACCCGACGCTGCGCGCGATCACGCTGGAGCACGGCGCGAAGATCATCCTCTCGGATACGGTCGGCTTCATCTCGGACCTGCCGACCATGCTGGTCGCGGCCTTCCGCGCGACACTGGAGGAGGTGGTCGAGGCCGACATTATCCTGCATGTGCGCGACGTCTCGCATGGCGACACGGCCGCGCAAGCGCAGGACGTCGAAACCGTGCTGCGCGAGCTGGAGATCGACCCCGACGATCGCGCGCGCATCATCGAGGTCTGGAACAAGATCGACGCCGTCGATGCCGAGGAGCGCGAGCGACTGTTCAATCTGGCGGAGCGGCGCGAGGCCGAGGCGCGGCCCGTATTGGTTTCGGCGCTGACCGGGGAGGGCGCCGACACGCTGCTCGCCGCGATCGAGAACCGCCTCGCCGAGCGCCGCGTGGTGCTCGATCTGGTGCTCGACCCCGCCGACGGCGCGGCCGTGAGCTGGCTCCACCGCAACACCGAGGTTATGGACAAGAGCCTGCGCGAGGACGGCCAGCTCGCGGTGTCGGTGCGCGCCGACGACGCCAAGGCCGAGTTGGTGCGCGGCAAGTTCGCCGGGCACGTGGTGCAGGCGCGGCCGCGCTCAGCCCGTCGGGCGCAATAGGCGCGAAGCGCCGTATTGCGCCGCGGGCATTTTGATAGGAACGCGTCGGTCGAGAGGTCGTTGGCGCATTACGCTTCGCTATTGTGCCCTACAACCCCGCGTTTCTCTCTCGCTCTTTCGCCTCATCCCACAGCGCATCCATCTCAGCGAGTGTCGATTCCGCGGGCGTCTTGCCCTTTGAGGCCAGCGCATCTTCGATGGCACCGAAGCGGCGTTCGAATTTCAGGTTGGTGGTGCGCAGCGCGGCTTCGGGGTCGATATCGAGATGGCGCGCGAGGTTGACGACGGCGAAGAGCAGATCGCCGATCTCGCCTTCGGCCGCGGCGCGGTCGCCATCGAGCTCGGCCTCGATCTCGTCGGCCTCCTCGCGGATCTTGGCCAGCACGGCGCGCGGGTCGTTCCAGTCGAAGCCGACCTTGCCGGCCTTCTGCTGCAGCTTGAGCGCGCGGGTGAGGGCCGTGAGGCCGGTCGGCACGCCCGCGAGGGCGCCCGCGCGGCCGGGCGG
>JAEYAU010000020.1 GCA_023404705.1 Pseudomonadota bacterium
GGCGCGGCCGGCGCCGGCACATGCGCCGCGCGATGATCCGGTCCCGAGGTGGAGCGCTTACCGAACACGCCGTTTCTCCGCTAACCCTGCCGCTTCATCAGCTTCTCGAGCAGCGGGCTGAGCAGGCCGCCGCGCGAGCGCTTGCCCTCCGAGCGGCCCGTGAGCGCCTGCCCGAGGCCGCGGAAGGTCTCAGCCAGCCGATGGCCCGATGAGACTTCGGCGATCATCTGCCCGTTGTTGGCGGCGGTGCCGAACACCTGCGGCTCGAATGGGATCGACGCGACCGGGGCCGCTTCCAGCGCCTTGCTGAAGTCGCCGGCCTTGAGCTCCGGCCGCTTCGGCACGCCGACCTGGTTGAGGCAATAGAGCGGACGCTGATCGTTCGGCCGCGCCGCCCGCAACAGGTCGATCAGGTTCTTCGTGTTGCGCAGGTTGGCGAGGTCGGGCGTCGCCACGACGAGGATCTCGTCCGCCGCGATCAGCGTGCGCTTCGCCCAGCCGGTCCACACATGCGGCACATCGAGCACGATGCACGGCGCGGTCGAGCGCAGCACGTCGAAGATCGAGTCGAAGGCCTCGGCGCCGAGATCGTAGACGCGCTCCAGCGTCGCGGGCGCGGCGAGCAGGCTCAGATTGTCGGTGCACTTCGAGAGCAGGCGGTCGACGAAGGCCACGTCAATGCGGTCCGGCGACATCACGGCGTCGGCGATGCCTTGCGGCGGGTCCTGGTTGAAATCGAGGCCGGCCGTGCCGAACGGCAGGTCGAGGTCCGCGACCACGGCATCGAGGCCGAGATCGCGCGCGATCGTCCAGGCGATGTTGTGGGCAACGGTCGAGGAACCGACGCCACCCTTGGCGCCGACCACCGCGATGGTGCGGCCGACCGGCTTCGCATCCGGCGCGTGGAACAGGCTCGACACCGCCCCGATCACACCGAGCGTGTCGACCGGCGCCATCAGGTAGTCGCTGACGCCCCGCCGCACCAGCTCGCGATAGAGCACGATGTCGTTGAGATAGCCGATCGCGATCACTCGCGTGCCGGGATCGCAGTGCTCGGCGAGCGAGTCCAGGCCGTCGAGCAGATCGTCGTTGCGGGTGTCCGACTCGATGATCACCACGTTCGGCGTCGGCGAGGAGCGATAGGCTTCGATCGCCGCGACGATGCCGCCCATCTGGATCTTCAGATGCGCCTTGGCCATGCGGCGGTCTTCGCTCGCGGCCTGCATGGCCGCGGCGGTCTCGGGCGTCGTGCAGAAAGCCTGGATCGAGATGCGCGGCACCGGCGCGATGTGCGGCTCGCGCTCGACCACGTCGATCGGGGCGGCCTCAGGCTCGCCGCCCTTGAAAGCGAACTTGATCATTGGCCCACTTCGCTGATCTTGCCCTTGGAGGCGTTCGGGTCGACCGTCGCGGTCGGCTCGCCCTTCTGGTACTTCTCGAGCACCGTGGAGCGGCGCGCCGCGGAGATCGGCGTCTCCTCGCGCGGCTGCACGAGGTCGGCCGGGTTCGCCGCCATGGCGGCCATGTTGCGCTGGGAGGCGCAGCCGAGATTCCAGTATTGCGTGTTCTCGAAGGGCCGCCCCTGGTAGGACGGGCCGAGGTCGTTCGGCCACAGGCCGCAGGGGCCGGCCTCCGCGACCATCTTGGGATAGTTGAGCCGCAGGGTGGCGAGCTTGACGGGGCTGTGCGGCCGGCCTGGCTGCACCGCCACCGCGCTCGCCGGCACGCCCGACGCCGCCAGGATCGACTGCACCTCGCGCAGCGCGTCGTGCGCGGCGCGCGCGTTCGAGGTTCCGGTCGGCACGTCGATGATGATGCCGCCGGTGGCCTCGCGCCGCCACGTGCCTGCGAAGGCCGCGACCTCGGCCTGCTGCGTCGGATTGAGCCCGCCGCGCCGCTCGCCGATGAAGAGCTCCATCGCGCGCGAGCCCTCCCGCACGGAGATCGGATGGCGCTGGCGGTAGTCGAGCGGGACGCTCGCGACCACGTCGCGGTCGTGCTTGCACCCGGCCAGCACTGCGGCGAGGCCGAGGATCGCGATCGCGCGGGCCGCGGTCGAATGCCTGGTCATGGGGTTTACCTCGTCGCCTTTCCGTCAGTCGAGAATGAAGCCGGGCTTGCCGTAATAGGCGCGCTGCGGCGCCACGGCCGGCCCGCCATAGATGCGATTGATGCGTCCGAGCAGCACGGTCGCGGGATCCGACGCGTCGGCGAAGCCGTCGTCGGGGCGCGAGAGATCCTTCTGCGCCACCGCGCGCACGATCAGCGGCGTCACGATCACCATCAGCTCGGTCTGCCGGTTGATGAAGTCACGGCTGCGGAACAGGGTGCCGAGGACTGGCACCTGGGCGAGCCCGGGAATGCCGTTGATCTGCTGCTTGGTCTGCTCCTGGATCATGCCCGCCATCGCGAGCGCGCCGCCCGACGGGATCTCGATCGTCGTCTCGCTGCGCCGGGTGCGGACCGCCGGGATGGTCAGGGTCGCCGTGGAGGTGCCGAGGCTTTGCGACAGCGTGAGCGCGTTCTCGTTGGTGAGCTCGGAGACCTCGCTCATCACCTTCAGGCTGATGCGTCCTTCGGAGAGCACGACCGGCGTGAAGTTGAGGCCGACGCCGAACTTCTTGAACTGCACCTGCGTCTGACAGTTCCGGGTGGTCTGATCGCACGTGAAGCCGCCCGGCACCGGGAATTCGCCGCCCGCCAGGAAGTTTGCGCTCTCGCCCGAGATCGCGGTGAGTGTCGGCTCCGCCAGTGTGCGGATGACGCCGGCCCGCTCCATGGCCCGGATCGTCGCACGGACATCCTTGAAGACGCCGGTCAAGTTGCTGTCGGTCAGCGCCGAGCCAGTGGCCGAGAACGGATTGCTCGAGTTGAAGCTGATCGCCGTGGCGCCGTAGCCGAGGCTGCCCGAGAGGTCGACGCCGAGCTGCTTGATGATGTCGCGCTGCACCTCGGCGACCGTCACTTTCAGCATCACCTGATCGCGGGTGCGGATCACCAGGTTGTTGACGACCTTGTTGCCGTCGCCGACCAGGCGCGCCGCGGTGTCGAAGGCCTGTTGCGACTCGGCCGGAGTGGCCACCGTGCCGGACAGCATCACGCCCTCGCCGACGCCGTCCACCTTGATGTCGTTGTGCGGCTGCAGCCGCTTGAGCATGGCGCGCACGCCGTTGAGATCGCGGTTGACCGCGATGTCGAGGCCGGCGATCTGCCGGCCGGCGGCGTCGAAGAAGTAGATATTGGTCTGGCCGACCTTGACGCCGATCACGTAGGCGCGCCGCGTCGTGCGCACCACCGCATTGGCGATGGTCGGATCGGTCACTAGCACATCACGCACGTCGCGCGGCAGGTCGATCACCACCGACTTGCCGACCCCGAGCGGCACGAACCGCGATCCCGCGTCCGATCCGGTGAGCTGGATCGTCGCCGTCGCCACCGGGGCGTCGTCGCTCTGTGCCTGCGAGGTCGCGTCAACCCCGAGCCCGGCGATCAGCGCCGCGAGCAGGACCGCGCGAGTGAAGCTCCTCGTGACCATGGTGCCTCTCAAGCCTCTCACTTCGGCGTGACGGACGTCGTCACGCCGAACCGAACCACGTTGACGCGGCGGCCCGTCTTGTCGTCGGTCTCCGCGAGATTGTTTCCGTTGACGTCGGCGAGGCTGCGCAGCGCGAGCGACAGCGTGCCCTGCTGGCGCGCGAGCGCCAGCGTCTCGGCCTGGCGCGGCGAGAGCTCCAGCGTCGCGGTCTTGCCGATCACGACCTTCTGGCCGTCCTTCTCGCCGAGCGTCTGGTCGATGGCGAGGACCTTGATGTTGGTGAGAATCGTCTCGCTGACATGGCCGCTGCTGCCGCCGCTGTCCTTATCGGCCGCTTCGCGGCGCGAGAGGATCACGTCGACATGATCGTTCGGCAGGATGAAGCCGCCGGCGCCGGTCTCGGGAGAGATCTCGGTCGAGATCGCGCGCTTGCCGGTCGGCAGCAGTGCGGCCATGAAGCCCGAGCCATTGGCCTTGATCAGCTTGGCGTCGCGCAGCGGCTCGCCCGCGACGAAGGGCGTGCGCGCGATCGCGCCCGTGTATTGCTCGATGGCTTGCGGGCGGTCGGACTTGCGGATGAAAGCGGGGCTCGCGGCCTGGGTCGGCCAGATCTGCCACTGCATCTCGTTGGGCGAGACCGCCTGGCCCATTGCGATATCGGTCTTCGCGACGAGAATCTCGACCGTATCGATCTGCACCACGGGTGCGGGCGCGGGAGCCGGAGGAGGCGGATCGGAGCGGCCCGCCAGCAACGCAGCAAGTCCGCCGGCGGCCAAGGCGACGCCGAGTACAACGAGACGCGCGGCTTTCATACGCTTCACTTTCCACAAGACGCTACGGCCGTGACGCGGCCGTCAACGCCGGATTTGACCAGTGAAAGGTCAATCCATGGTTAATGAGGCGTATCGATTTGGAGTTAAGTAAATCTTGCGCGGCAATTTGTGGCCGCGCGTCCCGCGCGGCTCACATCCCGAGCGGCTTCATCAGCACGGTCTCGGGATAGATCATCAGCGCCGCGATGGCGAGGGCGATGCCATAGGGCACGCCGGCGTCCTTTTGATGCAGGCGCTGCGCCCATTCCTGGTTCATCAGCAGGCGCGGCAGCGGCCAGACGCGGAAGCGGATGATCAGGAAGGTGAGCACGCCGCCGAACAGCGAGGCATAGAGCGCATAGGGCAGGAGCTGGTCGAAGCCGAACCAGAGCGCGGTGGCGGCCGCCAGCTTGGCGTCGCCGCCGCCGATCCAGCCGAAAGCGAAGAACGTGAAGGCGACGACCAGCACCAGACCGGCCGCCGCCACATGCATGCCGATCTGCGCGAGCGGGATGCCGCTCATCAGCGCGAGCGCGAAGAACCCGGCGACGAGCACCAGGGAAACGCGGTTCGAGATCGTCATGGTCAGGAGGTCGCTGCTCGCCGCAAAGGCCATCATGGCCGGGAACAGCAGGAGCTTGATCACATCGATCAGCATGGCAGTCACCCCAAACAGCCCGACGCCCCCGCGCGAGCCAAGCCGACCCTAGGACGGAGCGGTTGCGCTTCCGTTAGCGGGTCGCGGCAAATCTGTCCCAAACGGAGCATTTTCCGCCGAAGTGGACACCGGTTCGGCGCAAGAAAATGCGACAATCAAATACTGCTGCGTACAAACAAAAAAGGCTCCGGCCGCAACCGGAGCCCCTTCTGTACGATACGAAACCCTTAGGACGGGGTCTTCAGCTGCTTCTCGACGTAGTCGAAGTTCTGGAAGAGCTTCGTGCCGAGGCCCTGGACGACCGTGATGATGGCGACCGAAATGCCGGCCGCGATGAGGCCGTACTCGATGGCGGTCGCGCCCGACTCGTCCTTCACAAAACGCGAAACGAGAGACTTCATAACTGGCTCCTTGATCCACACGTGGCTGTCTGAGCACCGCTCGGGTGAGCTTTTGTTGCCCACTCCGAACATGCCCGACTGTACGCGGGGCGGATTGCGGTCCGGTTAATACGAAGAGAGATTTTTGCAGTTTTGGTTCGGATCAGAACCATGGTTAACAAGATATTTCCAGGAAAGAACAGCGTATTGTTTTTTGTTCAATTAAGTCAAAAGCTTCATATCCTCGCGTATGCTTGATGTCATCTTAGTCGAATCATATAGACGTCTTGGTCTGCGCGCGATGACTAAGGTAAATGCTGCGACACACGGCCACGCTAAGGGTCTAAGCCTGCAGGCGAACACGTCGTCTTTGCGTTTCGTTCACCAATTTGCAGTCAACTCGTCGCGACGCCCGGCAGAACCCGCGGCGGCGTATGCGTACGGAGTGTTTCGCGATGTTGGCCCGCTCGACCTCGTCCCGCCGGCTTTTCGGCCTTGCGCTCGTCGTTCTGGGATTGGGACTTGCGGGGCCCGCAGCCGCGACCGAGGCACGTGAGACCCTCGCGGTGGAATTGGACCAGGCTTCGATCCACCGGCTCCCCGACAATGTCGCCACCATCGTCATCGGCAATCCGTTGATTGCGGACGTCGTCCTGCAGGGCGGCGGCATGATGGTCGTCACCGGCAAGGCCTACGGCACCACCAATGTCGTGATGCTCGATCGCGCCGGACAGGTGATCATGGACCGCGCCGTCGAGGTGCGCAGCCCGCGCGACAATGTCGTGTTCGTCTTCCGCGGCATGGAGCGCGAGAGCTACAGCTGCGCGCCGAAATGCGAGCGGCGCATCACGCTCGGCGATTCGCCGACCTATTTCACGGCGACGCTCGGCCAGGCCGGCACGCTCAACACCCAGGCGACCACCGCCGGCCGCTCCTCGAAGTGAGCTGACGCGGCGTCATGGTTAGCGCGGCGTGAACGCGAGGCGCGCCTGCAAGCGCTCCGCGGAAAGAGTTAGCAAACGCAATTCTGATACTGCCTTGCTGCGCGGGCGCGTGAGCCTGCAGCGATGTTCGCTGTTCATTGCTTCCGGAGCAGCCCTGATGACGAGATTCAAGATTGGTCTTGCGCGGCGCGCGCGCCGCCTTCTGCGAGTGCGCACCGTCCGCCGCTTCGCGCGGCAGGAGGACGGCGCCGCCGCCGTCGAGTTCGGCTTCGTTGCGCTGCCCTTCTTCGGGCTGTTGTTCGCGATCATCGAGACCGCGCTGGTCTTCCTCGCGGGCCAGTCGCTCGAGACCGCGGCCGCCGATGCGGCGCGTCTCGTCCTCACCGGACAGGCGCAGACCATCTCGGCCACGCAGTTCAAGGAAAAGGCCTGCGCGCAGGTGAAGGCGCTGTTCGATTGCATGGGAGGGGTCCGCGTCGACGTGCGCACCTATGCGAGCTTCAGCGATGCCTCGACCGGCAACGCGCTCAAGCTGACCGATGACCAGGGCAAGCTGAAAGAGAACTTCGTCTACCAGCCGGGCGCCGCCTCGCAGGTCGTCGTGGTGCGCCTGATCTACCCGTTCCCGGTGCTCGCCTCGCAGCTCCTCGGCTTCACCCTGTCCGACATGGCGGGGAACTCTCGGCTCGTCGTTGCGACCGTGGCGTTCCGCAACGAGCCCTTCGGAAACTAGGCCATGACCCGCATGCGCTCCATTATTGGCCTCGTCCGTCTTCTCGCCCGCTTCCGCCGCGACGCACGCGGCGTCTCGGCCGTCGAATTCGCCATGGTGCTGCCGCTCATGGTGATCCTGTTCGTCGGCGTCGTGCAGGTCTCCGAGCTCGCCAGCCTCAAGCGCAAGACCACGCTGGTGGCGCGCGCGGTGGCCGACCTCGTCGCGCAGGTATCGAGCATCGATCAGAACGAGATGAACAATGTCATGGCGGCCGGCACCGCCGTGATCGCGCCGTTCCCCACTGGCAAGCTGAAGATCCGCATCTCGAGCGTGAAGATCGACGCCAACAAGAACGCGACCATCGCCTGGAGCAAGGTGAACGCAGCGTCCTCGGATTGGGCCGTGAACGCCACCAACGCGCCCGTCACCCTCGACGATGCGCTCAAGATCGCGAACAGCTATCTGATGATGGCGGAGGTGTCCTACGAGCATCAGCCGCCGCTCGGCTACGGCATCACGGGCGCGCTCAGCCTCACGCCCGACAAGGTGTCGGACAAGATCTTCATGCGCCCGCGGCTGTCCGACCAGGTGACCTGGGTCAACTGAGTGATCGGCGCGCGCCTTGCGCGCGTCAGCGGATCGGCAGTGCCGTCGTCGACTTGATGCGCTCCATGGCGAAGCGCGAGGTCACGTTCTTCAGCGGGACCGCCGAGATCAGCCGCTTATAGAACGCGTCGTACTCCTGGATGCTCGCCACCACGACGCGCAGCATGTAGTCGACGTCGCCCGCCATCCGATAGAACTCCATCACCTCCGGCATGGCTTTCACGACGTCGGCGAAACGCGCGAGCCACTCGTCCGAATGATCGCCGGTCTCGATCGCGACGAATACCGCGACGCCGAGCCCGACCTTGTCGGGATCGACCACCGCCACGCGGCGCACGATCACGCCTTCGGCTTCCAGCTTCTGGATGCGCTTCCAGCACGGCGTCGAGGAGAGGCCGACCCGGTTGCCGACTTCCGCTACGGAAAGGGAAGCATCCTCCTGCAGGACAGAAAGGATTTTGCGGTCGATGGCGTCCATGCTGCGGACGAGCCCTTTGCTAGTCGAATTCGACTGTGGAGTATGCATAATTTAGAACAACGTTCTTTTTATCTCGGCGCTCTTGTCCTTACATAGAAGAACATTCTATTTCAAGGGAAATCGTTCGTTTAACCGAACGCGCCTCTACGGAGCCCTCGCATGTCCTGGTTTGTCGGCGGTCTGCATCGCCTCGGCCACGTTACCAAGCTCGCGGTCGTCTCGGTCGTCGCGGGGCTGAGCCTCACGAGCGCGGCCGTTGCGGGTGATGCGACGCCGCTCGTGACCGTGCAGTGGCTCAAGACCAATCTCGGTGCACCGGACCTCGTGGTCCTCGACATCCGCTCCGCGATCGACGGTGGCGGCGCCGAGGCTTATGCGAAGGGCCACATCCCGGGCGCGATCCACAGCGACTACGACAAGGCCGGCTGGCGCGTGCCTCGCAACGGCGTGCCGTTTGTGGTGCCGACCGCTGCTGAGCTCGAGAAGCTCATCGGTGAGCTCGGCATCGACGAGGAGAGCCATGTCGTCGTGGTGCCGGCCGGCGTGCATGCGACCGATTTCGGCTCGGCGGCCCGCGTCTACTGGACGCTGAAATACGCCGGCGTGCCGAACATCTCGATCCTCGACGGCGGCTATGCGGCCTGGACGGCCGACGCCTCGAACAAGGTCGAGACCGAGGTCCGCCGTCCGAGCCCGAAGATCTTCACGGCGACGATCGGCAAGGGTCTGCGCAGCGAAGGCGCTGACGTCGCAAAGGTGGCTCGCTCGGGCGGCGCGACCCTGATGGATGCGCGCCCCGGCGCCTTCTTCGCCGGCAAGGTGAAGGCGCCGACCGCCAAGGCCTATGGCCACATTCCGGGCGCGCTTAATCTCGACAGCGCGACGTTCTATGACGCGAGCACCAACCGGCTGAAGCCAGCCGCGGAGCTCGCTTCGCTCGCGCGCGCGCTGCCGGCTTCGGGTCCGGTGGTGAGCTACTGCAACACCGGGCACTGGGCCGCCACCAATTGGTTCGTGCTCTCCGAGCTTCTTGGCCGCAAGGACGTGACCCTCTATGACGGGTCGATGGCCGAATGGACCGCCGACGCAAGCCGCCCGATCGAGTCGGCGCGGACGAAGTGGGACGACCTCAAGAAGGCGCTCGGCTTCGGCACCTGATCACTGGAACTGCGATTCTCACGATGACCATTGCGACTGTTGAAAGTGTGCCCGCGGCGTCGGCGCCGCGGCTGGACTGGCCGTTCCTCATCGCGGCGGTGCTCGCCACCGCGGTGCTCGTCGCCCTCGTCGTGCTCGACGGGCAACTGCCGTCCGCTGCATTACTGGTGCTCGGGTTCGGGCTCGGCGCGGCGTTCCTCAAGGCCGAGTTCAGCTTCACGGCGGCCTGGCGCCGCTTCCTCGTCACCGGCGAGGCCGGCGGCCTGATCGGCGCGCTGCTGCTCATCGCAATCGCGGCCATCGTCATCGTGCCGGTGGCGGCGCTCGTGCCGGGCTTCGGCGGCGCTATCGCGCCGATCGGTCCCTCGCTGCTGATCGGCGCCTTCGTGTTCGGCATCGGCATGCAGCTCGCCAATGGCTGCGGCTCGGGCACGCTCTACACGGCCGGCGGCGGCTCCGGCCGCATGCTCATCACGCTCGCCTTCTTCATCGCGGGCAGCGTGATCGGCAGCCTGCATCTGCCGGCGCTGCTCGATCTGGGCGGCATCGATCCGGTGCTCGCCTCCGCCTATTTCGGCCCGTGGGGCGGGCTCCTGGTGACGCTGCTCAGCATCCTCGCGGTCGCGGTTCTGGTCGCCGTGATCGCAGCGCGCCGCGGGGCCAACTTCCTGCCGAAGCGCGGCATCGTCATCGGCGCCTTCGTCATTGGCGCGCTCGCGATCGGCGTGTTCCTCGCGGGCCGCCATCCCTGGAGCGTCACCTTCGGCTTCACGGTGTGGGGCGCAAAGATTTCGACGCTGCTCGGCTTCGATTTGTCGGGCTCGTCCTTCTGGCAATGGCCCGGGCCGAAGCGCGCGCTCACCGAATCGGTGCTCACCGACACCTCGAGCCTCACCGACTTCGGCATGATCTTCGGCGCCATGGCGGCCGCTGCGCTCGCCAAGCCCTTCGCGCGCACACCCTGGCCGCCGCTGCGTTCGCTGCTCGCGGCTGTGGTCGGCGGACTGCTGATGGGTTGGGGCGCGCGCATCGGCTTCGGCTGCAACATCGGCGCCTTCTTCGGCGGCGTGGCCTCGGGCAGCCTGCATGGCTGGATCTGGTTCGCGGCCGCGCTCGCGGGCTCCGCCATCGGGATTCGGCTGCGTCCGCTGTTCGGCTTGTCGAGAAACTGACGATGATGCGGATCGTCTACGTCCTCGTCTTTGTCATCGGTCTTGCGGCCGTGCTGGTGGACCATCTCACCAGCCCCTCGACCGGCCGCGCGGTCTCGCCCGAAGACTTCGCGGGCGCCTGCGCGCCCTGCGGCGCGCCCTGTCCTTCGACGCAGAAGTAGCCGCTAGACGCTCTGTGCCAGCAGCGCGTCGACCTCGGCGCGCGTGGGCGCACCCGTGATGCCACCGAAGCGCGTGCACTTGAGCGCCGCGGCCGCCGCGGCGAAGTGCATGGCGCCCGCCTCGTCGCGCCCTTCCGCGAGCGCTAGGGCGAAAGCGCCGTGGAACACATCGCCGGCGCCGAGCGTGTCGACCGCGTCGACGCGGAACGAGGCCATGCGCCGCACCTCATCGTTCTCGAGCCAATGCATGTCGTTCGCGCCATTGGTGACGGCGAGGAACGACGGCGTGTGCGCGCGCAGCGCCAGGAGACCTTCGGCGTGATCGTCCTTCTGCGCGGTGGCGACGAGCCCCTCGTGCGAGAACACCACGTGCGAGCACAGGGTGAGCAGCTCGTGCGTGTGACGCGTCGGCTGATCCGCATCGAGCACGATGCGCAACCCCCGCGCCCGCGCCACCGCACAGACCTCCAGCACGAACTCCGGAAAGCGGTTGTCCGCCAGCACCACGTCGGCAGCGGCCACCAGCGCCTCCGCATTCTCCGGCCGTGCATCGGCCAGCCGATCGTCGCGATAATTGGTGATCGCGCGCTCGCCACGCGCATCGATCGCGATCGCCGAGATCGACGACATCAGTCCCGGGATGCGCCGACAGTGCGAGCAGTCGATGCCCTCGGCTGCGAGCCCGGCCAGGATGCGGTCGCCGATCATGTCGGTGCCGGCTGGCCCGCCGAAGGGGCCCGCGAAGATCACGCGTCCGCCGAGGCGCACCATCGTGATCGCGGCATTCGCGGCGTTGCCGCCCGTGATCGCCATGAACTCATGGGCCTTGGTTTTCACGTGCGGGACAGGCATCGTCTCGACGCGAAAGATCTCGTCGAGGACCGCGACGCCGACACACAGGACGGTCGGGACGCGCTCAGCCGAGGACACGGTCTCCCTCTTCGGCATAGGCGCGGATGATGTGGTGGGCGATCGCCATGGGGGGCGGCGAGGTGAGGCCGTCCGGATGCTTGCGCGTGAGCAGCAGCGCCACCTCGTCGCGGTCGAACCAGCGCGCATCCTCGAGCTCGGCGCGGTCGACCGTGATGTCGCGGTTGAGCGCCTGCGCATGGCAGCCGATCATCAGCGACATCGGGAACGGCCACGGCTGCGACGCGAGATACTTCACCTTGCCGCAGCGGATGCCGGCTTCCTCCAGCGTCTCGCGCCGAACCGCTTCCTCGAAGCTCTCGCCCGGCTCGACGAAGCCCGCCAGGCACGACCACATGCCGGGCGGAAAGCGCGACTGCCGGCCGAGCAGACAGCGCTCGCCGTCGATCGCCAGCATGATCACCACCGGATCGGTGCGCGGAAAGTGCTGCGCGTTGCAGCTCGGGCAGTCGCGCCGCCAGCCCGCCTCGATCACTTCGGTGCCGGCACCGCAATTGGCGCAGAAACGGTGCCGCGCATGCCAGTGCAGCATGGCCTTTGCTTCGGCGAGCGGCGCGAGATGGTCGGGATGCACGAGCCCTTGCACTGCGATCGAGCGCAGGTCCGTCACCAGAAGGTCGGAACGCTGCTCCTTCAGCGCGGCGGTCGCGGTCGGATCGAGGCCGATGCCGAAACGGCCCGCGCCGTCATGCAGGCCGAGAAAGATCGTCTCCATGCAGGGCGCGAGCGCACGCGCCTCCGCGGGGCGAAACAAGGGATCGATGCCGTCGGCGGTCTTGCGGCAGACGATCAGCTCGCCGCCGACCGCATAGGCGCCCGCGCGGGCATCGTCTTCACACGTGGCGAGGAAGTCGGTGTCCGAGCGCCGTTCGGCGGCGCGCGCCAGGAGACTTCCGGCATAGCCGAGCCGCGGCGGCGGCCCGAGATCGGGGCGGGGAGACATGGTGCACTCCGGTGGGGGCGGGACCGTGGCATGGCGGGGCGGCGTGCGCAACACGGGGTCAGGCCGTCACCTGACGCAGAGCTGCGATCAGCTCGTCGCGCTCGCCGGGCGCGTAAACTTTCCGTGGCGCCGCGCCCCAGACGGGCCGCGGCCACGCCGCATCCTCGCGGAACCGGGCGATGACATGCACATGCAGCTGCGCCACCACATTGCCGAGCGCCGCCACGTTGAGCTTGTGGCACCCCGTTGCGGCGCGCAGTGCCGCGCTCACGGCCGCGATCTCGCGGGTGAGCCGCGCTTGCTCCTCCTCGGACAGATCGATCAGCTCGACGGCGCTGGCCCGCCGCGGCACCAGGATCGCCCAGGGGTAGTTCGCGTCATCCATCAGCAGCAACCGCGAAAGCGGCAGGTCGCCGACCGCCACTGTGTCGCGCGCGAGTTGCGGATCGAGGCTCCAGTCGGCCGATTCGGACATGATTTCCTCGTGGTTCTACGGACGGTTCGCCGCGGCTTGCTTTCGGCCCGCGTTGGCCCGATATAGAGCACGGGAGGTTGGCGGTGGACGAGCCACTCGCCAACCGGGTCAGATCCGGAAGGAAGCAGCCCTAACGAGCTCCGGTTCGGGTCGCTCGTCAGCCTCCCACCCTCACGTCAGGCAAGCGCGCGGCCAGCCGGGTTCCGACCCGGTTGAATCGCCGTGCCGTCTGGCCCTATGTGTCCCGGCGGGCCGCCGATTGCGGCGGATAACCCGCTTCGCCCCGGAAGTGAGCCCTGGTTTTCGGATAAGATCGCAGGATGAACGACGTACCGCAGACCGACCGTTCGTCCGAAGGCACGACCGCATCCTACCGGGTGCTGGCGCGCAAATATCGCCCCGCCACCTTCGACGATCTGATCGGCCAGGAAGCCATGGTGCGGACCGTCTCGAACGCGTTCGAGACCGGGCGCATCCCGCAGGCCTGGATCCTCACGGGCGTGCGCGGCGTCGGCAAGACCACCACGGCCCGCATCCTCGCGCGTGCGCTGAACTATGCGCTGGCCGACGGCTCGGTCGCCGGGCCCACCGTGAAGATGCCGACGCTCGGCGAGCATTGCCAGGCCATCATGGAGAGCCGGCACGTCGACGTCATCGAGATGGACGCCGCATCCCACAACGGCGTCGACGACGTGCGCCAGATCAACGACGCGGTGCGCTACGCGCCCGTGAGCGCGCGCTATAAGGTCTATATCCTCGACGAAGTGCACATGCTTTCGACCGCGGCCTTCAACGCGCTGTTGAAGACGCTGGAGGAGCCGCCGCCGCATGTGAAGTTCGTGTTCGCGACCACCGAGATCCGCAAGGTGCCGATCACGGTGCTCTCGCGCTGCCAGCGCTTCGATCTACGCCGCGTCGAAGCGGGCGTGCTGGTCTCGCATCTCGAAGGCATCTGCTCCAAAGAGACCGTCACCGCCGAAGCCGAAGCGCTCGCGCTCATCGCCCGCGCGTCAGAAGGATCGGTGCGCGACTCACTCTCGCTGCTCGATCAGGCGATCGCCGATGCGGGCCGCGAGCTGCGCGCCGAGGACGTCCGGCGCATGCTCGGCCTCGCCGACCGCACGCGCGTCATCGATCTGTTCGAGGCCTTGATGCGCGGCGACATGGCGGCCGCGCTCACCGAGCTGCGCGACCAATACGATTCCGGCGCCGATCCCGCGGTGGTGCTCACCGATCTCGCGGACTTCACGCACTTCGTCACGCGCGTGAAGATCGTGCCCTCGGTCGCCGACGATCCGGCGCTCGCCGAGGCCGAGCGCACGCGCGGCCGTTCGCTTGCGGCCTCGCTCTCGATGCGCGTGCTCTCGCGCACCTGGCAGATGCTGCTCAAGGGCCTCACCGAAGTGAAGGACTCGGGCAAGCCGCTCGCCGCTGCCGAAATGGTCCTGGTGCGCATCGCCTATGCGGCCGACCTGCCGACGCCAGACGAGGTCGTGCGCGCACTCAATGGCGGCTCGCCGGGCGCGCCGGAGTCGAATGGCGGTGCGCCGCGCCAGAATGGCAATGGCCCACGCGCCGAGCTGACGCGTCCCGAAGCCCCACGCAGTGGCCCGCGCGCCGGGCTCGCGCCGGCGCAGCTCGTCACCGTGCAGCTTCCCGACTATGCGCCGCCGCGCGCGCAACGCGCCGACACCGGGCTCGCGCTGAAGAGCTTCGAGGAGCTGCTTCGTCTCGCCAACGAGAAGCGCGACCTGCAGACCAAGGCGGCGCACGAGCGCGACGAGCGGCTGGTGCGCTTCGAGGACGGCAAGCTCGAGATCGCGCTCGAGCGCTCGGCGCGGCCGACGCTGGTGAATGATCTTTCGCGCAAGCTCGCCGAATGGACCGGTAAGCGCTGGATGGTGGTGGTCTCGACCGAGCCGGGCGAGCCGACCGTCTACGCGCAGGCGCAGGCGCGCAAAGACGAGATGATGCGCGGCGTGCAGGCCGATCCGCTGGTGCAGGCGGTGCTCACGCGCTTTCCGGGCGCCGAGATCGTTGGCGTGCGCCGTCGCGAGGATGCCGAGCCGCCATCGGACGGTGTGCCGCCGGTCGACGACGACTCGGCCTTCGGCGAGCAGGCGCCGGACGATTTCGACGACGATCTCTGATCGAAGGTCCGTGATCGGGCCCATAAGGCCGATCCCAAGGAGGCGACATGGCCGATTTCCTAGGCATGATGAAGCAGGCCGCGCAGCTGCAGAGCAAGATGCAGGAGATGCAGGCCGAGCTCGACACCATCGAGGTCGAGGGCACGGCGGGCGGCGGCCTCGTCGGCGTCACGCTCACGGCCAAGGGCGAGCTCAAGGGCGTGCGCATCGATCCATCGCTGGTGAAGCCGGACGAGAAGGAGATCCTCGAGGATCTCATCGTCGCGGCCCACGGCGATGCCCGGCGCAAGGCCGAAGCCGTGCTGCAGGACAAGATGAAGGCGCTCACGGGCGGCCTGCCGCTCCCGCCCGGCCTGAAATTGTTCTGACGCTCCTTGTCCATGAGACTGAACCACACTCCGTTCGTGCCCGCGAAAGCGGGCATCCAGTGCGCCACGTCGCGGCGCGCCTTCTGGGTCACCGCTTTCGCGGGGACGAACGGTAGATGATGCAAGCTGACTGGAACGACACCTAGCGCTGATGCCCACCGCCATTGCCGGCCCCGAGATCGAACGCCTGATCCAGCTCCTCGCGCGCCTGCCGGGGCTCGGGCCGCGCTCGGCGCGCCGCGCCGCGCTGCATCTCATCAAGAAGCGCGAGCAGCTGATGGCGCCGCTCGCGACCGCGATCCAGACCGCCTTCGACAAGATCTCGGTCTGCCGCACCTGCGGCAACATCGACTCGCAGAACCCTTGCACGGTCTGCACCGACCCGCGCCGCGATCCATCCGTAATCGTCGTGGTCGCCGACGTGGCGGACCTCTGGGCGCTCGAGCGCGCCAGCGCCATCAATGCGCGCTATCACGTGCTCGGCGGCACCTTGTCGCCGCTCGACGGCGTCGGCCCCCAGGATCTCGCGATCGACAGCCTGGTCTCGCGCGCCCATGACTCGTCCGTGAAGGAAGTGATTCTCGCGCTCAACGCCACCGTCGACGGGCAGACCACGGCGCACTACGTCACCGATCTCCTGCACAACGCCGACGTCAAGGTGACGCGGCTCGCGCACGGCGTGCCGGTCGGCGGCGAGCTCGACTATCTGGACGAAGGCACGCTTGCGGCCGCCATCCGGCAGCGCACGCCGTTCTGATCAGGCGGACCGCCGGCGCAATTCATAGGCCGGCGTCGTCTCGGCGCCGCCTTCCGCGCGCAGCCGCATCACTGCATAGAACGCGAAGGCCGGGGCGATCAGCGCGGCGCCGGGCACGTACCACGTGCCGAGCACCATCTGGATCAGGGGCAGCCAGTAGACGAGCTGCATCAGACGCCGTCCGACGCCGTCGAGCCGGCCAGCCGCGAGCAACGCGACCGCCGCGACCGTGAGCGCGAGCGTGTCGTAGACCAGCAGATAGGGCGCGCCGAACACCATGCAGGCGAAGAACAGGCCCATCAGCAGCAGCGGATCGGCCTTGCTGTGGAAGCGGAAGGCCCAGTGCACGGCCCCGATCGCGGCGAGCGTGAAGCAAAGCTGGATCGCCATGGCGAGCTCGTAGCTCGCGCCGATCGCATGCGCATTCATGAAGATGGTCGGCATGAAGGGCGCGGCGCGCACGCTCGGATCGAACAGAACGAGGTTCTGAGTCGGCAATCCGAGGCGGATATAGTCGAGCCAGGCCTGCCAGCCGAACAGCGCCGTGGTGAGGCCCGCAAGCAGGAGCGCGGTGGCGCTCGCCGAAGTGAACACGATCCAGCGCCGCGACGCGATCAGCATCACGGGGATCATCAGGCCGAGTTGCGGCTTGATGGTGACGAGCCCGATCAGCACGCCCGCAAGGACAGGGCGGCGATCGAGCCAGACGAACGCGCCGATCAAGGCGGCAGCGGTGATGAGCGAGGTCTGCCCCGAGATGAGGCAGAACACCGCGGCGGGCGATAGCATGATGACGAGGAGCGCGCGCCGGTCCAGGTGCCGCCCAGCCAGCGCAACGAACATCGCGACGCCGAAGGCGGTCCAGAGCGCCAGCGCCGGCAAATACGGCATCAGGCCGAACGGCGCCGTGAGCAGCAGGAAGCTCGGCGGGTAGGACCAGTTCTGTCCCGGATAGCCCGGCCCGAGCAGGCCCTCGAGCAGCGCATTGTAGATCGCGGGGTCGTAGAAACGCCCGGGGTTCGGCGCGAAAGCAGCCTGGCCGTAGAACCAGAAATTCAGGAAGTCGCGCCCGATCACGAGCGTGCTGGCGTCGCGCGGGATCGGCCGCACCCAGGCGATCGTGAAGACATAGCCGATGCCCGCGAGCGTAACGAAGAAAATCGCGAGCCGCGTCAGCACGCGCAGGGCGTCACGATCGGCATCCGACAGGTGAGCGGTCATGCAGGGCCTCGGCGCAGCCCGGACCTTAGGCTGTGCGCTGTTTCCAGGCCGTTAACCGAAGGGCAGGCCGTTGAAGGGAACCGGAACCGCTCAGTCGTCCGCCGTCGCGATCTTCGGCTTGCCGAGCGTCGCGAAATGTCCGCGGGCCTGCAGCCAGGCGAGCAAAATGAGGCTCGGAATTGCCACCAGGGCGCTCAATACGAAGAACAGCGGCCAGCCCGTCTCGGCGGCTACGAAGCCGGCCATCGAGGAGAGATAGGTGCGCGCCACCGCAGCGAGTGCGGTCAGCAGCGCGAACTGCGTTGCCGTGTGCAACGGACTTTTGCAGAGAGCCGAGAGGTAGGCGACGAAAATCACGGTGCCGATCGCGCCCGTGAAGTTCTCCGCGATGATCGCCGCCGTCAGCGCCCAGTGATTGAGGCCCACATAGGCGAGCCACGAGAATACGAGATTCGAGATCGCCTGCAGGAAGGCCCCGATCCAGAGGCAGGTGGTGAGCGGAAAGGCGCGCGCGACTGCGCCGCCCGCGAAGCCGCCGATCAGCGTCGCGGCGAGCCCGACGCCCTTGACGATGGCCGCATAGTCGTTGCGCGTGAAGCCGAGATCGATCACGAACGGCGCCGTCATGGTGCCGGCGAATGCGTCGCAGAATTTGTAGAGCACCACGAAGACGAGCACGCCGATCGCGGCATCGCGCGTGAGGAATTCCGAGAAGGCGCCGACGGCCGCGCGGAACACGCGCTCGATCGGGTTCTCCTTGGCGTGTGCGGCATGATCGGCCGTGGCGGCCGCTGACTTCTCGGGCTCTGTGGCGGCAAGAGTCGTCGCGATGCCGATCAGCACCATCAGCGCCATGGCGAAGTAGCCCCAGCGCCATGCCGCATCTTTGGCGAAGCCGAATCCTTCGAAGCCGCTGACCAGGAACAGCGCGCCGGCGGTCGAGACCAGCATGCCGACCCGATAGGCCGCCACATAGGACGCCATGCCGGCCGCCTGCTCGCTCTCGTCCAGGCTCTCGACGCGGAATGCGTCGATGACGATGTCCTGCGTCGCCGATGCGGCCGCGACGAGGAGCGCGCCGAAGGCGACCAGCCACGGCGCCTTGGCGGGATTCGTCAGCCCCAGGAAGATGGTCGCGGCCATCAGCAGAAGCTGTGACAGCACCAGCCAGCCGCGCCGTCGCCCGAGCCAGCGCGACAGCACAGGCACGTCCAGTGCATCGACCAGCGGCGCCCATGCGAACTTGATCGTGTAGGGCGTGCCGACCAGCGCGAACAGCCCGATCGTGGCGAGATCGACGCCGACTTCGCGCATCCAGATCAGCAGCGTCGAACCCGACAGCGCCAGAGGCAGCCCCGACGAGAAGCCGAGGAACATGACGATGAGCACGCGCGGCCGCAGATAGACGGCGAGCGCGTCGGCGTAGGATTTGCGGGTCGGAGTATCCGTTGTGGCCGTCATGAGCTCTCTTGTGCTCTCGGGCTCACTCCGCGGTCATCCCGGCCGAGCGAAGCGAGGGCCGGGATCCATAACCCCTGTCTCTCCGCATTACCAGCACTGGGGTTACGGTCCCGGACAGCCGCTGGCGCGGCTTCCGGGATGACCCGGAGCTTGGCTATTCTCCGGCTTGGAGCTTGCGGGTGATCGGCGCCGGGATCACGGTCCGCGCTTCGCGCGGACTGTCCGCTTCGTCGAACTCGAGCGCCTCGATCTTGCTGCCGCGCTTGGCGACCTTCTCGGCCGAGATCAGGATCTGCTCGACATCCTGGTTCGCCTGCCCGAAGTGCTTCTGCAGGTTGAGCACGCGGTCGCGCAGCCGGCCCATGTCGTCCATCAGGTGGCCAACCTCGCGGCGGATCTCGTAGGCGGCCTCGCGCATGCGCGCGTCCTTGAGAATCTGCTGCGTGACCTGGATCGCCAGCATCAGGATGGAGGGCGAGACCAGCACGACCTGCGCCCGATAGGCCTTCTGGATCAAATCGTCGAAGCCGTCATGCAGGTCTGCATAGACGGACTCGGACGGCACGAACATCAGCGCGAGATCCTGCGTCTCGCCCGGCAGCAGATAGCGCTCCGATATGTCGTTGACGTGCTTGAGCACGTCCTGGCGCACGCGCGCCGCGGCATGCTTGCGCTCCTCGTCGCTGCGCGCATCCCGCAGGGCCGAGATCGCCTCCAGCGGGAACTTGGCATCGACGATCAGCGGCCGCGCGTCGCCCGGCATGAAGATGGCGCAGTCCGGCCGCGTGCGGTTCGACAGCGTGAACTGGAACTCGAACGCGCCCTTCGGCAGCCCGTCCTGGACGATCGCCTCCATGCGGCCCTGGCCGAACGCGCCGCGTGCCTGCTTGTTCGCCAGCACCTCGCGCAGCGACGTGACCTGCGAGGCGAGATCCGTGATGTTCTTCTGCGCATTGTCGATGACGGCCAGCCGCTCGTGCAGCTTCTGCAGGTTCGTCATCGTGTTCTGGGTCGTGGCTTGCATCGACTGGCCGATCCGATGGGTCACCGAGTCGAGCCGCTCCGACACCGCCTTGGCGAGCTCCGCCTGCCGGCCGGAGAGCACCTCGCCCATGGCCTGTAATCGCCCCGCGGTCTCGGCCTGGATGCGCGTCAGCTCGCCCATCCGGTCCTCGATCTCCTCGGCGCGCAGCGCCTGGCCGGCGGCTTCGAGCCGGCGCTCGCGGGAGGCGCGCGAGACCGTCACGGCGATCCACACCAGCGCCGCCACGACGACGGCCGCGAGCGCCGCCAACGCTTCGCCGGCGCTGACCGCGACAGTCCCGAGGGTGAGCAAGGTCTCGTTCACGTCTCGCTTCTAGCGCGATTCGGTGAACGAAAACAGAACAATGCGGGTTCCGCGGGCAAAGCCAAGCCCCTTCCGCGCGTCAGGTGGTGGCGGCGCCGGTACATTGACCGCCCGGTTCCAACCCCGTACATCGGCCCGCCATGGCGCTCCGCGAGATCATCGTCATTCCGGACAAGCGGCTCCGTCTCGTCTCTGAGCCGGTGGCCAAGATCGATTCTGAGATCCGCAAGCTGGTCGAGGACATGTTCGAGACCATGTACGACGCCCCGGGCGTCG
Organism: Pseudomonadota bacterium; assembly: GCA_023404705.1. Lineage (GTDB taxonomy): Bacteria > Pseudomonadota > Alphaproteobacteria > Rhizobiales > Xanthobacteraceae > FEB-22. The sequence goes on from JAEYAU010000020.1 coordinate 20,549, forward strand.
GCCTCGCCGCGATCCAGGTCGCGGTGCCGAAGCGCATCATTACGGCCGACATCGCTAAGAAGGACGAGCCGAAGCAGCCGCAGGTCTTCATCAACCCGGAGATCCTCTGGTCCTCCGAGGATCTCTCGAGCTACGAGGAAGGCTGCCTCTCGATCCCGGAATATTACGAGGAGGTCGAGCGGCCCGCGCAGGTGAAGGTCCGCTACATGGATCTCGACGGCAAGACCCACGAGGTCGAGGCCAACGGCATGCTCGCCACCGTCCTCCAGCACGAGATCGATCACCTCAACGGCGTGCTGTTCATCGACCACATCTCCAAGCTCAAGCGCGACCGCGTGATCAAGAAGTTCACCAAGGCCGCCAAGCGCGAGGCGCAGGGGTAACGCATGACTCTCGACCGTCACCCTGAGGCGCTCGCCACGCAGTGGCGAGCCTCGAAGGGCGACGGCCCGGGCCTCTCCAGGTGCTTGCTGAACCGACTCGGCCGTTCATCCTTCGAGGCTCGCGAGCAGCGCTCGCTCGCACCTCAGGATGACGGGTCTGATGTAAGCGCGAGCGGATAGCATGCCCCTCCGCCTCATCTTCATGGGCACGCCCGACTTCGCGGTGCCGACGCTGCTCGAGATCGTCGGGCGCGGCTATGACGTGGCGGCCGTCTACACGCGCGCGCCGAAGCCGGCGGGGCGCGGGATGGAGCTGCAGCTGAGCCCGGTCGAGCGCGAGGCGCGCAAGTTCAAGCTGCCGGTGCTCACCCCGAAGACGCTGCGCACGCCGGAGGCCGAGGCGGAGTTTCGCGCATTCGAGGCCGATGCGGCCGTGGTCGTCGCCTACGGACTGATCCTGCCGAGGCCGATTCTCGACGCCGTGCCGCTCGGCTGCTTCAACCTGCATGCTTCGCTGCTGCCGCGCTGGCGCGGCGCCGCGCCGATCAATCGCGTCATCATGGCGGGCGACGACCAGAGCGGCGTCATGGTGATGCGCATGGAAGAGGGGCTCGACACCGGCCCGATCGCCATGGAGGAGCGCCTCGTCATCGGCCCCGACCAGACGGCGGGCGAACTGCACGATCGGCTCGCGCCGCTCGGCGCCGATCTCATGGCGCGCGCGCTCGGCGCGCTCGAGCGCGGCACCTTGCAGCTCACGCCGCAGCCGGAAGCCGGCGTCACCTATGCGAGCAAGATCGAGAAGAGCGAGACGCGCATCGACTGGTCGCGGCCCTGGAAACAGGTGCACGACCACGCGCGCGGGCTCTCGCCCTTTCCTGGCGCCTGGTTCGAGATGCCGGGCGACAAGGGCGGCCGCATCAAGGTGCTGCGCACGACGCGTGGAGAGGGCGAAGGCGAGCCCGGCACGGTGCTCGATGATCGTCTCACGATCGCGTGCGGTAGCGGCAGCGTGCGCCTCGTCGAGGTGCAGCGCGCCGGACGCCAGCCCATGAAGGCCGAGGAATTTCTGCGCGGGACCGCGCTGCCGGCCGGCACGCGGCTGACATGAACCGCGCCGACATCACGCTTCGACCCGAGCAGCCGGCAGACGCGTCGGGCATCCGCAAGTTGCTCGAAGCCGCGTTCGGCGGGACCGCGGAAGCCGATCTCGTCGAGAATCTCCGCGCCGATCGGGATCTGAAATGGACGCGGGTCGCGCTCGATCCGAGTGGCGCGATCCTCGGCTACGTGGCTTTTCCCCGTCTCGTGCTCGCGACCCGCGATGGCGAACGGGACGTCATCGGCCTCGCGCCGCTCGCAGTCGCGCCGGCGCATCAGCGACGCGGCATCGGCAGCGCACTCGTACGCGCCGGCCTCGATGGGGCCGTACGCGACGAAGAGCTCGTCTTCGTGCTCGGCGATCCCGCCTATTACCGGCGCTTCGGATTCGACCCGCGTCTCGGCGCCGATTACGCTTCGCCCTATGCGGGCCCACACTTCATGGCGCTGCGGCTCGCCGATGATGCGCCGCGCGGCGGCACGGTGATCTATCCTCGCGCCTTCTCGAAGCTCGCGTAATGCCTCGCTTCAAGTTGACCATCGAATATGACGGCACGCCCTTCGTCGGCTGGCAGTGGCAGGACGAGGGCCTGTCCGTACAGGCGGTGCTCACCACCGCCATCACGGCCTTCTCTGGCGAGACCGCGACGGTGCACGGCGCCGGCCGCACCGATGCGGGCGTACACGCGGTCGGCCAGGTCGCGCATATCGATCTCTCCCGCGACTGGCGCACCGACCGCGTGCGCGATGCCCTCAATGCGCATCTGCGGCCGCATCCCGTTGCGGTGCTGCGCGTCGAGAAAGTGGCGGATGATTTCAACGCGCGCTTCTCGGCGCGCAAGCGCCACTATCTCTACCGCATCATCAATCGCCGCCCCGATCTCACGCTCGAACGCGGCCGCGCCTGGCGCGTGCCGCGTCCGCTCGACGTCGAGGCGATGCATGCCGCCGCGCAGCAGCTGCTCGGCCGCCACGACTTCACGACCTTTCGCGCCGCCGAGTGTCAGGCGAAGTCGCCCGTGAAGACGCTGGACCGCCTCGACGTCACGCGCGTCGGCGAAGAGGTGCATGTCCGCACCGCGGCGCGCTCCTTCCTGCATAACCAGGTCCGCTCCGTGGTCGGCTCGCTCGTGCTGGTCGGCGACGGCAAGTGGCGCGCGAAGGACCTCAAGGCTGCGCTCGACGCGCGCGACCGCAAGAAATGCGGCCCGGTCGCACCACCGGACGGACTCTATCTGGTCAGTGTGGAGTATTGATCCGCGCCGCGGATCACGCGAAATACCTGTCGAGAATCTTCCGGTAGATCGCGGTCAGCGCCACCAGATCCGCAGTCGCGACATGCTCGTCGATCTTGTGCGCCATCCGGTTCGTGAGGCCGAACTCCACCACCGGGCAATAGTCCTTGATGAAGCGCGCGTCCGAGGTGCCGCCCGTCGTGGAGAGCTCCGGCGTGCGGCCCGTCACGTCGGCGATCGCGCGGCTCACCAATTCGACGAACGGGCCGGGCGCGGTGAGGAACGAGTCCGCGTTCGACGGCTGCCAGATGAAGGAGAAGCGAATGTGTCCGCCCGCGGCCGCGATGGCGCGGCGCTCCACCAGGGCCTTGAGGCTCTCCTGCGTGTGGTGATCGTTGAAGCGGATGTTGAACCGCGCCCGCGCCTCGGCCGGGATCAGGTTCACGGTCGTGTTGCCGACCTCGAGATTGGTGAACTCGAGATTCGACGGATCGAAATGTTCGTTGCCCCGGTCGAGCGGCTCCGCCATCAGCGCGGCCATCAAAGTCGTCAGCCCGCGGATCGGATTGTCCGCCAAGGCCGGATAGGCGACATGGCCCTGCGTGCCGTGAACCACCAGCGTGCCGTTGAGCGAGCCGCGCCGGCCGATCTTCACCATCTCGCCCAGGGTCTCGGGATTGGTCGGCTCCCCAAGCACGCAGTGATCGAAGGTCTCGCCGCGCTGCTTCGCCCAGGCGAGCAGCTTCACGGTGCCGTTCACCGCGACGCCTTCCTCGTCGCCCGTGATCAGGAACGAGATCGAGCCCTTGGGCGCGCCCTTCTCGGCGAGATGATCGAGCACCGCCGCGACTTTGCAAGCGATCGCGCCTTTCATGTCGACGGCGCCGCGCCCGTACATCGTGCCGTTCGCGACCTCGGCCGCGAAAGGCGGATGCGACCACTTCGACGCATCGCCCGGTGGCACCACGTCGGTGTGCCCCGCGAGCACGAGATGCGGCGCACCGGTGCCGATCCGCGCGTAGAGGTTCTCGACCGGCTCCGCGCCGGGCTCCGTGAAGGTCACCCGGTGCACCGTGAAGCCCGCCGGCTTCAGCACGCTTTCGAGATAGGCAAGCGCGCCGCCTTCCGCGGGCGTCACCGACGGGCAGCGGAGCAGGTCGGCCGCGAGGGCGATCGGATCTCGTGGCATCGTCATGCCTCAACGTGAGGGTCGTTACCGAAACGGTTGGGGCCGGCCGTTCCGCGCCCCAGCCCCAGATCGATGATCGTCCAGAGTCCGATTGCGCCGCCCAACGCCGCCGCGCCCACCTGGCTGTCACCGAGGATCCAGGCGACGAGCGGAATATTCCAGATCAGCACCCACCAACCGCTCCTGTCGCGATCGTGAAGCCGCTTGATGTGCACCGCGAGGAAAGGCCACAGGGCCAGCACGGGCGTGAGCACCAGGAGCGCCAGCGCGAACAGGATCAGGTCGCTGTGGATGCTCCCCGTGAGAAAGAGAATAACGTAGAACGCAGCGAAGCCGGCGAGCGCGACCACTGCGGTCCCCGTGACCCCAAACCAGTACTCCTTGCGCGTGATGCGGCCTCGGAAGGCGAGGAGCACATGCTTCGGATCCATTCCGCCCCCAAGTCGGCGACCCGCCGATCAGTCCCGCAGCAGCTCGTTGATGGACGTCTTCGAGCGCGTCTTCTCGTCGACGCGCTTGACGATCACGGCGCAGTAGAGGCCCGGACCGGGCTCGCCGTTCTTCATCGGCTTGCCGGGCAGCGTGCCGCTGACGACCACGGAGTAGGGCGGCACTTCGCCTTGCATCACTTGGCCACTCTCGCGATCGACGATCTTGGTCGAAGCGCCGAGATAGACGCCCATCGAGAGCACCGAGCCTTCGCGCACCACCACGCCTTCGGCCACCTCGGCGCGCGCGCCGATGAAGCAGTTGTCCTCGATGATCACGGGTCCGGCCTGCAACGGCTCGAGCACGCCGCCGATGCCGGCGCCGCCCGAAATATGGCAGTTCTTGCCGATCTGCGCGCAGGAGCCGACGGTCGCCCAGGTATCGACCATCGTCCCTGAATCCACATAGGCGCCGAGATTGACGAAGGAGGGCATCAGCACCACGCCCGGGGCGATATGCGCGGAGCGGCGCACGATCGCGCCCGGCACCGCGCGGAAGCCGGCGTCGCGGAAGCGGTTGTCGCTCCAGCCCTCGAACTTCGACGGCACCTTGTCCCACCACACGGCGCGGCCCGGGCCGCCGCCGATCACCGTCATGTCGTTGAGGCGGAACGAGAGCAGCACCGCCTTCTTGAGCCACTGGTTGACCTTCCAGTTGCCGTCCGCCTGACGCTCGGCAACGCGCGCCTTGCCGCTGTCGAGCAAGTCGAGCGCGGATTCGACCGCCTCACGCACTTCACCTTTTGTGGAGGGGCTGATGCCGTCGCGCTTCTCGAAGGCATCGTCGATGGTCTTGGCAAGGTCGGTCACAAGCAGCTCCTGCAAGGCAAGTTCAAGCCAGCGCTTGTCGACGGTGCGCTCGGGGGAGTCAAGCCAAAGGGCTGCGCCCGCCTAAGACTGCGCCTGCTTCGCCCGCGCGATCGCCTCCAGCACGAGCCGCTCGGCGCCGTCGGCATCGAGCCATTTCACGATGCTGACCCACTTGCCCTTCTCCAGGTCCTTGTAGTGCTGGAAGAAGTGGGCGATCTGCTCGGTCATGATCACGGGCAGGTCGCGATAGCTGCGGATGCCTGTATAGAACGGGTGCAGCTTGTCCACGGGCACCGCGAGGATCTTCTCGTCGCCACCCGCCTCGTCCTCCATCACGAGCGCGCCGACTGGCCGGCAGCGGATCACGGCGCCCGGCACGACCGGCACCTGGCTCACCACCAGCACGTCGCACGGATCGCCGTCCGCGGAGAGCGTCTGCGGGATGAAGCCGTAATTGCCGGGATAGAACATCGCGGTGTGCAGGAAGCGGTCGACGAACAGCGCGCCCGAGGCCTTGTCGATCTCGTATTTGACCGGGACGCCGCCGAGCGGGATCTCGATCACGACGTGGATGTCCTTCGGCGGGTTCTCGCCCGACGAGATCAGCTTGAGATCCATGACGGCCTCGCTCGCGCATGTTCCGGCGAAGTGGGCACCGGTTCGCCGACAAGAACAAGCGCCAATCAAAGACTAGCGCCCCGCGTCGGACAGAGCACAGCTAGCGGCGCGCCGCAATTCCGTTGAGAAGCGCGTCGACCGCCGCGCGGACGCAGCGTTCGATCTCGCGCGCCGACGGCGCATCGATCCCGAGCAGCGCGCGAAAATGCAGATCGCCCTTGATCATCTCGAGGAAGTGCCGCGCGCGCAGCGCCGCATCGCCGCGCGTGAACAGCCCGGCCTTGCTGCCCGCGCCGAGATAGGCCGTCAGCCGCTCGGCCGCGACCTGCGGCCCGTTGCGATAGACGGCGAGGCCGAGCGCCGGGAACCGGCCGGCCTCCGCCATCACGATGCGATAGAGCCCGAGGCTCTCGGGCCGCAGCATCACGCGCATGAACGCAAGCCCGAAATCGAGCAACGTCTCGCGCGGGCCATGCTCCGCATTCACCGAGAGCGCCAGGGTCGCATTCATCTCGGCGCACAGCGTCGCGATGATGGCGACGAACAGTCCCTCCTTGCCGCCGAACTGATTGTTCAGCGTCGCGCGCGATCCGCCCGCGCGTCGCACGATCTCATCGAGCGTCGCGCCGTCATAGCCGTGCTCCAGGAACACCTCGGTCGCCGCGTCGATGAACGCCGCGTGCCGCGCCGCACCGCGTTCACCCCAGGGAGCGACCGGGCCGGACCACTTCATACGAGCGGCGGCGGAGTTTGTTGCATCGCCCGCAGCCGTTCCGGACGCGCCCCGACCCGACGCGCCCGGATCCGACGCGCCTCGATTCGATGCGCCTCGCTCCGACGCGCCTCGCCCCGACTCGCTTCGGCCGGAAGCGGCCCGGCCTCTCCGGCTCCCGGCCATGCCTGCGCTGCGGCCCATTGCGGGCTCCCTCCTCCTCGAAGTGTACTGTACCGTACAGTACACTTTGTGCCACCTTGGGGAGTAGTGCAAGCGGAGATGCGGATGCAACGGACGGATTTCACCTGCTCGGTCGGCTACGACGTCGACGTGCCCTGCGTGTTCATGACCTGGAAGGGATATGCGACGACGCCGCTGTTCCGCGAGGCCAACGAGCGCGTGCTCGCCTGCCTGCAGGAGCACCGCGCCAGCAAGCTGCTGGGCGACGTCTCGGACTTCGTGCTGATCGCCGCCGTCGATCAGGACTGGCTCAACGCCGAATGGATCCCGCGAGCCATCGACGCGGGCCTGCGCCGCGCCGCCATCGTGCAGCCGACCTTCTACTTCAACCGCGTCGCCGTCGAGACCGTGCGCCAGCGCACCGATCCCGATCGCCTCTCGGTCGGCTTCTTCGACAGCGCGGATGCCGCGCGCGACTGGCTGCGCGGCCATTGAGGCTCACGCGTCGAGCTCGATCTTCTCCAGGAAGCCGGCGAGATCCTCCGTCACGTGGTCCACATGGTCCGCGTCGCGCCCTTCCAGCTCCCAGTCCTCGCGGAAGACCTCGCGCGTGCCTTCGGGCACGACCAGCACGGTGGTCATGCCGAGCCGGTGCGGCACTTCGAGATTGCGCGCGAGGTCCTCGAACATCGCGGCCTGCGCGGGATCGACGCCGTGCCGCTTGAGGAAGCGGTCATAGACCTGCGGGAGCGGCTTCGGCTCCAAATTCGCGGCCGCGATGTCGAAGACGTCCTCGAAATGCTTGTCGATCTCGAGCCGCTCCATCACGGCGCGCGCATGCTTCACGGTGCCATTGGTGAGGATCAGCTTGCGCCCGGGCAGCCGCTCGATCGCGGCGCCGAGGGTCGGATTCGGCGTGAGCGGCGAATGGTCGATCTCGTGCACGAAGGCGAGATAGTCGTCCGGGTCGAGCCCGTGCTCGGTCATCAGCCCGCGCATCGAGGTGCCGTAGCGCCGGTAATAGTCCTTCTGCAGGCGGAACGCCTCGTCGCGCTCGACCTTCAGGAAGTTCGCGATGTAGTCGCGGATCCGCTCGTCCACCTGCTGCCAGAGGTTCAGGTGATGCGGATAGAGCGTGTTGTCGAGGTCGAAGACCCAGGCTTCGACATGGGTGAAGCCGCGGGGAGCGGCGCGGGCAGGGCTCGCAATGGACATGGCGGGTTCTAGCGCATGCTTCGGCCAGGTCGATACCCGGTCGTTAACGACAGTTCCTGCTCAAAAGGGAACCGGGCTTGTGGAACCAAATGGTAAATTCGAACTTGTATGCCTTGGTATAGTCATCACGGTCTCGCCACAATCGGGCCCCAGGACCTTTTCCGACGACTTTCGGTCGTTTCCCTCGAATCGCACTCTGCTGGCGTATGCGTGACGCATGCGCGGCATGCGTACCGAGGGCGAATGCGAGTCGTCGGAACCGCAATGGTCCGACGCCCCGAGAGATGGCATGGCGCTAGCCCCTTGCTGACTTGAGCGGGACTCGTACGGCGCCACAAAATCCAGGGGACCCACATGGGCAGAACGGGAAGCTACGTGACTTTCGGAACGGCGGCACTGATCGGGATCTGCTTCGGCAGCCTGTTCGCGGGCGCCGTGCTGTTCATGGCCAATGCCAAGCCGGGCCAGCTCACCGGCCAGAACGGCGCGATCGCCGTACCGGCTGCCTACAGCGCGACGGTCGCACGCTGAGCCTTTCGATTGCGCATGATCCCGAAAACCGGTTCCCACTTCTCGGGATCACGCGCTAATCCCTGAAGCGTACGGTCGCGCCCATGCGGCCCGCAAGATCGATCGTCGCAAATCCCGTCTGATTGAGGCCGCGCCCCGCGCAGTCGCCGTGCTCGCTGAGCTCGAAGCGCGCCGGGCGCGTGCAGAACGCGATGCCGCCGCCCCAGGCCAGGGCCTTGTCGCCGCGGCGGATCGCATGCCCGTCCTTGTCCACCGCCTCGCCGAAGCTGTAGAGCCGCCGCGGCTTGCCGCTCACCTCGGGCTTCACGCATTTGCCGGGATCGAGGCGATACCAGCCGCGCGTCGTCACCGTGCCCTCGTTCTCCTGTCCGAGCGCCGCCATGACGGTATGCGAGGTCTCGTTGCACCATGAGAAGCCGACGCCCTCGGCGGTCTTCACGGCATCGAGCAGCACATCGAAGAAATTCGCCTGGTTCGCGACCTCGCTGCCGAGCTTGCGATCTCTGAGAAACTGATCGAGCGCCGCCGTGGTCTTCTTGCCTTCCAGTCCGTCGATCGGATTCGCGTCGTAGCCCGCGATCACGAGCAGGCGCTGCACGCCCGCGAGCCGCGCCTGCTCGGGGGAATATTCGGCTTCCTCCGCGAGATTGGCCGCGAGGCCCTGATCGGTCTCGGACGGCTTGATCGCCGTGAAGCGCGCGAGGCGTTGTCCACGCCGCGTGTTGCAGGTGCTGGTGCCCGCGATCACGAAATTGCCATCCGCGATGCAGAGGTCCGCATGCCCGGCCTGCGGCAGCGGCGAAGCGCCATAGACCGGCAGAGCGCGCGCATGCACGTAGAGCTTCTCGGCCTCGATCTTGCCCGCGAGCACGCTGCGGCACTGGCCCGGATCGATGCGGAACCAGCCGCGCGTCGCGGCTGCGCCCTTGTCCTCGAGCCCCAGCACGGCCTCGAGCACGTAGCTCGTCTTGTTGCAGAGCTGCAGGTCCGCCTGCGCGGTGGTCGCTGGCGCCGCGATCAACAGCGCGAGCAGAGCTGCGCGTCCGGCGTGCCGGCGAGGAAGCATGAATGGAAACTCGATCATCACGGCTGCCGAATCGATCGGACTGATGTCGGACCTTTCGGCCGCGCCTGACAAGCCGAGACCTGAGAAAGAAGAGCCGACACGCGCCCGTGCGTGCCGGCTCGAGGTCGCGCAAGTCGCGGAGGGGATGAATGCGACGGCGCGGGAGGAGACGCTGCCTTGACGTCAGGAATACATTATACCAGAATTGACGCAGAGGCAAGCACTCGATGGAAATGACTTCCACAATTCCTCTCATCCGAGCTCATGGTGCCACCCCGCCTCCTACAAGCTGACAGGCCAGGCGCTGCACCCCGAGATTCGTGGCGCGCCGGATCGCAAGGCCGCTTGGTAGGCACGCGGAGCAGCAACCGCGGCTGCCGCCTTTGCAAAGCCGTGCCGCGGTCTTGCGAAACCGGCACCTCTGCGAGCGCGATTGGGAGAGTGATCCGATGTCCGCGCAGCTGATCGACGGTGCCGCCTGCGCGGCCGCGCTGCGCGAGCATGTGCGCATCGAAACCGCGCGGCTCGTTGCGCAGGAGAGCGTGACGCCCGGCCTCGCCGTGGTCCTGGCCGGCGACGACCCGGCGAGCCAGGTCTATGTGAAGAGCAAGTCGCGCCAGGCGCAGGCGGCTGGCATTCGCGCCGTCGATCACCGCTTGCCGCACGCCACGAGCGCCGAGGCCCTGATCGCGTTGATCCGCCGTCTCAATGCGGACGACTCGGTGCACGGGATCCTGGTGCAGCTTCCCTTACCGCCGCACGTCCGCAGTGCCGACGTGCTACGCGAGATCGACCCCACCAAGGACGTCGACGGCTTTCATCCGCTCAATGCGGGGCTGCTCGCGAGTGGCGACAGCGCGCGCGGTCTTGCGCCGTGTACCCCGCTCGGCTGCCTGCTGCTGCTGCGCGAGCACCTGCTCGAGCTCGCGGGCCTCAATGCCGTGGTGCTCGGCCGTTCCACCATCGTGGGCCGCCCGATGGCGCAGCTGCTGCTCAACGAGGACTGCACGGTGACGATCGCGCATTCGCGCACCCGCGATCTCGCGGCGCAGTGCCGGCGCGCCGACATCCTGGTCGCCGCAGTGGGCAAGCCCGAATTCGTGCAGGCCGACTGGATCAAGCCCGGCGCGACCGTGATCGACGTGGGTATCAACCGAGTGCAGCGCGTGGACGGAACGACCGGCCTGGTCGGCGATGTGGCCGCGGATGCGAGCGCGGTCGCGGGCGCCATCACGCCCGTGCCGGGCGGCGTCGGACCCATGACAATCGCGTGTTTGCTGGCCAATACGGTGACGGCCGCCTGCCGCCGTGCCGGCCGTCCGGCCCCGGTTTGGGAGCCCGAGCCCGCCGAGGTCGCGGCCGCGGAGCTCAGCGCGGCGGACGCCCGCCAACCTTCTCGGTGATCTCGGCGGCCGCGCGCTTCACCATCGGGCCCAGCTCGCCCAGCCGCTCGTCGCTCATGCGCACCGTGGGGCCCGAGACCGAGATCGCGCCGATCACCTCGCCATGCTCGTTGTAGACCGGCGCGCCGACGCAGCGCAGGCCTTCGGCCTGCTCCTCGTCGTCGATCGCCCAGCCGCGCCGGCGCGTCAGCGCGAGATCCGCGAGCAGCGCCTCGGGATCGACGATCGTGCGCGCCGTGTATTTGGTAAGCCCGACGCGGTGCAGCCGCTGCGAGACATCCGTTTCCGACAGCGAACCCATGATGGCCTTGCCGAGGCTCGACGCGTGCATCGGTCCGCGCGCGCCCGGGCGATGAAAGGCGCGGATCGACTGGTGACTCTCGACTTGCGAGATGAACACCACATGGCCTTCGATCTCGATGCCCATGTTCACGGTCTCGCCGCTCGCCTCCGTCAGCGCTCGCATGGTGCTGCGGCCGACATCTGCGAGCTTGCGGTTGCGCAGGAAGGCGCTGCCGGTGCGGAACGCCTGCACGCCGATCAGGTATCCGCCGCGCGCATCGTCATATTGGACGAAGCCGCCGGCCTTGAGCGTGTGCAGGATGCGGTGCGCCGTGGACGGCGCGATGCCGGCGCGCTGCGCGATGCTGGTGAGCGAGAGGCCATCCGCTTCCGCGATCACGGTGAGGAGATGCAGGCCGCGTTCGAGCGCCTGCACGGAGCCCGCCAGATGTCCCGGCAGCCCGGATTCGGCCGGAGCCGTTCGCGTGGATTTGGGTCGTCCAGCCATCTCGCAATCCTAAGGCCTGCCGCGCGGCGCCGTCCCTAGTCCTCGCAGGCCCGCACGCTTTCGTCCAGCAATGACGAAATGTCCGGGATGACAAGCCCTGCCATCCGCGTTATTTTGGAAAACATTTCCATTGTACGGGAAAAGGACTTGGAATAAATTATTCCAGACGTTAGGATAGGTCTGACCCGCCGAGGAATGTGCCGATGCAGCAGGTGACCGGACTCGATTTCGCGCGTTCCGACGAGTTCTTCGCGCATGGCCTGCATCGGACCGATCCGGAGCTCGCCGCCACCATCGATCGCGAGACGGACCGGCAGCGACACGAGATCGAGCTGATCGCCTCGGAGAACATTGTCAGCCGCGCCGTGCTCGAGGCCGCGGGCTCCGCGCTCACCAACAAATACGCCGAGGGCTATCCGGGCCGGCGCTATTACGGCGGCTGCCAGTTCGTCGACGAGACCGAGACGCTCGCCATCGAGCGCGCCAAGGCGGTGTTCGATTGCGGCTTCGCCAATGTGCAGCCGAGCTCGGGCAGCCAGGCGAACCAGTCCGTGCTGCTCGCGCTGGCGAAGCCCGGCGACACCATCCTCGGTCTCTCGCTCGCCTCCGGCGGCCATCTCACCCACGGCGCCGCGCCCAATCTTTCGGGCAAGTGGTTCAACGCCGTGCACTACGGCGTACGCGCGGACGATCACCGCATCGACATCGAAGCCGTGGCACGCCTCGCGCGCGACTACCGCCCGCGCATCATCATCGCGGGCGGCTCCGCCTATCCGCGCGTCATCGACTTCGCGGCCTTCCGCGCCATCGCGGACGAGGTCGGCGCCATCCTCATGGTCGACATGGCGCATTTCTCAGGCTTAGTCGCAGGCGGCGTGCATCCGAGCCCGCTGCCGCATGCCCATGTGGTGACGACCACGACGCACAAGACCTTGCGCGGCCCGCGCGGCGGCATGGTGCTGACCAACGATCCCGAGATTGCGAAGAAGATCAATTCGGCGGTCTTCCCGGGCCTGCAGGGCGGTCCGCTGATGCACATCATTGCTGCGAAAGCAGCCGCCTTCGGCGAGGCGCTGCAGCCGTCATTCAAGACTTACGCGCGCGCCGTCGTCGAGAACTGCAAGGCCTTGGGCGAGGTGCTGCGGTCGGCCGGCTACGACCTGGTCAGCGGGGGCACCGATACGCACCTCCTGCTGCTCGACCTGAGGCCGAAGAAGCTCACCGGCGACATCGCCGAGAAGAGCCTCGGCCGCGCGCACATCACCTGCAACAAGAATGGCATTCCCTTCGATCCCGAGAAGCCGACCGTGACATCGGGCGTGCGTCTCGGCACGCCGGCCGCGACCACGCGCGGTTTCGGCGTCGCCGAATTCCGCGAAGTCGGCCGCCTCATCGTCGAGGTGCTCGACGGACTCGCCGCGAACGGCGCCGAAGGAAACGCGCAGGTCGAGGCGCGCGTGAAGGCGCAGGCGATTCGCCTGTGCGAGCGCTTCCCGATCTATCCGACCCGATACGCCAACCAGAACATCGACTGATCCCAGGGAGACACGAATGTCCGGATTCCACAGCCTCTTCATTCCCGGTCCGACCAACATGCCGTTCGGCGTGCGCCAGGCCATGGACATTCCGCTCGAGGATCAGCGCGCGCCCGATTTCCCGGCCTTCACGCTGCCGCTCTTCCGCGACCTGAAGAAGGTCTTCAAGACCGAGAAGGGCCAGGTGTTCCTGTTCCCGGGCTCCGGCACCGGCGGCTGGGAAGCCGCGATCACCAATACGCTCTCGCCCGGCGACCGCGTGCTGATCGCGGTGTTCGGGCAGTTCTCGCATCTGTGGACGGATCTCTGCCAGCGCCACGGCCTCGACGTCGATGCCGTGCAGGTTGAGTGGGGCGAGGGCGCCTCGGGTGATGTCTTCGCCGAGAAGCTCGCCGCCGACAAGCCGCACAAGATCAAGGCCGTGCTGGTCTGCCACAACGAGACCGCCACCGGCGTGACCAGCGATGTCGCGGGCGTGCGTGCGGCGCTCGATGCCGCGAACCATCCGGCGCTGCTGATGGTGGACGGCGTCAGCTCCATCGCCAGCATCGACTTCCGCATGGACGAGTGGGGCGTCGACGTTGCGGTCTCCGGCTCGCAGAAGGGCTTCATGCTGCCGACCGGTCTCGCCATCGTGGCCGTGAGCCCGAAGGCGCTCGAAGCCGCGAAGACCGCGAAGTGCCCGCGCTGCTTCTTCGACTTCGCGGACATGATCCGCACCAACCGCGACGGCTATTTCCCCTACACGCCCGCGACCACGCTGCTGCGAGGCTTGCGCGCCTCGGTCGACATGCTGCTCGCCGAAGGCCTCGACAATGTCTTCGCGCGCCACAACCGCATGGCCGAGAGCGTGCGCCACGCGGTCGCCGAATGGGGCCTCACGCTCTGCGCCAAGGAGCCGAAGTGGCAGTCCGACACGGTCTCGGCTGTCGTCGTACCGAAGGGCCACAACAGCGACGACGTCGTGAAGACCGCTTACTTTCGCTACCGGCTCTCGCTCGGCGTCGGCCTCTCCAAGGTGGCGGGCCGCGTCTTCCGCATCGGCCATCTCGGGCACATCAACGAGCTGATGGTCCTGCAGGCGCTCGCCGGCGTCGAGATGGCGCTGCGCGATGTCGGCATCGACGTGCGCCCCGGCTCCGGCGTCGGCGCTGCGCAGGAATACTTCCGCGCCACCGCGCCGCAACTGCAACTCGGCAAGGTCGCGTAGCAATGACGCCGACCCCACACTCCGTTCGTGCCCGCGAAAGCGGGCATCCAGGGCCACATACCGATGCCTCTGGGTCCCCGCTTTCGCGGGGACGAACGGGTGTTGGTGCGAATTGATCGAAATCTTCGCTAACCCGCATCACGGAGGTCGCCATGAAAGTCTGTATCTACGGGGCAGGGGCGATCGGGGGATATCTGGCGGCGGGGCTGAGCCGCGTCGACGAGGTGGAGCTCTCGCTCGTCGCGCGCGGCCCGCATCTCGCTGCCATCCAGAAGAGCGGGCTCAAGCTCCTCATCGACGGCGAGGAGCGCATCTGCGCGCCGCGCGCGACCAATAATCCGGCCGAGCTCGGGCCGCAGGACTACGTGATCGTCTGCCTCAAGGCGCATCAGGCCTGGGAAGCCGCCGAGGCCATGCGTCCGCTGCTCGGCGAGGAGACGGCGGTGGTCACCGGCCAGAACGGCGTGCCCTGGTGGTACACCTACGGGCTCGACCGCCGCTTCGACAATATCCGGCTCGAGACCGTCGACCCGGGCAGCCGCCAATGGTCGGCGATCGGCCCCGAGCGCGCGATCGGCTGCGTCGTCTATCCGGCGACCGAGATCGCCAGCCCCGGCGTGGTCAAGCACATCTACGGCGACAAGTTCTCGCTCGGCGAGCCCGATGGTTCCAAGTCCGAGCGAACGCGCAGGCTCGGCGAGGTGTTCACCGCCGCCGGCTTCTCAGCGCCGGTGCTCGACGACATCCGCAGCGAGATCTGGCTCAAGCTCTGGGGCAATCTTTGCTTCAACCCGATCAGCGCGCTCACCCGCGCGACCCTCGACATCGTCACCACGCAGCCGGACCTGCGCGCGCTCTGCGTGCGCATGATGACCGAGGCGCAGGAGATCGCGCAGTGGTACGGCGCCTCGTTCCGCGTCGATCTCCAGCGCCGCATCAATGGCGCCGCCAAGGTCGGCGCGCACCGCACCTCGATGCTGCAGGACCTCGAGAGTGGCCGCCCCATGGAGATCGACGCGCTGCTCACCTCGGTGCAGGAGATGGGACGGCTCGCCGGCGTCGCGACGCCCACCATGGATGTGGTGCTCGCGCTGGTGCAGCAGCTCGGCCGCTCGCTGCATCTCTACCCGACCTTCCCGGAGCCGACGTTCCCTGTCGAGACGCCGGCGCCCACACGCGTGCTGCACGGGTGAGCCAATGACGCCTCGCATCGTCTTTCTCGACCGCGACACCATGGGCCCGAGCGTGAACATCACGCGGCCCCGCTTCCCACATGAATGGGTCGCGCATGGCGCAACGCGTCCCGACGAGGTCGTCGAGCGCCTCGCCGACGCCACCATCGCGATCACCAACAAGGTGCCGATCCGCGGCAGCGATCTCGTCCGGCTGCCGCACCTGCGCATGATCGGCGTCGCGGCCACCGGCTATGATGTGATCGACCAGGAGGCCTGCCGCCGACGCGGCATCGTCGTCTCCAACGTGCGCGGCTATGCCGTGAACACGGTGCCGGAGCACACCTTTGCCTTGATGCTGGCACTGCGGCGAAACATCGTGGGCTATCGCCAGGCAGTCATCGATGGCGCATGGCAGAAGTCCGGCCAGTTCTGCTTCTTCGCGCATCCGATCCGCGAGCTCGCGGGCGCCACGCTCGGCATCATGGGCGAGGGCGCGATCGGCCAGTCGGTGGCGCAGATCGCGCGCGCCTTCGGCATGCGCACACTGTTCGCGGCGCACAAGGGCGTCGAAGGTCTCGGTCCGCTCTACACCCCGTTCGACGAGGTGCTGGCGCAGAGCGACATCATCACGCTGCACTGTCCGCTCACGCCCGGCACGCGCGACATGCTAGGCTATGCCGAGTTCCGCAAGATGCGGAAAGCCCCACTGCTCATCAACACGGCGCGCGGCGGTCTCGTGGTCGAGCAGGATCTCGTGCGCGCGCTGGACGAGGGCCTCGTGTCCGGCATCGGCTTCGATTGCCTGAGCGGCGAGCCGCCGTCCGCGGATCATCCCTTCGCGGCGATCCTCGATCGTCCGAACGTCATCGTCACGCCGCATGTCGGCTGGGCCGGCGAGCAGGCCATGCAGACACTGTGGGATCAGCTCGTGACACACATCGAGAATTTCCAGGCCGGCCAGCCGACCAATGTGGTGGCCGCATAGAACGACACGCGGCGGTGAACCGCAGGGAGGGTCACATGCAGGTTCTGGAGTGCGATGCCAAGAAGCTCCTGTCGCGCTACGCGGTTCCGATACCGCCCGGGATCGTGGTCACGACTCCCGCCGAGGCCGAGACCGCCGCGATGCGGCTGGGGTCCGTCTTCGTCAAGGCGCAGATCCGTGCCGGCGACCGCATGGCAGCCGGCGGCGTGCGGGCCGCGCGCTCGCATGCGGAGGCGCGTGCCATCGCGCGGGAGCTGCTCGGCCGGCCGCTCGCCACGGCGCAGACCGGGCCGGGCGGCGAAATTGTCAGCAAGGTGCTGATCGAGCGCGCCGTCACGCCCGCGCGTGCATTCTACGTGGCGCTCAGTCTCGATCTCGCGGGCGCGGCCATCGTGCTGACGATCGCTCCGTCCGGCGCCGATGGCGCGTTGCCCGAGGCGTCGGCGCTAAAGCACCTGCGCCTCGGCCTCGCGGGTGACCGTCACGAGATTCTCGCCTTCTGCAACACGCTCGGCCTCGCGCCGATCGAGGCCGTCGGCCTGCGCGACCTGCTGGCGCGCCTGCACCAGGCTTTTGTCGAGCTGGATGCCAGCCTGCTCGAGATCAACCCGCTGGTGCTGACGGCCGACCGCGAATGGATCGCGCTCGACGCCAAGCTGACCACCGACGACAACGCCGCCTTCCGCCACGCCGATTTCGCCGAGCTCGACCAGAAGGGCGACGCGGACCGCGCCGAGCTGCACGCCCAGAAACACCAGATCAATTTCGTGCCCATGGACGGCGATATCGGCATCGTCTGCAACGGCGCCGGCCTCGGCCTCGCCACGCTGGACATGGTGCGTGCCGCCGGCGGCGCGCCCGCGAACTTCATGGACATCCGCACGACGGCGAAGAGCCTCGACATCGCGCAGGGCATCAAGCTGGTGCTCGACAATCCGCGCACCAAGGTGCTGCTGGTCAATGTCTATGGCGGCGGCATGCAGCCCTGCGACACCATTGTCGAGGCCCTCGGCATCACGTATCGCCGCGCCACGCGCGCGCTGCCGATCGTGCTGCGGGTCACCGGCAACAACGAGGACCTGGCGCGCCTGCGCCTCGCCAACTTCAAGCTGCCGAGCACCGAGTGCGCGGACATGTGGCAGGCCGTGACGCGCGCCGTCGCGGTTGCGCAGGGGAGGGCCTGATGACCATCCTGGTGGGCGAGACGACACGGCTGCTGGTGCAGGGCATGACCGGCTGGGCCGGCACCTATCACACCAACCGCATGATCCAGTACGGCACCAAGGTCGTAGCTGGCGTCACGCCGGGCCGCGGCGGCCGAAGCCATCTCGACGTGCCGGTATTCGACAACGTCGCCGAGGCGATGCGTGATACACGCGCGACGGCCAGCGCCGTGTTCGTGCCGCCGGACCGCGCCGCGGCCGCCATGATCGAGGCGATCGAGGCCGAGGTGCCGCTGGTCGTGTCGGTCACCGAGCGTGTGCCGGTGCTCGACATGATCCGCGTGCGGGCCGCGCTCGCGGGCTCGCGCACGCGCCTCGTCGGCCCCAACTCGCAGGGCGTGCTGGCGCCGGGCGTGTGCCAGATCGGCGTGATGGCGACGGACCGCGCGCGTCCGGGGCCGGTCGGCGTCGTCTCGCGCTCGGCCTCGCTCACCAGCGA
The DNA here is from genome assembly GCA_023404705.1 of Pseudomonadota bacterium. Taxonomy (GTDB): domain Bacteria; phylum Pseudomonadota; class Alphaproteobacteria; order Rhizobiales; family Xanthobacteraceae; genus FEB-22. Next base: position 38,840 of record JAEYAU010000020.1, read on the forward strand.
GGTGATCGCGCAGCTCACGGCGTCAGGCCTCGGCCAGTCCACCACCATCGGCATCGGCGGCGATCCCGTGCACGGCATGAGCTTCGCGGATGCGCTGGAGCTGTTCTTCGCGGATCAGCAGACGCAGGCCGTGGTGCTGATCGGCGAGATCGGCGGCACCGAGGAGCAGCAGGCCGCCGACTACATCCGCCGCGTCGGCCTGCAGAAGCCCGTCGTCGCTCTCGTGGTCGGCCGCCACGCCCCGCAGCAGCGCCGCATGGGCCACGCCGGCGCGCTCATCGAGGACACGCGCGCCGATGCCGAGAGCAAGCTCACGGCATTGCGCGACGCCGGCGTGACGCTCGCGCCGAGCGCCCACCTCGTGGGCGCGACCATGCGGGAAGTGGTGGCGAAGCGCGCGGCGTGAGGCCCTTCGTAGGGTGTGCACGCCGGCCCGAGCGCCTGACGAAGTCGCAGCCGATGATCCGGCGTGCGCACGCGTCTTGCAGCGGCTCAGCACGCGTGCGCAAAGCCGGATCGATCGCAGCGAACATCGCGGCGCCTCGGCCGGCTTTGCACACCCTACGGTGCCCAGAGCCTCACCGGTGCATCAGCGTGCCGGCGCCTTCGTCGGTGAGCAGCTCGATCAGCACCGCGTGCGGCACCTTGCCGTCGAGGATGACGACGCCTTCCACGCCCTGCTCGAGCGCATAGATGCAGGTCTCGACCTTGGGGATCATGCCGCCCGAGATGGTGCCGTCGGCGATCAGCCGGCGCGCATCGTCGACCGACAGGTCCTTGATCAGCTGCTTCGACTTGTCGAGCACGCCCGGCACGTCGGTGAGCAGCAGCAGGCGCTTCGCCTTCAGCGCGCCCGCGATGGCGCCCGCGAAGGTGTCGGCATTCACATTGTAGGTGGCGCCGTCCGCCGCGATCGCGACCGGCGCCAGCACCGGGATCAGCTCGCGGCCGAGGATCTGGTCGAGCACCGTGGTGTCGACCTTGTCGGGCTCACCCACGAAGCCGAGATCGACCAGCTTCTCGATGTTCGACTCGGTATCGACGACGGTGCGGTTCACCTTGCGCGCCGTCACCATGTTGCCGTCCTTGCCGGTCAGCCCCACGGCCCGGCCGCCCGCCGCATTGACGAAGCCGACGAGCTGCTTGTTGATCGAGCCGGCCAGCACCATCTCGACGATCTCGACCGTGGCCGCATCGGTGATGCGCAGGCCCCCCGCGAATTTCGACTCGATGCCGAGCCGCTTGAGCATGTCGCCGATCTGCGGCCCGCCGCCATGCACCACCACCGGATTGATGGCGGTCTGCTCCAGCAGCACGATGTCGCGCGCGAACGAGCGCGCCATGTCCTCGTGCCCCATGGCATGGCCGCCGTATTTCACGACGACGATCTCTTCGTCGTAGCGCTGCATGTGCGGCAGCGCCTCGATGAGGATCCGGGCCTGGTCATGGGCCGATACGGTCATGGCATCTCCTCTCGTTCGGCGGAGCTTTTAGCGCACGAACGCGACCGGTGGGAACCTGTCTGGGGAAAAGAAAGAAAGCCGCTCAGGCGCCGTGCGAGCCGAGCACGGTCTCGGCGAGGCTCGCGAACTGGCAGCAGGGCCCCGCGGGCCCCATGCTCTGCGAGCAGACGCGCGCGCCCTCGATCAGCAGGAACAGCTCGTTGGCGAGCGCGTCCGGATCGCGGGCGCCGGCCTCCCGGCACAGCTGGATCAGGCGCTCGCGCTGCTCGCCCTTGAAGGTCATGACGGCCTTGCGCGCCGGATGATCCTTCTCGGGCAGCTCCACGGCCGCGTTGATCAGGGCGCAGCCGCGGTCTTCCGGATCGAGCACGCGGCGGGTGACCTCGCGCAGCCAGGAGCGCAGTCGCTGCTTGGGATCGGGGACGCTCTGGGCGAGCATCTGCCACTTCTCGCCGACCTGGCCCGCGAAGCGGCGCAGACATTCGGCCACCAGCTCGTCCTTGGACGCGAAGTGCCGATAGAGCGTCATCTTGTTGGTGCCGGCCGCCTCGGCGATCGCCTCGACGCCCACGGCGCGGATGCCCTGCCGATAGAACAGCTCGGTCGCCGCCACGAGGATGCGCTCGCGCGGGGGCAGGCGCTGCTCGTCGGGACCCTTGGGGGCCAGGGACTGCTCGCCCGAGGCGGGCTTCACGAAGGCGTTAACTGGGGTCATGCCGCTTGACGGGGGTGTTACCGGTCAGTACCGTTGCCTTGTTACCGATCGGTACCACAACTGACAACGCCTGTCACTGGTTTCAAGGACCATCTTACGAAAGCAGCCATTTCGAGAATGCAAGGAGCAGCCATGACGCCCTGCTACCCCGAGCCGAATCTGGCGGAAGTCCTGGCGGACCCGCTGATCCAAAGCCTGATGCAGGCCGACCAAGTCGATCCTCGCGAGCTCGAGCTCTCCCTCTCCGAGCTCGCACGCACGCTGCAGTCTCCTCCCCGGCTGCAGCAGGTCGCCCTGCATCCCTGACGTGGCCTAGTCCCCCCGCGGACCACGTCCAGCCGGACGGTCCAGCTTTCCCCGAAGCGGATCGTCCGGCTCTTCTTTCAAAGACCGGAGTTCCCTCATGGAGACTTTCGCAATCCTCGGTGCCCTCGGGGTCCTGCTGTTGTTCGCGCCATTGGTGCGAAGCGGGGCGCGCTAGCGCGGTTGCGGCTGCGAGCGCATCCGTTGCGGCTTCCATGTTGTACTTGATTTGTTCTCTTAAATGGGATCTTATGGCAAGCATAGCCCATCACATCACGGCAGGGCCTTCGCACCCGCTGAGCGGGTTTGCGATGTCCAGTCTCATTCCGGAGGTCGCCATGGCGGCGACGCCCCGACGCTCGTCAGGAGATCCGGCGCGCCGCGGCACGGCTTCGCTGTTCCTGCGCGGATGCGAGCCCTCGGCGACCCGTAGCTGCGGGCCGGCCGCGCGGGAGCGTGACGAGACCGCGCTCGGCGAAACCGCGCGGATCAAGTGGATGCTCACGGCACTGCATGCGCATCACCGCGGGCTGACCCTCGGCGCCGCCATGCGCCAGGCGGATCGCGATGTCGGCCGCTTCGCGCAGGGCCGGGACGCGCTGCCCGCGTTCATCGACGGGCTCGGCAGCGATCACGGCTTGTCGATTCCCGCGCAGCTGCGCCGGCTCGTGCTGGCGCAGATCGTGGACGCGCTCCGCCGCGTCCTCTCGCGCCCGTTCAGCTCCGCTCCGCGATGAGCCGCGCGATCGCGGCGCGCAGCTCCGGCATGCCCTCGCCGGTACGTGACGAGGTGGCGAGCACCTCCGGATAGGCGGCCGCGCGCTTGGCGAGCCGCGCCTGCGTGTCGGCGATGCGGTCCGCGAGCTCGCCCTTGCCGGCCTTGTCGGCCTTGGTGAGCACGATCTGATAGCTCACGGCGGCGCTGTCGAGCGTCTTGAAGATCTCGTCGTCCGTCGGCTTGAGCCCGTGCCGCGCATCGATCAGCACATAGACGCGCGCCAGGTTGGCGCGCCCCGCGAGATACTCGTGGATCAGCGCCGTCCATGCCTTCGCCTTCTGCTTCGGCGCCTCCGCATAGCCGTAGCCCGGCATGTCGACGACGCGCAGCGAGTCCTTGGCGCCCGCGGCATTCGTCGTCGGCGCGAAGAAGATCAGCTCCTGCGTGCGCCCCGGCGTATGCGAGGTGCGCGCCAGCGCCTTGCGCCCCGTGAGCGCGTTGATGAGGCTCGACTTGCCGACATTGGATCGTCCCGCGAAGGCGATCTCGAGCCCCTGCATCGCGGGCAGCGAGGCGAGCGAGCTCGCCGCCGTCGCGAAGTCCCAGGGACTCGTGAACAGCCGCCGTCCGGCTTCGATCTCATCGGTCGTGAAGGTGGACATGGAGGACGGATCGCAAGTTTCGGCGCGAGCCGCAAGCTGCCTCGCCGTGAGCGCCGACCCTTGCGACCGTCATCCTGAGGTGCGAGGGCGAAGCCCGAGCCTCGAAGGATGAACGGCCCGGGCGGTTCAGTGAAGCATGCTGCGGCGCCCGGGCCGTCGCCCTTCGAGGCTCGCACTAACGTGCGAGCACCTCAGGGTGACGGCTTAAACACAGAGGCCGCTGCGCCCGCCGCTAACTCGCGTCCTTCTTCCCGAGCCCGAAGGTCGACTTCACGTTGTCCCAGAGCTCGATCTTGGCGCCGTGCTTGTTCATGATGAAGGCCTGCTGCAGCACCGAGAGCGTGTTGTTCCAGGCCCAGTAGATCACGAGGCCGGCCGAGAAGCTGCCGAGCATGAACGTGAACATCACGGGCATCCAGTCGAACAGCATCTTCTGGGTCGGATCCGGCGGTGCCGGATTGAGCTTCATCTGCACCCACATGGTCACGCCCATGATGAGCGGCCACACGCCGATATGCAGGAACGGCCCGAGCACCGGCAGCACGGTCGGATCGAACGGGATCAGCCCGAACAGGTTGAACACGTTGGTCGGGTCCGCGGCCGAGAGATCCCGGATCCAGCCGATGAACGGCGCATGGCGCATCTCGATGGTGATGAACAGCACCTTGTAGAGCGCGAAGAACACTGGGATCTGCACCAGAATCGGCAGGCAGCCCGAGAGCGGATTGATCTGCTCTTTCTTGTAGAGCTCCATCATGGCCTGCTGCTGCTTCATCTTGTCGTCCGCGTAGCGGTCGCGGATCGCCATGAGCTGCGGCTGCACGGCCTTCATCTTCGCCATCGAGGCGTAGGACTTGTTGGCGAGCGGCAGGAAGACGATCTTGATGAGGAGCGTGACGAGCAGAATCGCCCAGCCGAAATTCCCGGTCCAGCGGAAGATGTAGTCCATCAGCTGGAACAGCGGCTTGGTGATGAAGTGGAACATGCCCCAGTCGATCAGCAGCTCGAAGCGGTTGAGGCCGAGCTGCTTGTCGTAGCCGTCGACGATCGCGACCTCCTTGGCGCCCGCGAACAGCCGGGCATCGGCGCTGCCGGTCGCGCCCGGCGCGACCGTGACCGGGTCGAGCAGATAGTCGGTCTGATAGGTCTTCAGCGTGCCGATCGTGCCGAACGAGAAACGCGCCTGCAGCTTCGCCTTGGTGTCCGGCACGAGCGCCGCGGCCCAATACTTGTCCGTGATGCCGAGCCACGCATTGGTGACGTTGAACGGCACGCTCTTCTTCTCTTCGATCTTGGCGTAGGTGAGCTCCTGCAGGCCCTCGCTGCCCATCACGCCGACTAGGCCTTCGTGCAGGATGTAGTAGCCTTCGGTCTTCGGCGTGCCGTGACGCGAGACCAGCGCATAAGGATGCAGCGTCACCGGCGCGCTGCCGGCATTCGCCACCTCGTCCTTGATCGTGAACAGGTAGTTCTCGTCCACTGCGATCGTCCGGCGGAAGGTCAGGCCTTCGCCGTTGTTCCAGGTGAGCGTAACCGGACGATTGACCGCGAGCGCGCCGCTGCCCTCCTGGGTCCAAACCGTGTCGGCATTCGGCAGCTTCACGGTGGCGCCGCCGACGCCGACCCAGCCGAACTCCGCATAGAACGGATGCGGCGCGCCCGACGGCGACAGCAGCACGATCGCGGGCGACTTCGGGTCGACGGTCTCGCGATAATGAGCCAGCGCCAGATCGTCGATGCGGCCGCCCTTGAGCGCGATCGAGCCTTTCAGGCGCGGCGTCTCGAGCGGAATGCGCGGCGAGGCCGCCACCGCGGCTTCACGCGTGATCGTCTGGCCCGGAACGGCCGCGCCGGACTGTCCCGGAACGCTCGGCTGGCCGGGCGCCGGCGCCGCGCCGGGCTGGGCCGGTGCCTGCGGGCCGGTGGCCTGACCGGGCTGTGCCGTCGTGGTGGGGGTCTGCGGCCCCTGCTGGGCCTGCTGCTGCGCCTGCTGTTGCTGGCGCTGCTTCTCCATCTGCGGCATGCCGATGAAGTATTGCCAGCCGATCAGCACGAGCGCCGAAAGCAGGATGGCGATCAGGGTATTCTTGTCATTCAACATCGGGGCGTCTCGGTCCTGGCTCGCTCCGCTCGCTTCCCATGGACACGACGTAGCGCCGTCTCGAACTCGGTGGTCAAACGATCGAACGGCAGGGCGAGTGCGGCGCGCCGGCCGATCAGCACATAGTCATGGCCCGCGCGCGCGCGACCCGTGGCATTCAGGCGCACGATCTCGCGCAGGCGCCGGCGCACCCGGTTTCGCTCCACGGCCGTGCCGACCTTGCGCGACACCGTGAAGCCGAAGCGGGCAGGGCCGTCATCGTCCCGTCCGCGTGCCTGCAGCACGAAACCCGCGCCCGGGGCCTTCGCTCCGGACGCGGCTGAAAGGAAGTCCGCGCGCTGCTTGAGCCGTTCCATCGGAACGGATCCTGAGGAAATCAGGCGCTGAGCCGCTTGCGTCCGCGAGACCGGCGGGCGTTGAGGACCTTTTGACCGCCCTTGGTGGCCATTCGGGCACGGAAGCCGTGCCGGCGCTTGCGCACGAGCTTGCTCGGTTGATAGGTCCGTTTCACGTCTCACTCTCCGCGGGTGGCGGCCTTATGGGAATTCATCCGGATGAGCGGCGCCGGGGTCGCGTGAGCGAAAACCGGCCGATGGCCAACGGCGCTCGAAGTCCCGCGGCTTATAAGGGACGCGCCCACGCCAAGTCAATGCGACGCGGGGCCGTTTTGCGGTGCCAGAAAAGCCGAAATGGACAGGCCCGTTAAGGGTTTTCACGGGTCTGCCGAGGACTTCTCTCGGCGGCGCGGCGAGCGCGCGCGCGCTCCCTCCCCCTTGCAGGGGAGGGCTAGGGCGGGGCAGCCCAGAGTAGGCATTTCAGAGACGCTCATGTCTTGCGACCTCAGCGCGCAAATACCCACACACCGCTCTCGCCCCAGCGTCATCCGCATTAACCCAACGGCCGTCGATCACGCGCCCGGCAAGCCCGTGTGAGTGCCCGTCAAATGCGCGTCAAATGCCGGTGAGACCCCTTCGCCAAGGGGGGCCCTCGTGTATACCTGATGGTGACCGTTTCCGTTGGAATATGCCGAACCCCGAGGAGCCCGTGACAGCGCCTGCCGACCAGCGGCCCACGACAATGCCGGTGACGACCGCGCCCGCTCCGCGCGCGTTGTCGCTGCGCCGGCTGCTGCCGCTCGCGCTGATCGCAGCCGTGATGATCGCGGTGTTCGCCAGCGGCCTGCACGGCCATCTCTCGCTCGAGACGCTGGTGCGCCACCGCATGGCGATCGAGAGCTTTATCGCCGCGCATGGCATCACGGCGGTCGGCGCCTATACGGTCATCTACATCGTCGCGGTGGCGCTCTCGCTGCCCGGCGCGGTCTGCCTCACGGTGGCGGGCGGCGTGCTGTTCGGCGCGGCGGTCGGCGGCCTCGCCGCGATCGTCGGCGCCACCATCGGCGCCACCATCATCTTCCTGATCGCGCGCAGCGCCATTGGCGAGACCCTGGTGCGCGGCGCCGGACCGCGCGTCACCAAGGTGACCCAGGGCTTCTGCGCCCATGCGTTCAGCTATCTCCTGTTCCTGCGCCTCGTCCCGGCATTCCCGTTCTGGCTGGTCAATCTCGCGCCCGCGCTCGCTGGCGTGAAGCTGCCGGTGTTCGTGGCCGCTACCCTCATCGGCATCATCCCGGGCACCTTCGCGTTCTCGTTCCTCGGAGCCGGCCTCGACAGCGTCATCGCGGCGCAGGAGAACGCCTATCGCGCCTGCCTCGCGGCCGGCCGCGCCGACTGCCACCTCGACTTCGATCTCAAGATGCTGTTCACCCCGCAACTGCTCGCGGCTTTCCTGGTGCTCGGCTTCGTCGCGCTCATCCCGGTCGCCATCAAGTGGCACCGGTCGCGCAAACCAAATCCGTGCGGCTGATATAGTCCCTGGAGCATTTTCCGCCGAAGTGGGCACCGGTTCGGCGCAAGAAAATGCGACCACTTAAGGGGTGGAGCGCGGTCCGATTCCTTTGAAGCGGGACGCGCTCCGGCTCATAGCCTGAGGAGAGGGGATGGCCGAGCAGCTCACTCCCGACATCTGCGTGATCGGCGCCGGCTCCGGCGGCCTCTCGGTGGCGGCCGCCGCCGCAGCTTTCGGCGTGCCCGTCGTGCTGATCGAGCGCGGAAAGATGGGCGGCGACTGCCTCAACTACGGCTGCGTCCCGTCGAAGGCGCTGCTCGCGGCCGGCAAGCATGTGGCGGCTTATGCGCATGCGCCGACCTTCGGCGTCGCGGTCACGCACCCGATCGTCAATTTCGGCCGCGTCCACAACCACGTGAAGGGCGTGATCGCGGCGATCGAGCCGAACGACTCCAAGGAGCGTTTCACCGGCCTCGGCGTGCGCGTGATCGAGGGTGAGGCGCGCTTCAAGGACAAGGCGACCGTGGTGGTCGGCGAAACCGAGATCAAGGCGCGCCGCTTCGTGATCGCGACCGGATCCTCGCCCGCGCTGCCGCCGATCCCCGGCCTTGCCGACGTGCCGCATCTCACCAATGAGACCGTGTTCGAGCTCACGCGCTGCCCGTCGCATCTCGTGATCATCGGCGGCGGCCCGATCGGCCTCGAGATGGCGCAGGCGCATCGCCGCCTCGGCGCGGACGTCACCGTGCTCGAGGCCGTGCGGCCGCTCGCCAAGGAGGACCTGGAATGCGCCGCGGTCGTGCTCGACCAGCTCGCGCGCGAGGGCATCGTCATTCGCGCGGGCGTGAAGATCGCACGCGTCGAGCGCGCCGGCGACAAGGTGCGGGTGATCCTCGACCGCGAGGGCGGCGAGGAGACGATCGAGGCGAGCGACCTCCTGGTCGCGACCGGCCGCGCGCCCAACGTCGCGGCGCTCGATCTCGACGCGGCCGGCATCAAGCACGGCCCGAAGGGCATCGTCGTCGACAAGGGCCTGCGCACCAGCAACAAGCGCGTCTACGCGATCGGCGATGCGGCGGGTGGGCTGCAGTTCACCCATGTCGCGAACTATCACGCCGGCCTCGTGATCCGGAACGCCCTGTTCCGTCTTCGCGTCAAGGTGAATGAGTCCGCGATCCCCTGGGTGACCTTCACGGACCCCGAGCTCGCCCAGGTCGGCCTCACCGAAGCCGAGGCCAAGAAGCAGTACGGAAACATTCGGGTGCTACGCTGGCCCTATCACGAGAACGACCGCGCCCAGGCCGAGCGCGAGACCCATGGCCACATCAAGGTCGTGACCGCCAAGCGCGGGCGAATCCTCGGTGTCACGATCGTCGGCAAGAATGCGGGCGAGCTGATCACCACCTGGACCCTGGCCATCTCGCAAGGGTTAACGGTTCGCGCCATGCTCGACATCGTGGTGCCCTATCCGACTCTCGCGGAGGTCGGAAAACGCGCTGCCATCACGTATTTCACGCCCAGCCTGACCAGCCCCTGGGTGCGCAAAATCATCGCGTTGTTGCGCCGTTTCGGGTGAGCTATTACGTGGGGTCAGGGTAGGTCGGTATATGAACGGGAACTCGGGCGGCACAAACGGCGCAGCGCGGAGACGTTTCCCGCGGCTGGGTCTTTCCGGCAAGCTCCTCGTCCTCACGGTTCTCTTCGTGATGATCGCGGAAGTGCTGATCTATGTGCCGTCGATCGCCAATTTCCGCATCACCTGGCTGAAGGACCGGCTCGCGGCCGCGCATGTCGCCGCTATGATGCTGGATGCCGCGCCGAGCGGCACTGTGCCGGAAGACCTGACGCGCCAAATCCTCGATGCGGTCGGCGCCAAGGCGGTCGCCATGAAGATCGGCCAGCAGCGCCGGCTGCTCGCGATCTCCGATGCCACCGACTCGGTGCATCAGGACGTCGACGTGCGCAACACCTCGCCGATGCGCGCCATCATGGAAGCCTTCGAGACCATGTTCTGGTGCGACGAGCACGACCTGATCCGTGCGGTCGGCCCCGCACCCATGGGCGGTGAGTTCGTCGAGATCGTGTTGCCGGTCGGGCCGCTCAAGCTCGCGATGTATCGCTTCTCGATCAACATCCTGCTGCTCTCGTTGGTCATCTCGGCGATCACCGCGACGCTCGTCTACCTCACGCTGCACTACAACTTCGTGCGGCCGATGCGCCGCATCACCGAGCACATGGTCGCGTTCCGCGCCGCGCCCGAGAATCCCTCGCGCATCATCCGGCCGTCCCCGCGCCGCGACGAGATCGGCCGCGCCGAGCGCGAGCTCGCCGACATGCAGCACGAGCTCGCCTCCATGCTGCAACAGAAGAGCCATCTCGCGGCGCTCGGCCTCGCGGTGTCGAAGATCAACCACGATCTGCGCAACCTGCTCGCCTCCGCGCAGCTGATCTCCGATCGCCTCGTCTCGCTGCCCGATCCGACCGTGCAGCGCTTCGCGCCGAAGCTGATGCGCACGCTCGAGCGCGCCATCGAGTTCTGCCAGTCGACGCTCTCCTACGGCCAGGTGCAGGAGCCGCCGCCCGAGCGCCGGCTCGTGCCGCTGCAGAGCCTGGTCGCCGAGATCCGCGAGACCCTCGGCCTCACGCCTGAGAGCAACATCCGCTGGGTCGACGCGGTGGAGCGCGGCTTGCAGGTCGACGCCGATCCGGACCAGCTCTTCCGCGTGCTCCTTAATCTGGCGCGCAATGCCGTGCAGGCGCTCGAGGCGCGCGCACCGAACGAGCCGAGCCGCGATCAGCTGCGCATCACGGGCCGGCGCGAGGGCGCCGTGGTGGTGATCGAGGTCGCCGACACCGGCCCGGGCGTTCCCGAAAAGGCCCGCGCGCATCTGTTCGAGGCATTCCAGGGCTCGACCCGCACGGGCGGCAGCGGCCTCGGCCTCGCGATCTCGGCCGATCTCGTGCGCGCCCATGGCGGCGAGATCCGCCTGGTGGAAGGCACCATCGGCGCCACCTTCCGCATCACCCTCCCGGACCGTGCGGTCGAGCTCGGCGCCCGCCGCACCGAGCGCGCCAGCGCATAAGCGCGCTCCCATCACGGCCATTTGAACAGCCGAAAGCGCCTGATCGCGCTTGTCCGTCGGTAATGTCGGCAAGTCTCGCCGCATACGACGGAAAGGCCGGCGCATGACGACCGCATATATCAACCGCATCGCCACGGCGGTGCCGTCTCGCGACGTACACGAGCGCTTCGTGCGCTTCGGTCGCGACATGCTGCGCGAGGACGCCGAGCGCACCGCGCGCTTCGAGCGCATGGTCGAGATGTGCGGCATCGAGCATCGCTATTCCTGCATGGCGGACATCGAGGACTTCTACCTGCGCAATGGCAGCTTCCCGAGCACTGCCGAGCGCATGCGCGCCTTCGAGACCCATGCGCCCGAGCTCGCCGCCGCGACCGTCGAACGCCTGGGGGCGGATCTGAGCAGCGTCACCCACCTGGTGATCACGAGCTGCACCGGCTTCTCGGCGCCCGGCGTCGATATGGAGCTCATCAAGCGCTGCGGCCTCTCGGGCTCGGTCGAGCGCGTGCTGATCGGCTTCATGGGCTGCTATGCGGCGATCAACGCGCTGAAGGTGGCGCGCCACATCGTGCGCTCGGAGCCCGCCTCGCGCGTGCTCGTCGTCAACCTCGAGCTCTGCACGCTGCATCTGCGCGAGACCACGGATCTCGAGGCGCTGCTCGGCTTCCTGCTCTTCGCCGACGGCTGCGCGGCGTGCCTCGTGACATCCGAGCCGCACGGCATCGCGATCGAAGGCTTCCGCGCCCTGCTGGTGCCCGAGACCGATGAGCTGATGACATGGGACATCCGCGACACCGGCTTCGAGATGGGGCTGTCGCCGCGCGTGCCCGGTGCGATCCGCCACGCCCTGAACGGCGGCCTCGAGGAGATTCTCGACGGCGCCTCGCCGGCCGCGATCGATCTCTGGGCCGTGCATCCGGGAGGCCGCTCGATCCTCGACGCCGTGCAGCGCGCACTCCAGCTCGCGCCCTCGGCGCTCGCCGCCTCGCGTGACGTGCTCGCCCGCTACGGCAACATGTCGTCCGCCACCGTGATGTTCGTGCTCGAAGCGCTGCAGCGCGCGACCCCGCGCAGCGCCGCCGGTCTCGCCATGTCGTTCGGCCCGGGGCTGGTCGCCGAGACCATGCGCTTCACCACGGTCGTGTGATGGAGTCGCGTGCGCTCGAGCCCGAATGGCTGGATGCGCTAGAAGCCGATGACCCGCGTGCCGTCCGGTCGCGCCGCGACCTTCGCATCATCAATGGCTGGATGCGCCAAGCCACCCTCATGGCGCGCGCGCTCGCGCGCCAC
>JAEYAU010000027.1 GCA_023404705.1 Pseudomonadota bacterium
CCCCGCCGGGGCGGTCGCCCTCCGAGGCCGGGCTGCGCCGGGCGCCTCAGGGTGACGGATCAGAGGCGGGAGCGCGCGGCAGTGCCTCTATCCGGCAAGACCTCACGGCGCCGCCTGCGCGTCGATCAGGATCGCGGCGAGCAGGCAGGGCTTGTCGGTCTTGTTGACCCAGGCGTGGTTGGTGCCGCGCTGGACGATGCAGTCGCCGGCGCGCAGCAGGACCTCGCCGTCCTCCATCACCATCCACATCTCGCCCGCAATCACGACCAGGTAGTCGATCGACTTGGTCTTGTGCATCGAGGGGTGCTTGGCCGAGTCCTCCTCGCGCGGCTTGGTGTGGCTGCCGAGGTGCTCGAAGGCCGCCTTGGCGTCGATCCCTTGCGTCTTCGACTCGGGCGGAAACTCGACCACGCGGAAGATGGTGCCGCTCGGGGTCGGATCGTGGCGCATCGGCCGCGCGCCCTGGTCGTCGGTGCCGTTGTTGTTCACCGGCATCTCGTTGGTGGTCCAGAGTTCGGTGACGACCAGGCCGGGCCAGCCCTTGATCTCGGTCGCATTGGGCGCGAGATCGTTGATCAGGATGTTCGACTTGCCCGAGGCGTCGTGGCCCGTGACGATGCGGCGGATCTTCTGTCCCATACACTCCTCCCACTCGTTATTTCGCGAGCACGCGATTGCGTAGCACGCCGATCTTCTCGACCTCGAGCTCGACGACGTCACCGGACTTGAGAAAGCGCATGTGCTCGAGGCCGCAGCCGTTGCCAACGGTGCCGGAGCCCATGAACTCGCCGGGATAGAGCGTCTCGGAGCGCGAGACGTGGGCGATGCAGTCCTCGAAGCGCCACTTCATCTCGCCGGAATTGCCGCGGCCCCATTCCTCGCCGTTGACGCGGACCACCATCGTCAGCGCGTAGGGATCGCCGATCTCGTCGGCGGTGACGAGGCACGGGCCCATGGCGTTGCCGCCGTCGAAGTCCTTGCCCTTGCCGGGGCCGAGCTGGCCCGGCATTTCGAGCGTCTGCTCGTCGCGCGCCGAGAAGTCGTTGAAGATCGTGTAGCCGAAGATGTGCTCGCGGGCGCGATCCTTCGGAATGTCGCGGCCGCGCTTGCCGATATAGGCGCCGAACTCGAGCTCGAAATCCATCAGCTTCGAGTAGCGCGGCCAGTGCACCTCGTCGTCATTACCGATCACGTTGAGCCGGTTCGGGTGATAGGAGATCGGCCGCTCGTACCAGACCTGCGGCACCGCCAGGATGCCCTTCGCCTCCATCTCGCGCATGGCGGCGTCGGGATCCGGCGTCGTGCGGGCGCGCACCGTGCGCGCGGCCTTGAACGCCTGCAACAGATGCTTCTCGAAGCAGAGGAAGTCGCGCATTTGCGGCGGTTGCGGGATCGGCGCCATCAGGCGCACGCTCTCGCGCGCCAGCACGGCGCTGCCGCTTGCGGCTTTCAAGGCGTCCCGCGCCATGTCGAGGGCGTCGCCCTCGATGAGGGCCAGCACCGAGGCGAGCTGCGGCGCCGCCTGTCCGCGGCGGCCTTCGTGCGCGGCCTGCAGATCGACCACGCGCGTGTCGTTATCGATCAGCGCGCCGGCGCGCGCGCCGTTCCCGGTCGTGTAGGTGACGAGCTTCATGGCTTCCTCCCGTTCGCGCCGCGCCGCTTCGGCGCCGTCTTGTCGTTCGACTCGCTGGCGCGCAGGGCGCGCGCGAAGAACTGCACGATCTCGGCCGTGACGGCCTCGCCGTCCGCGATATTGCAGAGATTGCCGGAGAGGCGCTGCGGCCGCTCGGGCTTGAGCATCAGCAGCAGCAGCGCGCCGATGAAGAAGTGATAGCCCCAGTGCACTTCGGCGCGCGGGCGGTCGGGCAGGGCGAGCTCCATGGCGGCGATGAACTCTCGCGCGATCGGATCGAGCATGTCGCGCACGATGCCGCGCTTCGCCTCGCGCGGATCGCCGACCTCGCGCGCGATCAGCCGCGCATAATGGCTGCCGCCGCGCTTGTCGCGGATCTCGACCCAGGGGCGGGCGAGGGCGTCGAGCACCTCCTCGATGCGCGGCGGCGGGTCCTTGCGCGCCATCACGGTCTGGAGCTGGCGCCGGCGCTCCTCGGCGATCGGCTCGATGCGACGGCGGAAGACCGCACGGTAGAGGCCTTCCTTGGTCGCGAAGTAATAGCTGAGCAGCGCGAGCTGGACGTCGGCGGCAGCCGCGATCTGGCGCAGCGAGACGCCGTCGAAGCCGTGCTCGGCGAACAGCCGCTCGGCGGCGCGCAGGATGCGCTCCTTGGTGCGCTCGCTCTTCGGCGTCGACCTTCGCTCTTGGGGTTCGCTCGACGGCTGCATTTTTTTATTAGACGTCCGTCCAATTTCTTGTCAAGGAACCTTGTCGCCCCTATAGTCGCGGCCATCAAAACAAGCGCGCGCAGATCTTGCTTCGCGCCGGTCAGGGAGCAGCCCATGAGATTTCACCGTATCGCAGGCGGAGTTGCGGCCGTTGCGCTGCTGCTGGCGCCGCCGCAGGCGCGCGCGCAGGAAACCATCAAGCTGACGGTCGCGGCCGGGCATCCGCCGATCTTTCTCTGGGTGAAGCACCTGAAAGAGTCGTTCATGGCGACCGTCGATGCCGAGCTCGCCAAGAGCGGCAAATACAAGATCGCCTGGACCGAGGCTTATGGCGGCACGCTCGCCAAGATCGGCAGCGAGCTCGAGACCATGCAGCAGGGGATCTCGGATCTCGGCATCGTCGCGACCGTGTTCCAGTCCTCGAAGCTGCCGCTCAACAACGTCACCTATTTCGTGCCCTACGGACCGGCCGACGCCGATACGGTGACGGCCGCGATCGACAAGGTGCAGGACCTGCCCGAGCTGAAAGCCGAGTGGAACAAGTACGGCCTGATCTATCTGGCGGGCTTCGCGATCGACAATTACGGGCTCGCCACGTCCTTCCCGATCGCGAAGATGGAGGACATGAACGGCCGCAAGATCGGCGGCGCCGGGCCGAACCTCGCCTGGTTCAAGAACACCGGCGCGGTCGGCGTGCAGGGCAGCCTGAACAGCTTCTACAACGACATCAAGACCGGAGTGTATGAAGGCGCGATCGCGTTCATCACGTCGGCGGTGCCCGCGAAGCTCTACGAGGTCGCGCCGCAGTTCACGGTGACGAACATGGGCGCCATGTATGCGGGCGCGGTCGCGGTCAACAAGTCGCGCTACGACAAGCTGCCGGCCGAGGTGAAGGCCGCGTTCCAGAAGGGCAGGGAAGCTTACGCCAAAGCCTATGTGGCGGAGCAGAACGCGCGCATCGCGGGCGCCAAAGAAGCCTGGGTGAAGGGCGGCGGCAAGCTCGTCGAGCTGCCCGCGGCCGAGCAGCAGCGCTTCGTGAAGGCGATCCCGAACCCGACGACCGACTGGATAAAGCAGGCGGGTCCGAACGCGAAGAAGGTGCTCGCCGCCTATATGGACGCGGTGCGCGCCAACGGCTTCAAGTTCCCGCGCGACTTCGACAAGGAATAGCGCGCGTCATGGAGCCGGTCCTAGGGCATGCGGAGGCGACGGCGCCGCCGTCGCCGATGGGGCGCATCACCGCCGTATTCGCGGCGGTGGGCACCGCCTGGATCCTGTTCATCATGGGACTGATCTGCGCCGACGTGATCGGGCGCGCGGCCTTCAACGCGCCGATTCTCGGCGTGCCCGAGATGGTGCAGTTCTCGATCGTCGGCATCGTGTTCCTGCAGCTGCCGCAAACGCTGCGCACCGGCGGGCTCACTCGCTCGGACGTGCTGCTCGGCCAGATCCAGCGTCGCACCCCGCGCGTCGGCCATCTCATGCAGCTCGTCTATGACCTGATCGGCCTCGCGCTCTTCGTCGTGATCGTTACCACCACTTGGCCACTGGCGGTCGCGGCTTTCGAGAACGACGAGTTCTATGGCTCGACCGGCGTCGTCCAGATCCCGACCGGGCCGCTCAAGGTCATCATCATGGCGGGCTGCACGCTGATGGCGATCCAGTTCCTGATCAATGCGGTGGGGCACATCCGCGGACTCACTTCACCGGCGCGGCCGGTCTCATGAGCGACGCCACCGTCATCGGGCTCGCTTCGGTCGCCCTCATGCTGGTGCTGATCTATGCCGGCATGTATGTGGCGATTGCGCTCGCCATGCTCTCCTTCATCGGCGTCTGGCTGATCCGCGAGGACTTCGGCATCGCGGCCAACATGCTGGCGCTCGCCGTGAACGATGCCATCTCGGACTATGTGTTCGGCGTCGTGCCGCTGTTCGTGCTGATGGGCCTGCTGGTCGCGGTTGCGGACATCGGCAAGGACACTTTCGAGGTCGCGAACCAGATGCTGCGGCGGATCCGCGGCGGCCTCGGCGTCGCGACCGTCGCGGCCAATGCGGTGTTCGCGGCGATCACCGGCATCAGCATCGCCTCGGCGGCGGTCTTCACCAAGGTGGCCGTCCCCGAGATGCTGCGCCACGGCTACAACGCGCGCTTCGCGGTGGGCGTGGTCGCGGGCTCGTCCGTGCTCGGCATGCTGATCCCGCCGAGCTTGCTCCTCATCCTCTACGGCGTGCTCACCGAGAAATCGATCGGCGACCTGTTCATCGCGGGCGTGATCCCGGGCATCGTGCTGGCGCTCGCCTATTCGGTCGGCATCGTGCTGATGGCGACGATCCGGCCCGAGATGGTCTACGCCAAGCGCAGCGAGGAGGTGGTGGACGAGCCGCCGCTGATGGGCTTCGGCGAGGTGTTCGGCAAGCTCGCGCCGATCGTGCTGCTGGTCGTGCTGGTGCTGGGCGGCATCTATGGCGGACTGTTCACGCCGGTGGAGGCCGGCGCTGTCGGCGCGGCCGGCGCGCTGCTGATCGCGGTCGCCAAGCGCCGGCTCGACTGGGGCGGGCTCTGGACCGTGCTGGTCGAGACCGCGCACATCACGGCGGCGATCTGCTTCCTGATCATCGCGGCGAGCCTCTATTCGCGCATGCTGGCGATCTCGGGCGTCACCGAGCTGCTGCGCACGCTGATCGTCGATACCGGCCTCGGCTTTCCAGGACTGCTCGCCGTGTTCGTGATCGTGGTGCTGATCCTCGGCACGATCCTCGATTCCAGCTCGATCATGCTGATCACGATCCCGTTGGTGCTGCCGGCGCTCACCGGCTTCGGCACCGACCTGATTTGGTTCGGCATCGTGACGCTGCTCGCGATCGAGATCGGACTGCTGACGCCGCCCTTCGGTATCGCGGTGTTCGTCATCAAGGCGACGCTGGGGCCTGAGAGCCGCATCAGCCTGAAGGACATTTTCGCGGGCGCGTTTCCCTTCGCGGTGATCATGTTCCTGGTGCTGCTGCTGGTGATCTTCGTGCCGAAGCTCGCGACCGTGCTGCTGTAGATCAGAAGAGGAGAGGCGTGATGGTGTGGAAAGTGCGGCGCGTGGTGACGGGCCACGACCAGGACGGCAAGTCGGTATTCCTCTCGGACGGCCATGCGCCGAACGTGAAGGAGATGGAGTCGATGCCGGGCCTCGCGCTCACCGACCTGTGGGAGACCACGAGCGCGCCGGCGAGCAATGCGGGCAGCGCCGATGCGGTCTCGCGGCCGGTGCGGCTCGAGCCGCCGAAAGCCGGCACCATCCTGCGCATCGTCGAGTTTCCGCCCGACAAGGCGTGGCGCAACAGCGCCGACGCGCGCGCGGCCTTCGAGTCGATCGGCGCCGGCCATGCCAAGGACACGCATTCGGCCGACCCGATGATGCACAAGACCGCGACGGTCGATTACATCATCGTGCTGAAGGGCGAGATCTACGCCATCATGGACAAGGGCGAGACGCTGCTGAAGCCGGGCGACATCCTGGTCCAGCGCGGCACCAACCACTCCTGGAGCGTGCGCGGCGACGAGCCCTGCATCATCGCGGCCGTGCTGGTGAGCGCGGAGGCGGTGTAAAGCGCGCAGCGCACTCTGTCGTCATCCCGGAAGCCGCGGAGCGGCTGTCCGGGATCCATAGCCCCTGTGATCGTGATGCGGTCAGACTGGGGTTATGGATCCCGGCTCTCGCTTCGCTCGGCCGGGATGACGATCGGAGTTTGTCCCGGTCTCCGCGCGTCCATTCAACTCCGTCTCCGCAAAGCCAGCCTCGATCACCTCCTGACGCTTGTGGCGCAAGTGAGCGCGCAGGATGTGGGAGAGGCCAAGGGCATCGCGGCGGGAGAGGGCGTTGAGGATGGCGACGTGCTCCGAGAGGGCGAGCGCCCAGCGCGACGGCGTCATCGGCGTCACGTAGCGGGCGCGGCGGATGCGTGCGGTGACGGACTCATAAAGTGAGGAGAGCACCGGGTTGCGCGCCGCCGCGACGATCGCCTCGTGGATCTCGCGGTTGCGGCGGTAGTAGCCCGTGAGGTCGCCGTCGGCGTAGTGGCGCTCCATCGCCTCGTGCGCGGTGCGGATCGCGGCGATCTCGTCGTCGGTGATGCGCTCGCAGGCGAGCTCGCCGGCCAGCGCCTCGAGGCCCTGGCAGACCTCGAACAGATCCTGCAGGTCCTTCGGCGTGAGCTTGGCGGCGCGTGCGCCGCGGTTCGGCAGCAGCAGCACCAGGCCCTCGGCCGCCAGCACCTTGAGCGCCTCGCGCAGCGGCGTGCGCGAGATCTGGAACCGCTCGCAGAGCTCCCGTTCGGGAATGCGCGCGCCCGGTGGAACCGCACCCTCGAGCAACAGATCCCGCAGCCGGGTAACGACCTCTCCATGCAGCATGGCCGGATTTTGCATGCAAAATCGGGCGCGGGCCAGAAAAATCTGCGGCGCGGGCTTGTGCTCGCTGGCATTTTGCATTCAAATTCGCGCGGGGTAGCGACAGGACGGAGCCAATGGTGCAGGACGCGGCAGTCGCCGAGGACATCCTTTATGAGCTGCGCGACGGGATCGGTTGGGTCACCTTCAACCGCCCGCAGGCGCGCAACGCCTTCACCTTCGAGATGTACGAGCGGCTCGCCGCGATCGCCACGCAGGCGAACGAGGACAAATCGATCAAGGTGCTGGTGCTGCAGGGCGCGGGCGACAAGGCCTTCGCGTCGGGCACCGACATCAACCAGTTCCGCGCCTTCAAGACGCCGCAGGACTCGCTCGACTACGAGCAGCGCATCGACCGCGTGCTGACTGTGCTCGAGACCTGCCGCGTGCCCGTGATCGCGGCGATCAACGGCGCCTGCACGGGCGGCGGCGCCGGCATCGCGGCGTGCTGCGACCTGCGCATCGGCACGCGCACGACCCGCATGGGCTTTCCGATCGCGCGCACGCTCGGCAACTGCCTCTCGCTCTCCAACATCAGCCGCGTCACGGCGCTGGTCGGTCCGGCGCGCGTGAAGGACCTGATCTTCACGGCGCGCCTGCTCGACGCCGAGGAGTGCGCCAAGGTCGGCCTGCTGCACGAGGTCGTGGAGGACGGCGCCGCGCTGGCGAAGCGCGCCGACGAGCTGGCGCGGCAGATCGCAGGCAATGCGCCGCTCACGCTGAACGCCACCAAGCAGGCGCTGGCGCGGCTGCAGCGGCGGCTGACGCGGGAGGAGGGGGAGGACCTGATCCTCATGTGCTACATGAGCCGGGACTTCCGCGAAGGCATGGACGCGTTCCTCAACAAGCGCACGCCGCAATGGAGCGGCGAATGATGGGAGACTCGATGCAGCCGGAAGCGCGCGGCCCGCTCGCGGGTCTGAAGGTCGTCGATCTCACGCACGTGATGGCAGGGCCGACCTGCACGCTGATGCTCGCCGACATGGGCGCCGACGTGATCAAGATCGAGAAGTCGCCGGCGGGCGACGACTCGCGCCACATGATCCCGCCCAAGATCGGCGACGAGACCGCGGCGTTCCTGATGATGAACCGCAACAAGCGCGGCATCGTGCTCGATCTCAAGACCGAGGGCGGCAAGAAGATCTTGCGCAGGCTGATCGCGAGCGCCGACGTGCTGGTCGAGAACTTCGCGCCCGGCGCCATGGAGCGGCTCGGCTTCGGCTACGAGGAGCTGCGCAAAGAGCATCCGGCGCTGATCTACTGCTCGCTCTCGGGCTTCGGCCGCACCGGCCCCTACAAGCACCGCAAGGGCTTCGACCTCGTCGCACAGGCGATGAGCGGCATCATGAGCTTCACGGGCGAGACGCCGGACGGCCCGCCCGTGAAATGCGGCGCGCCGCTCTCGGACATCACCTGCGGCATTCTCGCCGCGATGGGCATCCTCGCGGCCTATACGCATCGGCTGAAGACGGGCGAAGGGCAGTGGGTCGAGACCTCGCTCTACGAGGCTGCGCTGGTGCAGACCTACTGGCAGAGCGCGATCGCGCTCGCGACCGGCGTCGCGCCGCGCGCCATGGGCTCGGCGCATCCGCTCAACGCGCCGTATCAGGCGTTCGAGGCGTCCGACGGCTGGATCGTCGTCGGCGGCGCCAACCAGAAGAACTGGCTGCTGATGTTGGAAGCGCTGGGCGCGAGCCATCTTGCGCAGGATCCGCGCTTCCGTACCGGCGCCGACCGCATGGGGCACCTCAAGGAGCTCGAGGCGGAGCTGAGCGCCTATTTCCGCAAGCAGCCGGCGGCGCATTGGCTCGCCGCGCTGGAAGAGAAGAACGTGCCCTGCGGCCCGGTGCATGACATGCTGCAGGCGCTGGACGATCCGCAGACGCTGGCGCGCGAGATGGTGGTCGAGGTGCCGCACACGACACTCGGCCAGGTGAAGACGGTCGGGCTGCCGGTGAAGTTTTCAGGCACGCCTGGGAAGGTGCGCAAGGGCGCGCCGCTCTATGGCGAGGACACGCGCGCCGTGCTGCGCGAGCACGGGTTCGACGCGCAGGAGATCGAGGCGCTGGAGCGCGAGAAGGCCTTCGTCGCGAGCGAGAAGGGAAGCGATCGCCAGCGCGTCGCGTAAGACAACAAGAATAGCCAACGAACAAAAGAGACCGAGGAGGAAGCAGATGAAACGAACCACTCTTACGTTGTGCGCGCTGGCCGCGCTCGCGGTGCCGGCGCAGGCGGCCTGGCAGCCGACCAAGCCGATCGAGTTCGTCGCCACGGCCGGCCCGGGCGGCGGCACCGACAATCTGGCGCGCACGGTCCAGAACATCATCACCAAGTACAAGCTGACCGACCAGCCCGTCGTGGTGGTGAACAAGGGCGGCGGCAGCGGCGCCGAGGGCTACACCTATGGCAAGGCGCTCGCCGGCGATCCCCACAAGGTGATCTTCGGCACCTCGAACGCCTGGCAGCAGCCGATGGTCTCCAAGGTCGCGTTCAAGCACACCGACCTGACGCCGATCGCCGCCATGGCGCAGGACGAGTTTTTGCTCTGGGTGAAGCAGGACTCGCCGTTCAAGACGCCGGTCGACTACGTCAAGGCCGCGAAGGGCGCCGAGTTCAAGATGGGCGGCGCCCAGTCGAAGGACACCGACGAGGTGCTGACCCGCATCATCGAGAAGACCGCGGGCGTCAAGCTCACCTATATTCCATTCAAGAGCGGCGCCGAGGCCGCCGTGCAGCTCGCGGGCGGGCACATCGACTCGCACGTGAACAATCCGAGCGAGAGCCTCGGCCAGTGGCGCGGCGGCACGCAGCGCCCGCTCTGCGTGTTCACCACGCAGCGGCTCGCCAAGGGGCCGAAGATCACGGCCACCGAAGGCTGGAGCGACATCCCGACCTGCTCGGAAGCCGGCCTCGCCGTGACCCAGTTCCAGCAGCCGCGCACCGTCTGGCTGCCCGGCAAGGTGACGCCCGACCAGCAGGCGTTCTACGTGGACCTGATGAAGAAGGTGCAGGGCACGCCCGAGTGGAAGGAATATATCGAGCGCACCTCGCAGACCGACACGTTCCTCGCCGGCAAGGACTTCGAGAAGTTCATCACCGAGGATATCGAGCGGGTGCACAAGATCGCCCAGGAGAACGGCTGGCTGGTGAACTGAGCATTGTCTGATGCGACTGCTTCACGCTCCGTTCGTGCCCGCGAAAGCGGGCATCCAGGCCACGACCTCATGCTCGCGGCTCTGGGTCCCCGCTTGCGCGGGGACGAACGGAGTTGATGTTTCGCTCTGACGAAAACATGCGATAGGCCGATGATCTCCCGACGCATGCTCGAGACCGCGACGGCGCTGCTGACCGGGAGCTTCGGCGCCGCGGTCGTGGTCTCGAGCCTTGAGAACGGCATAGGCTGGTCGACCGCGGGCGTCGACGCGGGGACGTTCCCGTTCCTCACGGGCGCGATCATCGTCGCGGGCAGCGCCAGCAATCTGGTGCGTGGCTTGCTCGAGGCGCAGGGCGTGTCGGTGACGGCCGCGGACCTGCGCCACCTCGCCATGCTGTTCGTGCCGGCCGTGGTGTTCGTCGCGGCGATCCCGCTGATCGGCATGTATCTCGCCGCCTTCGGTTACATGCTGGCGGCGGTGGCCGGCCGCGGTCGCGCCGCGCTCGTGCGCGCGGGCGCGCTCGCCTGCGCGACGCCGCTCGCGCTCTATCTGGTGTTCGAGCGCATGTTCCAGGTCTCGCTGCCGCACGGTGCGCTCGGGCAGGCGCTCGGGTTCTGATCGGACGCCGCGATGGAAAATTTCGACTCGCTGCTGCACGGCTTCACCATCGCGCTGACGGCGCATCACCTCGCGCTGATGGTGATCGGCGTGCTGCTCGGCATCCTGGTCGGCGTGCTGCCGGGTCTCGGCGCGCCGAACGGCGTGTCGCTGCTGCTGCCGCTCACCTTCGGCATGCCGCCGGTGTCGGCGATCATCCTGCTGTCGAGCATGTATTGGGGCGCGCTGTTCGGCGGCTCGGTCACCTCGATCCTGTTCAACATTCCGGGCGAGCCGTCCTCGGTCGCGACCACCTTCGATGGCTACCCGATGGCGCGCGACGGCAAGCCGACCGCGGCGCTCGCGACCGCCTTCGGCTCGGCCGCCTTCGGCGCGCTCGTCGGCGTCGTGCTGATCACGTTCCTCGCGGCCTGGGTCGCGAAGGCCGCGCTCGCCTTCGGGCCGCCGGAATATTTCGCGGTCTATTTCCTCGCCTTCGCGTCCTTCGTCGGCATCGGCGGCACGCCCCCGATGAAGACCGTGGTCTCGCTCGCGATCGGCTTTGCGATCGCGGCGATCGGCATCGACACGGTTTCGGGCAGCGTGCGGCTCACCATGGGGGTCGACGAGCTCGTGAAGGGCGTCAGCTTCGTGGTCGCCGTCATGGGCCTGTTCGGCATCGGCGAATTGCTGATCGCCGTGGAGGAGGAGATCCACGCCAAGGGCGTGTCGAGCCGGATCGAATGGCGCGAGGTGCTGCGCACGCTCGCGGGCCTGCCGCGGTACGCCTGGACGCTTCTGCGCAGCGCCGCGATCGGCTGCTGGATGGGCATTACGCCGGGCGGGCCGACCGCGGCCTCGTTCATGAGCTACGGCATCGCCAAGCGGCTCTCGTCGCGCCGGGCGAATTTCGGCAAGGGCGAGCCCGAAGGCATCATCGCGCCCGAGACCGCGGACCACTCGGCCGGAACGAGCGCGCTGCTTCCCATGCTTTCGCTCGGCATCCCGGGCTCGGCGACCGCGGCCGTGATGATGGGCGGGCTGATGATCTGGGGCCTCAATCCGGGGCCGATGCTGTTCATCGAGCAGAAGAGCTTCGTCTGGGGGCTGATCGCCTCGATGTATGTCTCGAACATCGTCGCGGTGGTGCTGGTGCTGGTCACCGTGCCGGTGTTCGCGGCGCTGATGCGGATCCCGTTCTTCATCATCGCGCCGCTCATCTTCATCATCTGCACGGTCGGCGCCTATTCGGTGTCGAACTCGTATCTCGACGTGCTGTTGATGCTCGGCTTCGGCGTCGTCGGCTATCTGTTCAAGAAGCTGAGTTATCCGCTGGCGCCGCTGGTGCTCGCGATCGTCATCGGCGACAAGGCCGAGGATGCATTCCGCCAGTCGATGCTGATGTCGAAGGGATCGCTCGACATCTTCTTCGCCAACACGCTGGTCGCGACCCTGATGGCACTCGGCTTCGCGCTGCTGCTCGCGCCGCTGGTGCTGCGCCTGCTGGAGCGCCGCCGCCCGCACGTCATCGTGGATTGATCCTTTGTAGGGTGTGCTCGGCGGCCCGAGCGTCTGCGGTTGAGTGAGAAGCATCGATCCGCCGAGCGCACGCGTGCGCTCAGCGCGATCTGAATCATTGCCTGACTGAACGACCTCGGCGCGCTGAGCACACCCTACGGCGCAAGCTCCTTCGCGAGCGCCTTGCAGGCCTCCGGCGCGGCCTTCTCGACGCGGAAGACCTTGTCGTCCGCTCCCGGGTTCACCCACACGGATTTGCCGTCGCAGTCGCCTTCCATTTTGATGCCGTGCTCGGCGATGCGCACGAGCAGGGACTCGCCGCTCTGCTCGAGCGTCACGCCGCCGCCGTCGCAATCGACGCTGCAACTGATGCCCTTGCCGCCGAAGCAGCCGCCCGAGGTCACGAGCATGCGTCGCTCGCCGCGGCGCTTCAATGACATGGCGAACTGATAGTGGACGCGCTCCTCGAGCTTCTCGGGTTTTGCGCGTCCCTCGAAGTCGTAGCTCGCGACGCGTAGCAGGAACGCGATCTGCGTCACGCGCTGACGCTTGTGCTGCGCGAGATGCGCCTTGTCGTAAGCGCGCGTGTAGCAGGCCTGCCGGCCCGGCTCGGGCGGAACGATGTCGGTGAGCCGGGCGAGGACCGATTCCTCCGCGGGCCGCGCGGGCGTTTGCGCCTGGGCAGCGCCGGCCAAGAGCGAGCACGCGAGAAGCCAGACGGGCAGGGGACGAATCATGAGGCTCTCCAGGCGCGCGCTGATGCGGCCAGAGGTTCGTCGGTGCATGGCGTGCGCCGGTTCATCCCGCGAGACGCCCGCAACGGCGCCCGGATACCGTGCAATGCATCGTACGGCGCGTGACTGTGAATCTTCCAACGCCCGGTAGCGCGGATCGGAACAGGGTTTGTGAGTCCCGGATTGTCGCTGGTGGCGCACCGCCTCGGAAGGCTGCGCGCCATCACGAGCATCCAGAGGAGGCCATGATGAGAACATCCCACCGAGCTCTTGCGATCGGCAGCGCATTGGCGCTCGCCATCGCCTTCGGCGCAGCGAGCGACGCCTTCGCGAAGGGCGGCCGCGGCGGCGGTCACGGCGCGTCCATGGGCGGCGGCCCGGGCTGGGCCGGCAATACTCCGCCTGGCTGGGGCCATGGCGAGAAGGTCGGCTGGGGCAACAGCGCCTACCCGCCGGGTTGGGCGCAAGGCAAGGGCAAGAAGAAGGGCTGGCGCGGGCGCCATATGCCGCCTGGTCTCGTGCGCTGAGGCGCGCGACCGCCCGACACGATCTGCCTTCCCTTGCGGAAGTGCGTCATGCGGCTTGCAGCGGGCCTTGGGTTCGCTGCACCATGACGCCAACGCCGGCACAATGATCGGCGAACAGGGGGAGGGCTAGCCGCAACGGCTCGGCGGCGCGCATGCGCCGCCGCGGTCCCGCGGGGCTTCGTCGATTTCGATGCCGGGCTTCTTGAGCGTGCTGCGGTCGCGCCTTGCGCGCGACCGATACGACATCCTGAGTGCTGTTCTGATCGTCGGCCTGGTCGCGCTCGCGCTCGCGACCTTCGGCGATTATGCGATCTCCAATGACGAGGAGGTGCAGCAGCGCTACGGCGAGCTGATCCTCGCCTACTACGGGAGCGGCTTCGCGGACCAGAGCGTCTTCGGCTACAAGAATCTCTACCTCTACGGCGGCCTGTTCGACATCGTGTCGACGATGATCGGGCGCGCGACGAGCTTCGATCTCTATGAGATCCGCCATGTGCTGAGCGCGATCACCGGCATCGGCGGCATTGTCGCGACCATCGCGACCGCGCGGCTGATCGCGGGCGCGCGCGCGGGCTTCATCGCCGGCGTCGCGCTCACGCTGTGCGGCGTCTGGTACGGCGGCATGTTCAATCACACGAAGGACGTGCCGTTCGCGGCCGCCATGATGGGCACCGTCTATTTCTTGCTGCGCGCGGCGCGCAGCCTGCCGCGGCCGTCCTGGGGCGATACGCTCGGCTTCGGCCTGCTGCTCGGCGCGGGGCTGGGCTTGCGCGCCATGGGGCTGCTGCTGCCGTTCTATCTCGGTGTCGTCGTGCTGTGGCAGGCCTTCCGGCACAGCGAGGAGTGGCGCGAGCGCGCGCGCTTCATTCGCCAGACCACCGTGCGTTTCCTGCCCGCGATGGCGCTCGCCTATGTGATCATGATCGCGTCGTGGCCCTGGGCCTCGCTCGCGCTGTTCAATCCCGTCAAGGCCGTCTGGGCCTTCGCGCACTTCCACTACGAGATCAGGACCATGCTGGCCGGCAAGGTCTATCTCATGGACCAGGTGCCGCGCTGGTACATCCCGACCTATCTCGCAATCAAGCTGCCGCTCATTCTCTTCGCAGGCGTCGCGCTGGCGCTTGCGGCTGCGGTGTGGCCGCGGCCCGCAGGCGAGTGCGCGCGCATGCGCCGCGAGATCGCGCTGGTCGCCGTCGTGGCCGCGTTCCCGGTCCTGTGCGTCGTCGCGCTGCACGGGCCGGCTTTCACGGGAATGCGGCATGTCATGTATGTGGTGCCGCCGCTGACGGTGCTGGCCGGCATCGGCTTCGACCGCGGTCTCGCCGCGCTCGAACGGCTCGGGCCGCTGGCGCTCGGCAGCAGCTTCGCGGCCCTCGCGGCTGGCTTCGTGTGGCAAGCCGCGCAGCTCGTCGCGCTGCATCCGCATCAGCACCTGTTCTTCAATTCCCTGGTCGGCGGCCTCGAAGGCGCCTCGCGCCGCTATGCGACGGACTACTGGGTCAACATCATGCCCGAGGCCGTGAAGGGGCTCGAAGCCTATGTGGGCGACAGGCGTGCGCGCTACACGGCGGGCGTGTGCGGCGAGCGGATCTCCTTCGAGCACATGGGATCGCAATTCCGCTGGACTGGCGACTGGCTGCAGGCCGACTTCTTCATCGCGCCGACCAACATGAACTGCGACCGCGTGCTGCGTGGCAGGACCGCCTTCACGATCGAACGTGAGGGCGTGGTGATCGGCGTCGTGCAGGACCTGCGCGGGCTCAAACCGCACGAGCGCGGCTTCGCGGATTTCCCGCCCGGCTCGCCGCCGCGAATGGCGGGCGAACCGTAACGGAACAGCACCGATTCATTGCGGCACACCTTGCCCGAACGGATTGGGTCGCTAGGGTAGCCCGGGCGCGGATAGGTGGCTGGGGAACCATGGCAGAGAACCCTCTCGTCAAGAAGCTTGCGGTTCGGGATCGGCTCAATCCAGGGGAACGGCGGCGATTGGAGTCGCTGATCGTCGGCACGAAACAGTTCTCGCGCGGCGAGGACATCGTGTCCGAGGGGGCACGTCCGGCGAACAGCTCGCTGGTCCTGGAAGGGTTCTGCTGCCGCTATACGATGCTGCCGGACGGGCGCCGCCAGGTCAGCGCCGTGCACGTGGCCGGCGATTTCGTCGACCTGCATTCCTATCTGATCAAGCAGATGGATCACGGCGTTGCGGCGCTTTCGCCGTGCCGTATCGCCCAGGTGCCGCATCAAAGTCTGACCGATCTGACCCGGCAGGCCCCGCATCTGACCCGCATGCTGTGGCTCAGCACGCTCATCGATGCTTCGGTTCACCGACAATGGATCGTTTCGCTCGGGCGCCGCTCAGCCGTCAGTCGCGTGGCGCATCTGTTCTGCGAGGTCTACTTGCGGCTCGATGCCGTCGGCCTGACGGACGGTCTCGCGTGCCCATTCCCCCTGACTCAGCGCGATATCGCCGACGCATGCGGGCTCTCGGTCGTGCATGCCAGCCGTACGCTCGGCACGTTGAAGAAGCGGAAGCTCGCCAGCGTCCGCAAGGGCTGGCTGGAGATCGGGGGGTGGGACCGGCTGTCCGCGGCCGCGGAGTTCGATCCGAATTATCTTCACCTCGATCTGGAGCCTCGTTGAGAGGCTTCCGAAAAATCGAAGTGAGATCAATTGGATAGCTGTGATCAGCCAACGATCCGATGCGGACAGAAATCCATCAAATGAGATATCGAGACATTGTTTTCTCCGCCTAGTCTCACGGACCAGTGGGAGAGCGGATATGCGCACGCACAAGGTGCTACGCGCCATGGCCCGGACGGGCTGGGCGCGGCGGTGCGTTCGCGGCGAGACATGAATCAAAGCTCGGACATCGGAGTGCATGGTCGGAGTGACGACCAGGTCGGTGCCGCGCGCCTGTCCGCGCCGGCCGAACTGGGAGCAATTCTCCGCCACACCAGCGACGCGATCTACATCGTGGATCATGAGTGGACGCTGGTCTACGCGAACGAGACTGCGCTCGCGCACTGGGGTCAGACGGCCGCCGGCGTCCTCGGCCTGAACATCTGGAGCGTGTTTCCGCAAGCCGTCGGCAGTGCTGCCTACGAGGCGCATCTGGCGGCGGCACGCGATCGTCTTCCGATCGCGCTGACGGCGCGCTCGCCGGTGCTCGGCAAAGTGCTCAGCATCGCGATCGAGCCCATCCGGTCCGGATTGGCGGTGATCTTCCGGGAGCAGACCGCTGAGGTCGCCAGCGAGCTCGTTCACCGGATCAAGAACATGACGGCCATCTTTCAAGGGCTCGTAATGCTGACCTTCAACGGGCGCACGTCCGTTCCGGAGATCAAGCAGCGGCTCCTGGAGCGGGTCGGCGCGCTCGCATGCGCGACCGACGTTGTCGTGAGCCCGAGCACCAGCGACCTGCTGGAGTTGATATCGCGCTGTCTGGCGCCCTACGCGAATGCGGAGCGGCTGCGCGTCGACGCGCCGCGGATCCCGATCAGCCCGCGCGTCGCGACCACGCTCGCGATGGCCTTGAACGAGCTCGCGACGAATTCCTTGAAGCATGGCGCGCTCGGCACGCCGGACGGAGTCGTCGCCTGCGCGTGTCATGTGGAAGGCGGAAAGCTCGTCCTGAGCTGGCGCGAGAGCAATGCCGGTCCGGCGACGGCGCCGGCCTCGACCGGCTCTGGCCTCCGTTTTCTCAAGGCCGCCTTCACGGGCGGCGCCACCTTTGCGTTCGGTGCCGACGGCTTCGTCTTCGAGGGCACCATGACGATGCCAAAGGACACGTCGTCTTAGCGCCGAACGACCGCTGCAGATCGGCGTGAGGCCGATACTGCGCTGATGTACCTCCGATTATCGAAGTCACTGTAACGGACCACCGGCACTACATTTGTGTACCGGTGCGTGCGTTGACTCGCGCGGCAGCGAGGCGCAGCATTTTCGCCATGACGGTGTGTCACGCTGGTTCGGCACATCGGTCGCAGTGCTCTGTCGGTCGCGCCGCCCGGGCTCCTGAAAGACATGCGGCGGGCCATGCAGCATTGCTGCGTCCAGGGAGGAGAGCATGACCCACAAGCTCCTGACGGTCGCCGCCACAGTGGCCGCGACATTGGCTGCGCAGCCGGCCACCGCGGCCGGCAAGGACAAGCAGCTCGGACAAGTGCACTTCGAGACCTCGTGTACCCCGGCGGCGAAGAAGCTCTTCAACCAGGCGATGCTGTACCAGCATTCGTTCTGGTATCGCTCGTCGCAACGCACGTTCGAGCAGGTGCTTCAGAAGGATCCGGACTGCGCGATGGCGCACTGGGGCGTCGCGCTGAGCCTGCTCTACAATCCGCATGCCCCGCCGCCGGCTGCAAATCTTCCGCTCGGCCTCGCCGCAATCGAAAGGGGCCAGGCGCTCGGCGCGAAGACGCAACGCGAACGCGACTATATTGACGCGCTCGCCGCCATGTATCGCGACTACGACAAGGTCGATCACCGCACGCGCGTGCAGAACTACCTCAAGGCGATGGAGCAGCTTGCGGAGCGCTATCCGAAGGACGACGAGGCGCAGATCTCCTACGCGATCGCACTCAATGTCGCGGCGGCGCCGAGCGACAAGACCTACGCCAATCAGCTCAAGGGCGCAGCGCTGCTCGAGCCGATCTTCAAGCGCCGGCCGCAGCATCCCGGCGTCGCGCACTACCTGATCCATCTCTACGACTATCCGCCGATCGCCGAGAAAGGCCTCAACGCGGCCAAGCGCTACTCCAAGATCGCGCCGGCTGCGCCGCATGCCCAGCACATGCCGTCCCACATCTTCACGCGGGTCGGCTATTGGAAGGAGTCGATTGTCTCCAACGCCGAGTCCGCGCGTGTCGCCAAGGCCGACGGTGAGACGCCGGATCAGGCGCATGCCATGGACTACCTGGTCTATGCGCATCTGCAGCTCGCCCAGGACAACAAGGCGCGGGCGGTCGTCGAGGAGCTCGCCAGGATCGACTTCAAGATCGACCGCTTTGCTGGACCTTATGCGGTCGCGGCGAGCGAGGCGCGCTATGCGATCGAGCGGGGCGATTGGAAAGCCGCCGCGGCTCTGAAGCCGCGCACCACGAAGTACCTCTACGCGGATGCGATCACGCATTTCGCGCGTGCGATCGGCGCGTCGCGGTCCGGCGATCCCGCCGCGGCGCAGGCCGACATCGACAAGCTCGGCGAGCTGAGCGGGAAGCTGCGGGCCGCGAAGGATGCCTATTGGTCCGACATCGTCGACATTCAGCGTCAGGTGGCGACGGCGTGGATGTTCTACGGGCAGGGCAAGCATGACGAGGCGCTCATCGTCATGAGCGCCGCGGCGGATGCCGAGGACAAGACCGAGAAGCATCCGGTCACGCCCGGCCCGCTCGCGCCGGCGCGCGAGCTTTATGGCGCGATGCTGCTTGAGCGCGGCAAGGCTAAGGAAGCGCTCGCCGCGTACGAGGCCGTGCTCGTCAAGGAGCCGAACCGGCTCGGGACCTATGTGGGCGCCGCGAACGCGGCCCTGAAGGTCGGCGACAGCGCCAAGGTGAAGGACTACACCGCGAAGGTGCGCATGCTCACGAAGGACGCCGACACCCAGCGGCCCGAGGTGATGGAGCTTCTGGCCAAGCGCACCGCGTCGGCTGCGCCGGCACGTTGACGCAATTCTCGAGGAGACTGATCCACCACCGTTCGTGCCCGCGGAAGCGGGCATCCAGGGCCACTTGCTCGTGCTCGCTGGGTCCCCGCTTTCGCGGGGACGAACGGGTAGACGTCACGCGCCCGCCCGCGCGCCCTGGATCGCCTGCCACACCCGGTTCGGTGTCGCCGGCATGTCGATGCGGTCGACGCCGAGCGGCTTGAGCGCATCGATGATCGCGTTGATCACCGTAGGCGGACCGCCGATGGTGCCAGACTCGCCAATGCCCTTCACGCCGATCGGATTGGTCTTGCAGGGCACTTCCTCGAGCGCGGTCTCGAAGCTCGGCAGCATGTCGGCGCGCGGCATCGCATAATCCATGAAGCTGCCCGAGAGGAGCTGACCGGAGTCGCGGTCATAGACCTGGTGCTCGTAGAGCGCCTGGCCGATGCCCTGGGCGACGCCGCCATGCATCTGGCCGATGACGATCATCGGGTTGAGCACGCGGCCGAGATCATCGACCACGTAATAGCGGTCGATGGTGACTTCGCCGGTCTCGGGATCGACCTCGAGCTCGCAGACATGCGAGCCGTTCGGATGGCTGGGCGGCTCGGGGCTGAAGTTGCCGTCCGCCGCGAGACCGACGCCGAACTTCGCGGTCAACGGGCCCATAGGCGCATACGACGCCTTCGCGACATCGACGAGGTTGATCGCCTTGTCGGTGCCGACCACGCGGAAGCTGCCGTCCTTGAACTCGAGATCGTTGGCGTCCGCCTCGATCAGCGCGGCCGCCATGGGCTTCGCCTTCTCGATGATGCGGTCGGCCGCCTGCTTGAGCGCGCTGCCGCCGACGACGGCGCTGCGCGCGCCGTAGGTGCCGCGGCCCATGGCGACTTGCGCGGTGTCGCCCTGCACGTAGCGGATCTGGTCGAAGGGCACGCCGAGCCAGTCGTGCACGAGCTGCGCAAACACGGTGGCGTGGCCCTGACCATGCGAGTGCGTGCCGCCGAACACCGTGACGCTGCCGCCCGGATCGAAGCGGATCTCCATGCGGTCGTTGAAGATGCCGCCGAACTCGATGTAGTAGCTCACCGCGCGGCCGCGCAGCTTGCCGTTCTTTTCGCTCGCCTTCTTGCGCGCCGCAAAGCCCTTCCAGTCGCTGAGCTCGATCGCCTTGTTCATCACGCGCTCGAACTCGCCCGAGTCGTAGGTCCAGAAGGTCGGCGTCGAGTAGGGAAGTCTCGCGGGCGGAATCAGGTTGCGGCGGCGGATCTCGGCGGGGTCGATGCCGATCTCGCGCGCGGCATGCTCGAGCAGCCGCTCCGTGAAGTAGGCGGCTTCCGGGCGGCCGGCGCCGCGATAGGGGCCGGTCTGCGTCGTGTTGGTGAAGAGCCCGGTCGTCATGATGTGGATGTTCTGCACATCATAGGCTTCCGGGATGAAGCGCAGCGCGAAGGCGGCCGGCACCAGGCCGGGGCCGACGAAGTAGGCGCCAATCTGGAACAACGACTGCTGGCGGATGCCGAGGATCTTGCCGTTCTCGTCGAGCGCCATCTCGCCGTAATGCACGATGTCGCGGCCGCAGTGATCCGTCAGCATGCTCTCGGCGCGGGTCGCGACCCATTTCACGGGCCGGCGCAGGCGGCGCGAGGCCCAGAGCACCAGCGCATCGTCCGGGAAGGCGCCGCCCTTGAGGCCGAAGCCGCCGCCGACGTCCGGCGAGATCACGCGGATCTGGTTCTCGGCCACGTGGAAGAGATGCGACATCTCCATGCGCACGCCGTGCGGATTCTGCGAAGACGTGTAGATCGTGTAGAAATCCTCCGCCGCATTGTAGTCGCCGATGGCGCAGCGCGGCTCCATGGAGACGGGCGCGAGCCGGTTGTTCTCGACGCGCAGCGAGACCACGTGCTTGGCGCCCGCGAAGGCGGCGTCGGTCGCTTCCTTGTTGCCGAACATCAGGCGGAACGCGACATTGCCTTCGGGGCAGTCGTCCCACACCTTCGGCGCGTCCGGCTTTGCGGCGTCCTCGAGCAGCACCACGGCGGGCAGCGGCTCGTAGTCGATCTCGATCAGGTCGGCGGCGTCGCGCGCCTGCGCCTGCGTCTCGGCCACCACGAAGGCGACGCGGTCGCCCGCGAAGCGGACCTTCTCGGCATTGAGGATCGGCTGGAATACGCGGTGGCCCTTGGGCGCGCCGAAGTCCTCCGGCATGACATGGGCCGTGATGGCGCCGAGCTTGTCGGCGACCGCATCGGCCCCGGTGAGCACGAGCAGCACGCCGGGCGCCGCCTTTGCCTTCGCGGTGTCGACACGCGTGATGCGGGCGTGCGCATGGGGTGAGAGCACGGTCACGCCGTGGCAGAGGCCGGGCAGGGTGATGTCGTCCACATAGCGGCCCTGGCCCGTGATGAAGCGCTGATCCTCCACCCGTCGCACCGACTGCCCGATCCCGAACTTGGCCATCTCGTGTCCCTCGAAGCTTCTTGTTGGTGGTCGCGACGATATCCGCGCGGACGCGCGTCACGCAATCGCGAAGCGCGCCGCACCCGCGATTTTCGCCGGGCGATCAGCGCACATGCGCTGGACAGACCGCGTCCCACTCCGCAGCATGGGCAACCCGGGACTCGCAGGGCGCCAAACGCGTGCAGACCATCATCTCGATCCAGGTTCTCCGCGCGCTCGCCGCGATGGCCGTCGCGGTGTCCCACTTTCAGTTCGACCTGCAGCGGACCTTCGGCCTCGGCGCGGCGCTGCCACGGCTCGGCTACGGCAATGCCGGGGTCGACCTGTTCTTCGTCATCTCCGGCTTCGTGATGGTCTATGCGAGCGAGCCGCTGTTCGGCCGGCGCGACGGGCCGGCCGCGTTCTTCGTGCGGCGGCTGATCCGCATCGTGCCGATCTACTGGCTGGTGACGACGCTCTATGTGGCGCTCGCCTTCTCGCTGCCCGGCCACAAGATCACGTATTCGGCGCAGCACATCATCGCGTCCTATGTGTTCATTCCGTGGCCGCGAACCGACGGCGTGATGCAGCCGGTCGTGGGGCAGGGCTGGACGCTCAATTACGAGATGCTGTTCTACGCGGTGTTCGCGCTCGCCATCGTGGCGCCGCGACGCGTGGCCGTGGCGCTGGTCGCGCTGGTGCTGGGCGTCGCGGTGCTGATCGGGACGCTGGTCAGCCTGCCGGAGCCGCTCGCCTTCTGGTGCGACCCGATGCTGCTGGAGTTCGTGTTCGGCATGGGCCTCGGCCTCGCCTATCGCGAGGGCGTGCGGTTGCGGCCCATCGGCGGATGGCTCCTCATTCTCGCCGGCCTCGTCGGCTTCTGGCTCGCGCCGTGGCCGGACTGGGGCTATTCGGGAACGCGCTTCCTCACCTGGGGACTGCCGGCCGTGCTGATGGTGGCGGGCGCCGCGTTCGGCCAGCTCTGCGTCTCGCGGCATTGGTGGCCCGTCGTGCTGCTCGGCGAAGCCTCTTACGCACTCTATCTGCTGCACTCGATCCCGGTGCGCGCCGTGCTGCAGGGTGCGGGCTGGCTGAAGCTCGATATCGCGGCGGCGCCGTGGCTCTATCTCGGGCTTGCGACGACCGGCGCGATCGCGCTCGCAGTCGCGGTACATCTCGCCTTCGAGCGGCCGGTCACGCGCGCGCTGCGGCGCCTCGCGGGCGGTGGGACGCCGCGCGTCGACGGCGCGCTCGCGATCGATCCCGCGAGCACGAAGACCTGAGCGTCAATCGCCCTCGACCAGCCCCGTGCGGATGGCGCGCGCCTCGTCGCCGAAGATCGCCATGGCGGTGCGCATGGGGCGGAAGCCGAGCCGGCGATAGAACGGCTCGGTGCCCGGATTGGCATAGAGGATGATCTTCTTGTGCCCGGCCGAGAGCTCCTTGAGGCGCAGGATGATGTCGCGCCCGAGCCCGCGGCCCTGATAGTCCGGATGCACCGCGACGTCGCAGATGTAGGAGCAGTCGGCGCCATCCGCGACGGCGCGCCCGACGCCGACCAGCCGGCCGGCGTCGACCACGAAGCACTTGAAGCGGCTGTTGGTGAACACGAGCCGCAGATCCGCGGCGCTCTTCTCGCCGAGCGGGGCGATGCGATAGAGGTTCGAAAGCTCGTCCCAATCGATCTCGTCCTGCTCGAGCAGCCACTGCATCGTTCCGGCTCCGGGATTCGCGCGTGCGCCCGGAGAGAATGCCAGCGGCCGCGTGCGGGTCAATGCCGCCGCGATGCCGTTCAGTGCTTCCGGGCACACACCCAGAGCCCGCCGCGCAGCGCTCGGATCGACATGCAGCGGCCGATGACGGCCAAGCCCGCCAACAGCGGTCCGATGAGGGCAGGCATGTCGCCGCGCGGCACGAAGGTCCAGGCGCCATCCTGGATGCCGGAGAAGCCGGCCGCGTCGAGCAGGCGGACGAACGCGTCGCGATCGAGGAACCGGTCGCTGGAGAGATGCCGGGTCGAATGGCCGAGCAGCGGCGCGATGGTCCGGTACCAGACATAGGCGCCGTCCGCCGCGAGACAGAAGAAGCGTCCGCCCGGCCTGAGCACGCGGTGAACATTGGCCAGCACGGCGCGCTTGTCGATCATGTGCTCGATGGCGCCGATGCAGATCGCGAGGTCGATGGACCCCGCGTCGATGCCGCCCAGGCGTGCGCCGTCATCGACCTCGAAGCGAAGATGCTCCTTGCGGGTCGAGGCAGCGAGACGCGTTCGCGCAAGGCGGATCATGCCGGGCGAGAGATCGACCCCGATCCCGTGCCGGATGTGCGGCGCGAGACCGATCAGGTGATGTCCGCTGCCGCAGCCGAGATCGAGCACGATGTCGGTCGGCCGGACCCGCGCGTGATGGCGCACGAGCCGCAGCCGATAGTCGAGCAGCCGATCCGGATCGCCATGCGGCTCGGCGAAGCCGGTGGCGGCGCATTGGTCGAAGAACGCCCGGATGTCGCCGATGCTGTGGACGGCTCGCGTCGGCACCCCGCGTAACACGACTGCCCCGCTACGGCCGCGGCTCGTCGTAGACCGCGACGCGGTGGCGGAAGACGAGCTCGCCGCCCTTCCAGCCCGTGAACCCCATGATGCCGACCGCGATGAGCGAGAGGATCAGCCCCATGGGCACGACCGCTGCGCTCCCGTGGCGATAGCGCTGATAGAAGCTGAACAGCTGGAGCAGCACGAGGATCACGTTGCCGATGGCGTGCTGCCAGGCGTCGCTGATGTTGCGAATGCGACGATCGCCCGCGAAGTCGATGAGGCCGGTCACGGCGGCCAGCGCCGCGCCGACCAAGCCCGCGCCGAGCAGCCACAGCGCGCCGGTCGCGAAGGCCTCCGTGCCTGTGCGCCAGAACACGATGTCGAACAGCAGCGTCGCGATGAAGAACCCGATCGGCAGCGTGATCAGGATCGGGTGCATCGGATGCCCCATGAGGTTCGCAGTGCTGACGGGATTTCGCGTGTCCATGGTTGCCTCGCTTCTAGTTGAACGCCCGAACAAGTCGCGCATCGACATGCAGGTTCCGCATGCGAGGCGCGAATAAATCTGCACCAGGTGGAGATTTCAGCGGCCGGTGCGGCCGCCATTTCCTCCCGTCTCAGGCTGCGCGGCCCAACAGCCGCAGTAGCGAACATGTGGACGATGCTTCCCGCGCGCATTGCGCCAACGCATCGGCAAGACGTGTCTCGAGCCTGGTCAAGTCCGCGATCCGGCCGCGCACGGCGCGCAGATGGGCCGTGGCCAGCACATGAACGTCGCGACAGGAGGTGCGGCTCGCATCACTCATCACGAGCAGCTCCTTGATGGCATCGATGCTGAAGTCGAATTCGCGCGCGTGGCGAATGAAGATCAGCCGCTGCAAATGATCCTCGCCATAGATGCGATGGCCGCCGGCCGAGCGCGCCGGCGGCGGCAGCAAGCCGGTCCGCTCGTAGAAGCGAACCGTGGTCACATGCGCGCCGGCGGCCACGGCCAGGCGTCCGATCGTCATTCTCGCCATGCGGTACTCCGAGGGGCCAAATCTGCACCTGCTGTCGATTTGCAGTCTTAGAGGGGACCGGGGGGCGAAAGGTTCCCAAGATTCGGCGCGGCTCTTTCGAGCGGGCGAAGCGGCTTGCACCTGCACTTGGTGCAGTCTGTATGAGAGGCGGTGTCGCGCCTGGTCTTCGGCCAAGCGCATTGCGGGCTGGATGGGAGCACCGCCATGTCACCAAAATCACAGCTGTTGATCCGCGCCGGTCTCGCAACGCTCGTGCTTGCGATATCGGCCGCTCAGGTTCGCATTCCGGCATCAGCGCAGACGAAGTCTGGTGCCGCCGATGGCTATGCCCTGCAGCTGCTGCGGGACGGCCGGCAGATCTTTCGCCACGACACGTTCGGGAGCGAGGCGTTCTGGGGCGGGCAGCTCAAGCTGCATCAGGCGATCCAGGGCGAGAAGCTCGGCGGCGTCGGTCCCGGCGTCAGCCCGAAGCAGGCGCTAGAACTCGGTCTCAAGGTCGACATGGAGGCCGTGCCGAAGAACGTCGCGGCCGCGATCAAGGCCGGCAAGGTCGATCTGAACGATCCGGCCAATACGCTGCTGCTGCTCAAGGCGAATGCGGTGCTCGGCGTCACCGGCTTCTTCAGTCGGGACGGCAAGTCGCTGACCTCGATCGGCATCCAGTGCGCACTGTGTCACTCGACCGTGGACGACGCCTTCGCGCCGGGCATCGGCCGCCGTCTCGACGGCTGGGCGAACCGGGATCTCAATGTGGGAGCCGTCGCGGCCTCGGCCCCCGATCTCTCGGCTTTCGTGAAGCTGCTCGATGTCGACGAGGCGACGGTCAGGAAGGTGTTGACGAGCTGGGGGCCCGGCAGGTTCGACGCCGAGCTGAACCTGGACGGCAAGGGATTCCGTCCGGACGGCAAGACCGCGGCGACGCTCATTCCGTCGGCCTTCGGTCTCGCCGGCGTGAACAACCACACCTGGACGGGCGGGTGGGGGACCGTGAGCTACTGGAACGCCTATGTCGGCAATCTCGAGATGCACGGGCGAGGCAATTTCTACGATCCGCGCCTCGACAATGCGGAGAAATATCCGGTCGCGGCGCGCACGCGGCAGGGCCATGTGCAGACGAAGGACGACCGCATCACGGCGAAGCTCCCGGCGCTGCACTTCTATCAGCTGTCGCTGGCGAAGCCGAAACCTCCGGCCGGAAGCTTCGATCAGGCGCTCGCGCGCAATGGCGAGACGCTGTTCAACGGCAAGGCGCGCTGCGGCTCATGCCATGTGCCGCCGCTGTTCACCGAGCCGGGCTGGAACACGCACAAGGCCGAGGAGATCGGGATCGACGACTTCCAGGCCCAGCGCTCGCCCGAAGGGACCTATCGGACGGAGCCGCTGCGCGCGCTCTGGGACACGAAGAAGATCCACAAGGGCGGCTTCTATCACGACGGCCGCTTCGCCACGCTCGAAGATGTCGTCGCGCACTACGACCGGCACTTCGGCCTGGCGCTGAGCGAGCAGGAGAAGCGGGAGCTGATCGCGTTTCTCAAGTCGATCTAGCCCTGGCGATCGCCGAAAGACTCGGTCGAGCGGTTGTGAGCGGCCTCTCGCGGCCGCGCACACACCGCGATCACTTGTAGCTGTAGGTGAACGTCGTGTCGTCGGCGACGACGCGCTCGACCTTGATCTTGCGGAAGCCGCGCAGGACCTCGTTGCCCGTGCAGGTGTAG
Organism: Pseudomonadota bacterium; assembly: GCA_023404705.1. GTDB lineage: Bacteria > Pseudomonadota > Alphaproteobacteria > Rhizobiales > Xanthobacteraceae > FEB-22. Next base: position 26,668 of record JAEYAU010000027.1, read on the forward strand.
TTCTTGGAATTCATCCGCTCGTAGGGCCGCCCGCGATCGACGCAGAGCTTGAAGTCGGCGTTCTTCGGCGGCGGCCAGACGAAATTGCCGGAGTAGCCGTGCACGAAGATCGAGTGCGAGGCGTAATTGCCGAAGCGCCGCGTCGCGACGTTGGCGCAGGCGCCTTTCTCGATCTTGTACCAGGCATGCACCGTCAGATTGTCGTCGCTCGGCTTGTCGTAGACCGCGACGGCGCCATAGACGGTCTGGCGCGTGGACTCGTTGCAGAGCTTGAGCGTGTAGCGCTCTTCGCCCGTGGGCTTGGTGTCGCCGGCGGATTTCTCGGCGGACGGCTCCTGCTTGTCCTGTGTGGCCTGCGCGCTGGCCTGCATCGACCAGACGAGGCAGGACAGACCCAGCCCGATTGCGAGCACACGACTGGCGATGTTCTGCATGTGCAGCCCCCTCATTCCCCTAGGGGAAGAGTACAACAGGCGTTGCGGCTTGCAACCGTCGAGGGCGGGTCCGAGGAGGGCTGGGGCTTCGGGGCCAGGCGCAGCCCACCCTGAGAAGCCGGAAGAGCGAAGCAGGGTGGTGCCGGGTGAGGGGATTGAACCCCCGACCTTCGGTTTACAAAACCGCTGCTCTACCGCTGAGCTAACCCGGCGACCCCGCCGATATAGCGGGCGCAGGAGATGAGCGGAAGGGCTCGGGCGGCGGTGGGCCGCGAGCTCAGCCCTCTGGACCGTCATCCTGAGGTGCGAGCATCACGTCGCTCGCCGACGTGATGCGAGCCTCGAAGGATGCCGGCCGCTGAATCGCAGCGGACAATGTTGCGACGCAGCCGATGTCGGATGTTTCCGACATCGGCCGTTTTGAAAATGTCCAGGTCGGCAACAGCCGACCTGGGGGGCCGTTCATCCTTCGAGGCTCGGCTGCTGCGCAGCCTCGCACCTCAGGAGGACGGTCGATAGGTGCGAGCAGGGCCACATCAGCGGCCGCTTCGTCTGCGATCGGGTCACCGCGACATTAAGATTACCGCATGATTTAGCCCCGCCATTAACGGCTTTCCGCGCCGTCAGGCGTTACACTGCCGGCGATTTCACGAAGCCCGAGCAGGAGCCGATATGGGAGCCAGGAGCGCGAGCATTGCCGCACTGTTGTTCCTCGGCGCGCCCGCTTTCGCGGATCACGCGCCCGTCGTCGTCCTCCCGGGCAAGGCCGGCGTTCCGGTCGTGCACTACGGCTGGGACCTGCGCGGCACCGTGGTGCATGGCGACTGGGGCCTGCATCGCGCCGGACACGGACGCATGTGGATCGAAGGCCCCGCCTACTATGTGGGGCCGCACGAGCCCGGCGCTTTCTATCCGCACACGGGCCGCGCGCCCGCTTACGGGCGCCGCGAAATCGATGTGCCACGCCGCCCGGCGCCGGGGCCGAGCTACTATCGGGAGTGGACGATCGAATCCGATCCGAAGAGTCCCGCCACCATCTATCCGCCTTACGAGCCGCCGTCCGTGACCATCGAGCCGCGGCGCTGGCGCTAGCGCGGTTCCGACGAAGGACCGGCCGAAAAAGAACATGCGCCAATGATTGGTTACGTCCTTCCCGCAACGGGCGGACGAAAATGGGGGTGAACCCCGAGCGTACCGGTCTCTCGCCGAGAGCCGGCTGTGTCACAGGGAGTCTCGAATGTCAGTCCGCCTGTTGGGGATCGCCGCGGCCGCCGCCGTCACGACCCTCGCCACTGTCGCGCCGGCCGCCGCCGGCTGCTGGAGCTGCGGTTGCGCGCCGGCCTACACCTATGTGCAGCCGCGCGTCGTTTATGTGCAGCCGCCCTGCGCGGCCTATCAGCAGCGCCCCGTCTATGTCGTGAACCAGGGGCCGACCTTCACGCAAGCGGCGCCGCCCGAGGCGATGCCGAACCCGTATATCCGCCATCATGCGCGGCCCTATCCGTATGGCGCCTCGATGCCGTACTGGCGCCATCACCGTCGCCATCACGTGCGCGGTCACTTCTATCGCGCGCATCGCGTCCATGCGCCGATGTACCGGCCGCATCGCGTGTATGTCGGCCCGCGCGTCGTGCACGGGCCACGGCGTCTCGTCGTGCCGCATCGCATGCAGCCGGCGCACATGCCGATGCACCGGCACATGCACCAGGGCCACGGCCCGAGGCCGCAGGGACAGACCCCGCGCCACCGGCATCAACAGCCGTAGGCGCAATTCCAGAGGGGGCTGGCGCGGCGGGTGAAAGCCCGCCGCGTTTTTGTTTGCGCGGTGATCCACACTCCGTTCGTCCGCGAAAGCGGGGACGCAGCGCCGCAACGCATGAGCTTGCCGCCCCTGGACGCCGCTTGCGCGGGCGCGAACGGAGTGCGGGTCAGGCCGTCTTCGTCGTCGCGATGTAGAGCGCGAGCGCGGTCGCATTGGAGACGTTGAGGCTCTTGATCGCGCCCGGCATGTCGAGGCGCGCGACGAGATCGCAGGTCTGGCGCGTGAGATGGCGCAGGCCCTTGCCCTCGGCGCCGATCACCAGCGCGAGCGGCGCCGTGAGCGCGCTCGCCGCGAGATCGCTCTCGCCCTCGCTGTCGAGGCCGACCAGCAGGAAGCCGCGCTCCTTGAGCGCCAGCATGGCGCGGGCGAGGTTCTGCACCGTCACGATCGGCACATATTCGAGCGCGCCCGAGGCGGACTTCGCGAGCACGCCGGTCGCTTCCGGGCTGTGGCGCGCCGTCATCACGACGGCCGTGGCCGCGAAGGCCGCGGCCGAGCGCAGGATGGCGCCGACATTGTGCGGATCCGTGATCTGGTCGAGCACCAGCACGAGGCCCGCGTCAGGCAGGTCCTCGAGCGCCGGCGAGGGCAGGGGATCGGTCTCGATCAGCAGGCCCTGATGCACGGCGTCGGGCGGCAGCTGCGCCGCGATCGCGTCGGGGCGCACCAGCTCGGGCTCCACGGGCAGCGGCACGCCCTCATCGGCGAGGCGGCGCGCGGCGTTCTCGGTGGCGAGGATCTTGCGGATGCGCCGCGCCGGATTGCCGAGCGCGGCGATCACCGGGTGCCAGCCATAGACCAGCGCGGGGCCGTCGGCGCTGCGCTCGGCGCGCGGGCCGGGACGCCCGCGGCCGGGCGGGCGCGACTGGCGGGATCTCGGCTTGCGGGGATCGAAACGGCGCTCGCGCATGGGCGCTTGATGTCACGCCCTCCGCGGCTTGGCAATTTGCCGGACGGGCGGTTCCGGATGGCACCCGGGCGTTCCGGCTCCATATTCCTGGCATCGGCCGATTGACCCAAGTGACTGTGCCCAAACGGGTTGACACCATCCCGGCCGGTCACCATAACGGCGCGCGCTCGTATCCCTGCCCGGAGGCGGGGCGGTGGCGTGTTGCCGGCAAGCCGGCCCGCCGGACGGGTGCATCTGGCTGTGGCGCGGGAGAGTGTCCCGAGTGGCAAAGGGGGCGGACTGTAAATCCGCTGGCTTACGCCTTCGTAGGTTCGAGTCCTACCTCTCCCACCACGCCATGGCCCTGCGGGTGTAGCTCAATGGTAGAGCAACAGCCTTCCAAGCTGATGACGAGGGTTCGATTCCCTTCACCCGCTCCAAATTTTCGATGACATGTAACTGTCTCCGCGCGTCGCACGCGGCCGACGTGTGATCAGATGGCTTCTGTGCTCGCGCGAAGGTGCAGTGCAGGAACCATGGCGGCGTACTGACAGTTCTCGCTTCGGGTGGGCGCAGCCGGAAGGCTGCAACGTCGGAGGCGACCATGCTGTCACGACGCTCTCTGCTCGGCTCTCTCCTGACCGGAATCGTAGGCCTTGGGATAGGCGCCGCGCTTGTCCCGATCGCGACCAAGGATGCGGATGCACAAGGAGGGCCGACGGGCGCCGGTGGTGGCCCGCCTTCGGGTGGCGGCGGTGGTCCACCGTCCGGCCCCGGTGGTGGTCCGTCGCCGGAGCGGCCGTCCTCGGGCCGTCCGTCGCGTCCCGGCGGTGGTCGCCCAGGGC
>JAEYAU010000069.1 GCA_023404705.1 Pseudomonadota bacterium
GCTCCAGCAGCGCGCGCGCCGCCGCCGCCTCCCAGGTGCGTCCCGCCGCGGTGCCGCTACTGAGCGGCGTTGCGGGCTCCCACAACGGGCCCGCGGGCGTGCGGCGCAGGACCCAGTCGGCCGGCACGAGCGTGCCCTCGCGACTGCCGAGATACCGGGCGGGCATCCAGTCCGGCTCATGGAGGTCGCGTTCCATGCTGTCGCGCTGGCGCTCGAGACGACGGAGCACCGCGGGCGGGAGATGTGCGCGCACGTCCGCGAACAGCGCCGGCCGCACGTCCTCGGGCCATTCCAGCTGCGACAGGCGTTCCGCGGTCTCGCCGAGGCAGGACACCAGCGCCTGCTCCTGTCCGGTCCCAACCGCGCTCACGTCGATCAGCCCGGGAAAGAGTGTCTCGGGCACGGCCTTGCGCGGGTCCGCCCGCCCGCCCACGAAATGCAGCCCCGGTGCCCAGGGCGAGCCGAGCACGAAGAGCCGCGTGAGCCACTGCGCGGCGTGCGCGACGGGCCCATGCGTTCGCTCCACGTGGTCCAGAACGGACGCCCAGTCGGAGGAGCCGAGGTCGATCTCGATCATGCGGCGCCAGCCTGAAACGGCGCGCCGCCGCGCGCAATCACGATCCTGTTGGCCCATGGCGATTTGCCGGATAAGCCATGATGATAGGCACCGCTTCGTCCCTGCCGCCGAGATCCCGCATGACCCATCACCGCCTGGATGCTTCCGCCGAAACCGTCCACTGGGGCTACTTCGACGCGAAGTTGGCGCCTGTGCTGACGGTCGAGAGCGGCGACACGGTGACGATCACGAGCGTCTCGGGCGGGCCGGATCATCTGCCGGCGGCCGAGAAGGGTTTTACGATCCCGCCGGTGCTGCGGGAGATCCACACCCGGGTCGAGCGCAAGATCGGGCCGCACATCTGCACCGGGCCGGTGGCGGTGCGCGGCGCCAAGGCGGGCCAGGTGCTCGAGGTGCGGATCAAGGCGGTCGAGCTCGGCTACGACTGGGGCTACAACTTCATTCGTCCGGGCGCGGGCGCGCTGCCGGACGACTTCGAGCGCTTCTACATGACGCACATCCCGCTCGACCATCAGCGCATGGTCGGCCGGCTGCCGTTCGGCGCCGAGATCCCGCTGCGGCCCTTCTTCGGCGTGATGGCGGTGGCGCCGCCGCCCGACTGGGGTGCAGTCTCGACCGCGCCGCCGCGCCAGAACGGCGGCAACCTCGACAACAAGGAGCTCGTCGCCGGCACCACGCTCTATCTGCCGATCCACGTGGACGGGGCGCTGTTCTCGGCCGGCGACGGGCACGGGGCGCAAGGCGACGGCGAAGTCTGCATTACGGCGATCGAGACCGGGCTGGTCGGCACCTTCGAGCTCGTGCTGCACGCTGATATGCACCTCACCTGGCCGCGCGCCGAGACGCCGACGCACGTGATCACGATGGCGTTCGATCCGGATCTCGACCAATGCGTGGTGTTCGCGTTGCGTGACATGATCGATCTCATCAGCAGTGACACCGGCATTTCGCGCGAGGATGCCTACAGCCTCTGTAGCCTTGCGGCCGACCTGCGCGTGACGCAAGTCGTGAACGGCAACAAGGGCGTGCACGTGATGCTGGAGAAGCGCTACCTGAGGCGAGGCTGACCACTCATGCGGCGACGCGCCGTCCTTTCGCTGCTGGCCGCGCTCGCGAGCGCGCCGCGTCTTGCGTTCGGCGAGACTGCGCGGCGGCGTGTCGTTCTCGTGCTCGGCGCGCCCGAGGGCAGCCCACATTATCGCGTCTGGGTCACGGCCTTCACGCAGACGCTCGCGCGCCTCGGCTGGAACGCGCCGGATAATCTTTGGCTCGAGATCCGCTCGGCCGCGGGCGCGGCGAGCGGCGTACCGGCGCTGGTGCGCGAGATCGTCGCCCTCAAGCCCGACGTGATCGTCGCCCATTCGACGCCGGTCGTGACCGCGCTGAAGCGGGAGACCGACACGATCCCGATCGTGTTCACGGGCGTGCTCGATCCGCTCGCGCAGGGCATCGTCACCAGCCTGGCGCACCCCGAACGCAACATCACGGGCTTCAGCGATTTCAGGCCGGAGCTGGCGCAGAAGTGGGTCGAGATCCTGCGCGACATGCTGCCGCGACTTACGCGCGCCGGGCTGCTGTTCAATCCGGACTCGGCGCCGTTCGGACACGCGATCGTGCAGGCCACCAGAACCGTCGCGCCCGGGCTGGGCGTCGACGTCTTCGCGGCGCCGGTGCGCAGCGCGGAGGAGACCGCGCAGACCATCGCGGAGCTCGCGCGCCAGCCGCATAGCGCCCTCATCATCGCACCGGACGCCTTTACGCTGGTGACCAACCAGGTGATTGTCGCGAGCACCGCGGAGCACCGGCTGCCCGCGATGTATCCGTTCCGCTATTTCGTCGATACGGGCGGGCTCGTCGCCTACGGGCTGGAGCCGTCCTATGCGTATCGGCAGGCGGCTCAGTACGTGGACCGAATCCTGAAAGGCGCTGCGCCGCGCGACCTGCCCGTGCAGGCGCCGCGCAATTTCCAGCTGATCATCAATCTGAAAGCTGCGAAGGCGATGGGACTGACGGTGCCGCGCGTCGTGCTCGCGCGCGCCGACGAGCTGATCGAGTAAGCCGCGGACGCCGTAGGGTGTGCTCGGCGCGCCAAGGCGGCGAGATGAAATAATGATTCCGACCGCGTCGAGCGCACGCGTGCGGCGAGTCAGCGCGCGTGCGCTCGGCTGATCCGGCGCATGAGCACATCGCGAACTCTCCGCCACGCCGAGCACACCCTACGAAGCATCTTCATCTCCGCGACGCTCTCGCGCCCGGAGGTTTGCGGCAGCTTCCTCCCGTGAGGGGGAGTGGAGCACCGAGAGTCGCGGGCCCGTGTGGGCGGGCCTGTGCTAGGGCGTCAGCCCGAGCCGTGATCGGACTTTCTCCGATCAGGGCTGCGCACTATCCGGCGCCGCCCGGGGCTCTATTGCCGGAGCCCCTGCGCCTCTCGGCGCTCCACTGCGGCATTTTTCGGTCGGGCCGCTCTTCGGTCGCACCCATACGGGCCGTCGCCTACAGCCAAGCTCACTGGCAGGCGGTCGTGATGCCGCCGGTCGTTGGTTCCCGATTCCGCCCGGGAGCCCGGTTGACAGCCGGAGCCCGCAGGGACCGCTCCCCGGCTCCACCAAACGCGTCACCGGTTGACGCCCCTCGCGAGCCAGGATGGGCGCAGTATGCACATCTCGCGCGCATTCGCAAGCGAAATTTCTGAAAAACAGAATATTTTTTATGCCGGCGCCGCTACTCGGCCGTGCGCCCCTTCGCCTTGCGCACCGGCAGGAGGCTCAGCACCTTGTTGCCGAGGCGCACGAGCGCGGCGAGCTGCGGGCGCGGCACCTTGAGCATCTGCGCGTACCAGCGCTCCATCATCTCGATGAAGCCGAGCATCGCCTCGAGCCGCTCGGTCGCGACCGCGGGCACGGCCGGATCGCGTTGCGCCTCGGCGACACATTCGCGCAGCACCGTGACGGCTGGGTCGATCTCGCGCTCCTTGCGCCCCGCCGTGATGCGCGTGAAGACCTCCCAGATGTCGGTCTCGGCCGCGTAGTGGTCGCGCCGGTCGCCCTTGATCGGGACACGGCGGATCAGGTTCCAGGCCTGCAGCTCTTTGAGCGAATTGGAGACATTGGAGCGCGCCATGCCGAGCTTGTCGGCGATGTCCTCGGCGGTCATCGGCTCGGCCGCGAGATAGAGCACCGCATGGATCTGGCCGATCGAGCGGTTGACGCCCCAGCGGCCGCCCATGTCGCCCCAATGCAGCACGAAGCGCTCGATCGCGAGGGGGAGCTCCTGACTGCTGGTTTCTGTCATGACAGAAATATCGGGTGGCCGCGGGACTTGGTCAAGCCGGCCCGGACTCAGGGACAGATCCAACCGGCGCCGTTGGGGTTGGCGAAACAGCCGACGGACTGCGGCAGCAGCATGCGAGGGAGCCACAGCACGACCTCGGGGAGGAAGATCGAGAACAGGATGGTCGCGAGAAACACGACATAGATCGGGAACGACGCGAGCATGGCGCGGCCGAAGGAGACGCCCACGAACTTCGAGCCCATCAGCAGCGCGAGGCCGTAGGGCGGCGTGATCAGCCCGAAGGCGAGCGTCACGATGATGACGACGCCCATGTGGACCGAATTGATGTCCGAGTTCTGGGTGAGGTCGAGGATGATCGGCATGAAGATGATGATCGCCGGGATCGCATCGATGAAGTCGCCGACGATGATGAACAGCAGCACGAGCAACAGCATGATCATGGTCGGGTCGTTGCCGGCCGCGGATGCGATCCAGCCCGACACGACCGCGGGGCCGCGCAAATAGGCGAGCATCCAGCCGAAGGCGGATGCGGCTGCGATCGTGATCAGCGGAATCGAATAGAGCAGTCCCGTAATCGCCATGTCGTGCGGCAGGCGGGGGATGTGGCGCGGATTGAGCAGCGGGATCACGACCACCAGGATATAGACGGCCGCGATCACGCCGGCCTCGGTCGGCGTGAAGAAGCCCGTGAGGATGCCGCCCATGATGATGATCGGGATCATCAGCGGCACGGCCGCGCCCTTGGCCGCGTCGGTGAACTCGCCGAAGGAGGAGCGTCGGCGCGTGACACCGACCGGGCCGAAGAAATAGCTGTAGACCATGAGGCCGAGGCCCACCAGCAAGCCCGGCACGACGCCGCCGAGGAAGAGCCCGCCGATCGAGACATTGCCGGTCGCGCCGTAGACCACCGCCATGATGCTGGGCGGGATCAGGTTCGCCATGGTCGAGGCGGACGCGATCAGCGCGGCCACGAAGCCGAGGTCGTAGCCTTCCCGCTTCATCTCGGGACCAAGCGTGCGCGTGAGCACGGCGACGTCGGCTGCCGAGGAACCGGAAATCCCCGCGAAGAAGATACTGAACACGGTCACGACCTGGGCGAGCCCGCTGCGGATGTGACCGACCATGGCTTGCGAGAGCGCGATCATGCGGCCCGTGACATTGGCGGAGGTCATCAGCTCGCCGACCAGCAGGAAGAACGGCACCGCGAGCAGCGCCTCCACGTCGATGCCGTTGAAGAGCTGCGCCATCATCGAGGCCATGCTCACGGGCGTGAAGGAGGTGACGAGCAGCACGCCCGCGATCAGCGCGAAAGGCACCGGCACGCCGAGATAGCCGAAGCCCAGAAAGGTCATCGCCATCGTGAAGATGAGCAGGCCGTTGGTGGTCATGCGGGATAGTTTCCGGGCCCGCCATGGGCCTGCTCGGGATGGCCGGGCGGCTCGGCGAAGCCGTGACGCCAGCCATTGACGAGCTGCTCGATGGTGAACAGCGCGACCAACACGCCACAGATCGGGATCGCGACGTAGAGCGTCGCGAGCGGCGTCATCGAGGGCATGCGCAGGCTCTTGAAGCCGTCCAGCACGTTGAGAGAGCCGTGCCAGATCATGGCGCCGGCGACGACGAGCACGACGAGGCGGTTGAGCGTCTCGAAGAACAGGCGGCGGCCGCCGCTCAGCGACTCGGCGAGCACCGCCAGATAGAGGTGATCATTGCGGCGTGTCGCCGCGGCCGTGCCGATGAACACCCCGTAGATGAAGAAGGTCATCGTCACCTCCTGCAGCCAGAGCCAGGGCGCGCCGAGGGTGCGGGTAACGATGTCGCACACGACCGCGACCGTGAAGCCCGTGATGGCGACGCCACACAGGACCATCAGCAGCCATTCGAGAGGATCGAGCCAGCGCCACTTGAGATGGCGCTGTGCTTTCAGGACGAGCGACGGCTCGGTCATGGAGGATTGCGGCCGCCGGGGCCGACCGGGCCCGGCGAAGCGCCCTTACTTCACGTTGCGGACGAGCTCGAGGATCTTCACGGCATTGGGGCCGAGGTCCTTGGCGAGCTTGTCCTGGATCGGCTTGCTGATGGTCTGGAAGCCGGACTTGTCAACATCGGTGACGATCTTGATGCCGATCTTCTTGAGCCGCGCGATCGCCTCATGCTCGAGCTCAAAGGCGCGCTTGGGCTGGTTCTTGTTCATCTCGTCGGCGGCGGCCTGAATCCAGCCCTTCTGCTCGTCGGAGAGGCTTCCCCAGACCTTCTGGCTGACGAACAGCACCGAGTGATTGGCCTCATGCTCGGTCGCCGAGATGACCGGCGCGACCTCGTAGTGCTTGTTGATCAGGTAGTTGTTGTAGCCGTTCTCGGCGAACTCGACGACGCCGGTCTGCAGCGAGGTGTAGACCTCGCCGAAGGGCATATGCACGACCTGGGCGCCGTAGGCGGGAAACAGCGTGTCCTCGGTCACGGTCGCCTGCACACGGATCTTCACGCCCTTGAGATCCTCGACCTTGCGGATCTCCTTCTTGCCGTAGATGTAGCGCAGGCCCTGCGTCGCCAGCGTGAGCATGTGCGCGCCCTTGATCTTGACCGCGTACATCTCGCGCATCGCCTGGACGACGCCCGGATCGGCGAGCGCGCGCATGGCATGCTGCTCGTCGCGGAAGATGAAGTGGATCGAGAACACGCCGGACTCGGGCTGCGCCGTCGAGGCATTGGCGGTCGAGAGCAGCACCATGTCGATGTCGCCGGTCTGCACCTTCTGCAGCGTCTGCGCCTCGGTGCCGAGCTGCGCGCCCGGATACTGATTGATCGAGAACTGTCCCTTGCTCACGTCCAGGAGCTTCTTGTTGAACATCTCGGCGCCGGCGCCGTAGCCGCTGGTCCTCGGCTGATCGTAGGCGAAGCTGAACTCGCGCTTCTGCGCCTGCGCGGCGGGCGCAACGAGCAGCAGGGCCGCCGCGGCGGCGACGCAAAGCAGCGCTGAGCGGATGTCGAGCATGTTTCCCTCCCCGGAATTTGCCGCGATGACTGTAATGCACGGCGACGCCTCTGCGGCAGGGCGTCGCACTTTTCTTCACCTTGGAGGGAGAGTGTCGGATTGTCAACAATGCGGGGCTCCGCTCCGCCCACGCTCCATCGAGATGGCGAAATTGTCGACAATAAGCAGAGTGTGGCCGTCAGGCGGCCTCGTCGGGGCCCGCGACGTGCGCGGACTCATGCAGCCGTCGAATGTACTCGTCCCGGTTTGGCCGCAGGTGCTGCACGCAGAGCTCGGCGAAGGCCCACGAGTCCCGGCCCTTGAGGTGCTCGATCATCACCTCGTGCTGCGCGCGCGAGCGCTGCACGGCGGCGGCGTCCGAAAACGTGTTGGTGCGGATGATGTAGGTCAGGTCCATGTACTGCTTCACCAGGCTGACCAGATGCGCATTGTCGCACAGCGCAAAGATCGCGAGATGAAAGCGGTCGTTGGCATCGTGGATGGCGCGGAAGTCATTCGCCTCCACGGCGCGCACGAATTGCGCCTGGATCGCCTCGATGCGCGCGACCGCAGCCGGCTCGGCGGGCAGGCGGATGCGCAGCGCGGCTTGGCGCTGGATCATCTCGCGCACCTCGTAGATCTCCTCGACCTCAGCGACCGTGAAGGCGCGCACCGCGGCGCCCACGTTGCGGGTGCGCACGACGATGCCCTTCTTCTCGAGCCTGGCGAAGGCCGCGCGAATGAAGTGGCGCGAATGTCCGAAACGGTCGAGCAGCGCCTCCTCGCGCAGACGCTCGCCCGGCTTGAGACGGCCGAAGATGATGTCGTCCTCGAGCGCGTCCGCGATCTCCTCGTCGGGCGGCTCGGGCATCTGCGCGGCGTTCGACATCAGGGTTCTCCCGCGCGGAGTATAGCCATGCGCGCAGCAAGCGCACGACCGGCGCGCGGCCCAATGTTCGCGCTACTTGGCCTTGCTGCTGCGCTTCTTGGCGGCGACCTGCGGCTTCTGCTTCAGGCCTTCGGGGTCGAAGCCGACATAGACGACGTAGCTCCAGAGCGCGTCGCCGGGCGGCACCGGGAAGGTGAGATCCTCGTCCACATGCACGAACGGGACGTTGCCGGCGCCGGCCGGGATGGTCACGGGCACGCGGTGGAACTTGGTCAGGATGGTGCGCGGGCTCGGGCCCTCGTGGACCACCGTGTAGCGGATCGGCAGCTCCATCTGCCCCGGCCCGCCGGCGGGCCCGCCGACGCTGCGGCCCAGGGCGCCGCCCGTGAAGGTGTTT
>JAEYAU010000078.1 GCA_023404705.1 Pseudomonadota bacterium
GGCGGCAACACCCGCGCAGGCCCCCGCGCCGCAGCAACCCGCCGCGCATGCGGGCCATGCGGCGACCCCTGCGGTGGACGGCGATGTCGCGGCCGGCCGGCAGGCGTTCCGCAAGTGCCAGGCCTGCCACTCGCTCGATGCCGGCAAGAACCTGATCGGCCCGAGCCTGGCGGGCGTCTTCGGCAAGCCGTCGGGACAGGCCTCCGGCTACAGCTATTCACCGGCGCTGAAGGAATCCGGCATCGCCTGGACGGCCGAGAACCTCAACGCCTTCATCCGCGCGCCGCAGCAAGTGATCCCCAAGACCAAGATGGCCTTTCCGGGCATCGCGAGCGACAGCGAGTGCACCAACATCGTCGCGTTCCTGGCCTCGACGTCGCAGCCGCCCGCTGCCGGCGCCGCGACGGCGCAGGCGCAGCCCGCACCTCCCGCCGCCCGCCCGGCCCCAGCGCCGCCTGCGGATGGGCAACAAGCCGGCGCCTCGGCGTCGCGGCCTGCGGTGAGCTACCTTCCGGACGCTCGCTATACGATCCGATCCGGCATCGCCGAAGGCCGCATGGTCTATATCGGCGTCGGCGGCGCGATCGACGGGCAAGTCAACCCGATCCTGTCCGCGGCCGAAGGCCAGGTCGTGCAGATCACCCTGCTCAATGGCGAAGGCGCCGAGCACGACGTCGTCTTCCCCGACATGAATGCCGCCTCCCCGCGCATCACGGGCCGCGGCACCAGCACCCTGCTGGTGTTCCGCGCCACGCGGTCCGGCGACTTCGTCTACTTTTGCAGTGTCGCGGGCCATCGACAGGCCGGCATGGAAGGGAAGTTTCTCGTCACGCCGCGGCCTCCCGAGCAGGTCGCGGTCGAAGCCGACATCGCGCACCTGCCGACGGACGTGCCGGCGCCGATCGGCAAGCGCGAGCCGCAAACCCTGCGCGTCGATCTGCACGCGGTCGAGCTGGAAGCGAGGCTCGCGGAAGGCACGACCTACGGCTTCTGGACCTTCAACGGCCGCGTGCCCGGCCCGATGCTGCGCGCGCGCGTCGGCGACACGCTCGATGTGCACGTCACCAACTCGAAGGACAGCGCCTTCATTCACTCGGTCGATTTCCATGCCGCCACCGGACCGGGCGGCGGCGCGGCCGCGACGCAAGTCGATCCCGGCCATACGAAATCGTTCAAGTTCAAGGCGCTGGTCCCGGGCCTCTACGTCTATCACTGCGCCACGCCGATGGTGGCGCATCACATCGCCAACGGCATGTACGGGCTCATCCTGGTCGAGCCCGAAGACGGCATGCAGCCCGTCGATCACGAGTTCTATGTGATGCAGGGCGAGATCTATACGCAGGACTCGTTCGGGCAGCACGGCCGGCAGGAGTTCAGCGTCGAGAAGCTGCTCAACGAGCGCCCGGAATATTTCGTGTTCAACGGATCGGTGGGCGCGCTCTCGAAGCTGCATCCGCTCAAGGTGAAGGTCGGCGAGACCGTCCGCATCTTCTTCGGCGTCGGCGGGCCGAATTTCACCTCGTCGTTCCATGTCATCGGCGAGATCTTCGACCGGGTCTACGCCTTTGCGGACGTGCTGAGCCCGCCGTTGCGCGGCGTGCAGACGATCACGGTGCCGCCCGGCGGGGCGGCGATCGTCGAGTTCAAGGTCGACGTGCCGGGCAACTACATCCTGGTCGATCACGCGCTCTCACGCGCCGAACGCGGGCTCGTCGGCATCCTGCAAGCCGAGGGGCCGCCCAACCCCGCGATCTTCGAAGGCAAGGTCGAGGCAGGATCGGGGCATTAGAGGAATCCGTTCAGCCCGGAAAAGATGGGATGCTCCGGCCGCCCGGCTCCCACGGCGCGCACCTTGCCTGAGTTATCTTATTGTGATAACCATGTATGGTGATCCAGCCTCGTGATCCGACCCTCGACGCTCTTCTTGACCTCGATGGCCAAGTGCTCGTCGTGGACCCGGAGGGTGGGCACTGGGTGCGCTTCGTAGTGACGCGTGTGCCGGTGTCGCCGGAGAAGCCGCACGGCCTCGACTACTCGCTCACACTGCACGGACCGGATGGCGGGCGATTGGTCGGTTTCGACAACGCGCACCCGGCGGGCAAACAGAAGCAAGGCGACCCGCAGGATCATCGGCATCGGCTCAGGACCGTGAAGCCTTACGACTATCGGGACGCGGCAACCCTGCTCGCCGATTTCTGGGCGACGGTGGACGCGGTGTTGCGCGAGAGAGGAGTGATCCCATGACGACGCTGAAGGTGGGCATCGCCAGTTACGAGGAGATGAAGACGCGCACCATGCGGATTGGCCGCGGCGAGCATCGTGTCGCGCCCGATGAACCCAAGGTCTGGTTTACCTCGACGGAGTCGTTTGCCAAGGTCCTCTCCGCCGGCAATCGCGAGCTCTTGCGGATCATCGCGGAGAAGGCGCCCGGCTCGCTCGACGAGCTGGCGCAGATGACCGGCCGCGCCAAGTCGAACCTGTCGCGCACGCTGAGGACCATGGAGGGTTACGGACTCGTCCGGCTTGAGCGCGGCGAACGCGGTCGGATCAGGCCGAAGGTGGCGCACGACCGAGTGGAGCTAGACTTGCCGCTCACCCGATCAAACGACTCCAAGCGGAAGCGGGAGGCGGTGTAGCCTCATAGGGTGTGCTCGGCGGCCCGGGCCTTGCGATTGCACGATGAGCAGCGATCCGCCGAGCGCACGCGTGCGCACGCCGGAACATGACCGTTGCGCATGACCGCAAAGCGTGGGTCGGCGTGCACACCCTACGAAGACGCGACCCGCTCGTCCGACACGATCGCGCCGTCCACCAGCTGCACCCGGCGGTCCATGCGCGCCGCCAGGTCGAGGTCGTGAGTGACCGCGACCACGGTCTTGCCGCGCTGGTCGACCAGATCGCGCAGGATCTGGAACACCTGCTCGCTCGACTTGGAGTCGAGGGAGCCGGTCGGCTCGTCGGCGAGAATGACCGGCGGATCATTGGCTAGCGAGCGCGCGACCGCGACGCGCTGGCGCTGGCCGCCCGAAAGCTGATCCGGACGCTTGTTCAGGTGGTCCTCGAGGCCGAGCGAGCCGAGCAGGTCGCGGGCCCGCTCGCGCATCTCTCGATCCGAGAGACGGCCGAGCGCCCGCATGGGCAGCATGACGTTCGCGAGCGCCGTGAACTCCGGCAGCAGGAAGTGGAACTGGAACACGAAGCCGAGCTCGGACAGGCGCGTATAGGCGCGCTCCTCCTCGTCCATATGCGCGGTTGCCTTGCCGTGGATCAGCACCTCACCCTCGGTCGGCAGGTCGAGCAGGCCGAGCAGGTAGAGAAGCGAGGACTTGCCCGAGCCCGACGGCCCCGTGATCGCGAGGAACTCGTTCTCGCGGATCGCGAGATCGACGCCGTGCACCAGCGTGGTCGGCACGATGCCGGGGAGAATGCGCGTGACCTTGCGGGTCTCGATCGGGACCGTCATGTGGCGCCCCGGATGATGTCCACCGGATGCACGCGCGCCGCCTTGCGGGCCGGGAAGTAGCCGGCTGCCCAAGAGGACACTACGGCGACGCCGGTCGCGACCGTGTAGTGCAGCCACGAATAGGCGATCGGCAGCGTGGTCCCGTCCATGAACGGGCTCTTGATCTCTATGGTGCCGAGCGCGCGGCACATCAGATAGCCGAGGATCCAGCCGATGACCCCGCCGGCGAGACCGATGAGCACGGCCTCGAGCACGAAGATTCGCCGGACCGTGCCCTCGGGCAGGCCGAGCGACTTCATGATCGCGATGTCGCGCGCCTTCTCGTGCGTGATGGTCGAGATGATGTTGTAAGTGCCGAAGCTCGCGACAAGGAGGATCGCGCCGACCACCGTGTACATGATAATGTTGCGGATCGTGAAGGCGCTGAGCAGATCCTCGTGCGCCTCTTGCCACGACACGGCCTTGTAGCCGCTCTCGCGCTCGATGCGGTTCGCGATCTCGCGCGCCGCCATGGCGTCGTTCACGCGCACGCGGATCTCGTTCACGAGCCCGGTCTGGCGCGCCAGGATCTGGCCGGTCTTCACCAGCACATAGGCTTGGCCCTCGTCGACGGTACGCACCCCGGAGTGGAACAGGCCGACCACTTGCGCGCTGACGTGCACGCCCTCGCTGGTCTGCACGCTGATGTTGGAGCCGACGCGGGCGCCGATCTTCTCGGCGAGGCGGTCGCCCAGGATGATCGCATTGGAGGCGCGGAACAGCGAGGCGATGCTGCCCTGACGCATGTGCTTCGGCAGCGCCGAGACCTTCGGCTCGCGATGCGGATCGATGCCGAGCACGCTCGCGCCGACGTCGCGGCCCGCATAACGCAGGATCACTTGGCTCTTCACCGAGGGTGCGACCGCGCCCGGCACCCAGGTCTCGACGGCCGCCATGATGGCGAGCGGGTTCTTGATGCCCTTGCGGCGCGCCTCGGGTGTCAGACCGTAGATGCGCGCGGCCGCATAGGCCTCCTCGGCGGGCTGGCTCGGCGCCTGGCGCCGCTCGTCCGAGATCGTGATGTGCGGCAGCGCATCGATGAGCTGGCGCATGAAATCATCCTGCGAGCCCTCCATCAGGGCCGCCATCATGATCGAGAAACCGACGCCGGTGGCGACGCCGGCCACCGCGACCAGCGTCTGCCGCGCGCGGCTCTTCACATGGGTCCAGGCGATGTCGAAGACGAGGCTCATGGCGCCTTGCGCTCGGTGATGCGGACCTGCGCCCCGTCTCTCAGGCCGCTCGGCACCGGAGAGACGACGCGAGCGTCGTCGGCCAGGCCGGAGAGCACCTCGATCATGCGGGTGCCGCGGATGCCGATCTCGACCTCGCGCCGGCGCACGCGCTCGCCGTCGACCACGAAAACCGCGGAGCCCTGCACGGCGTCCGCCGGCACCAGCAGGGCGTTCGGCTTCTCGCGCGTGATCACGTTGCATTCGAGGCTCATGCCGATCTTCAGCGGCGTGCCCTCGGGGAGCGCAATGCGGATGCGATAGGTCTTGGCGGCGGCATCGCCCATGGGCGTAATCTCGCGCACCTTGCCCTCGAGGCGCTGGCTCGGGAAGGCATCGGTGCGGAACAGCACCGCCTGGCCGACTTCGACGCGGGGAATGTCCTCCTCGTTCACCTCGGCGACGACCCGCAGCGGCTTGAGCACGCCGACACGGAACAGCACCTGGCCGGTCTCGGCGATCTCGCCGACCTCACCGTCGCGGCGCAGCACGACGCCATCGATGGGCGACGTGATCACGTAGTCGGCGAGCTTCTCCTCCTGCACGGAGATCAGCGCCTGCACGGTGCGCAGATCCATCGAGACGCGCTCATAGGCCTGGGTCGTCGACGCATTGCGGGTGATGAGCTCGGAGACGCGGGCGAGCTCGCGCTTGGCGAAATCCTCGCGTGCCTTGAGCTCCTGCAGCTGCGCGCGCTGCTCCTTGTCCTCGAGGCGGGCGAGCACGTCGCCTCTCTTCACGGGCTTGCCCTCGCAGTCGCAGAGCTCGACGATGCGGTCGCGCGCCAGGCTCGCAACCTTCGCCCAGGTGACCGGCTCGACCGCGCCAGTGGCGTAGACGATCTCGACCGCGGTGCCCCGCGTCGCCGCCGCGACCGTCACCTCGGTGCCGCGGCCGAGCCGCCACCACGCGGCTGCGCCGATCACGGCGAGCAGCAAAATCCAGAGCAGCCAGCGACGCTTCACGAGTCACCTCTCGGATGGACAGCGACGCGGCCTGCGCAGCGCCCTTGCGGCTGTCGCGATCAAATCCTGCGGTTCCGCGTGAATATTAGCCCTACCCGGCAGGGCCGAGACATTGAGCTACCGCAATTCAGGCAGCCCGTGCCGCTATGGCTTCGGCGGCACCACGGCGTAGTTGATGCGCACCGGCCGCGTCGCACGCAGGGTCTGGCGCGGCAGCACCAGGGGCGGCTGCAGCTCCATGCCCGGGAAGGTCTCGGCCCAGCGCTGCAGGCGTGCGGCATCGGCCTGGCCGTCCTCCCAGACCAGCACGGCGCCGCGGCGGCGCAGGTCCGCCGGATCGATCCAGGGGCTGAGCGCCGGTTCGCTGTGCACGATCACGTGCGGGCGATCCGGCGAATAGACCGCGACATTGTTGGCCGCGAACTCCCAGCCGCCGACATAGGCGAGCGGCGTGCCGAAACGCTCGCGCCAGGAACGCGTGACGATCTCGGCGAGCTGGCGGCCGGGGAATTGCGTCGCCTTGTGGCGATCGCGCACGAGTGGCTCGCCGGCTTCCACCGCGACATAGATGAGCGGGATCGCGAGGAAGACCGCGAGCGCGCCGGCCGCGAAGCGGCGCTGCGCCTGAGGGTCGGTGACGGGGCCGAGCCAGAGCAGAACCGCGAGCGGCACGAAGGACCAGAGCGGATAGCCCCACATGGCGATCGGCAGGCGGCCGAGCAGCAGCGCGACCAGCGTCGTCACCGCGAAGGGGCCGAGCGCGAGCATCGTGACATAGCGGCGCGCGAAGGCGGCTTTGCCTTCGGCGGGGACTGGCGTCCGGCTTCCGCGGCGCGCGTAAGCGAGTGCGAGCAAGCCGAGGGTCGGCAAAAGGAAGAATAGCTGGCCGCCGCTCCAGCGCAGCGGGAAGACGATATAGTCGTACCAGTGGGTCGCGACCTTGGCGCGCGCATCGACATAGCGGAATGGCAGGAAGCCGGTGTCGACGAGCCACCAGAGATTGGGCGCGAGCACGACCAGGAAGGCGAGCGCCGCCAGGTACGGGCCGGGCGTCGCGAGGCTGCGGCGTGCGTGCGGGTCGATGAGGATGAACAGGCCCACGCTGCCCGCGAGTGCGAAGGCCGCGTATTTGGACCAGAAGCAGAGCGCCAGCATGGCGCCGGTCACGATCCAGTCGAGCACACGTCCGCGCATGAGCGCGCGATAGAAGAAGAGAGCCGTCAGCGCCCAGAACGGGAGCTGCATCTGGTCGTGCGCGAATTTCACGACCGAGAAATTGTAGAAGTGCAGGCCCTCGAGCGCGAGCACCGCGATCAGCGCCTGCACGGGACCGACGATGTCGCGCGCGAGGCGCCACACCGCATAGAGGCAGATCACTGCCGCGAGCGGGCCGAGCAGATAGACGGAGTGCACACTGCCGGTGAGACGATAGAGCGCATCGGCGAGCCACCAGGGCAGCGGCGGATGCTTCCAGTAGCCGAGCTGCCACTCCTTGCCGAGGGCGAGATCCTCGGCGAGATCGAGCTGCAGGTTCGGGCAGACAAGGATCGGCAGCAGCGTCCAGACCACGAGATGCAGGCCGAGGATCCAGGCGAGCAGCTTGCCGGGCTCACGCCTCGCATAGGCGACGAGCGCGTCGAGCCAGCCCGATCCTTGCGGCTTCACCGCGAGCTCGCTCATTAACCCTCCGTTTGGACGCGGCGGCACCGATCCGCTAAAACCGAGCCGGACATGGACCGGGCGACCGGTTTCCGTCAACCCAGGGCTCGTGATGACGGACCTGTCGATCGTGCTGCCGGCCCATAACGAGGCCGCCAATATCGCGCCGATGTGCGCGGCGCTGGAGCAGATTCTGGCGCCGCTCGGCAGCCATGAGATCGTCTTCGTCGACGACGGCTCCGGCGACGGCACGCTCGTCGCGATCCGCGCGGCGGCGCGCAACAGCGCGGTGCGCTACGTCTCGTTCACGCGCAATTTCGGGCATCAGGCGGCGCTGCGCGCCGGCTTGCGCCATGCGCGCGGCAAGGCCGTGATCGTGATGGACTGCGACTTCGAGCATCCGCCCGAATTGATCCCGGACATGGTGGCGGCCTGGCGCTCGGGCGCGAAGATCGTCACCACGCGGCGCGACGACGACGAGGCGCAGGTGTCGGGCATGAAGCGCCTCACCTCGCGCACCTACTATCGTCTGCTCGACGCGATCGGCGACGTGCGCATCGAGCCCGGCAGCGCCGACTTCATGCTGCTCGACCGCGCCGCCGTCGAAGTGGTGAATTCCTTCGACGACCAGGACATCTTTCTGCGCGGCCTCGTGCGCTGGCTCGGCTTTCCGCGCGTCACGCTGCCCTACTCGCGCGGCGTGCGGCAGCACGGCGACAGCAAGTATTCGCTCCGCCGCATGATCGAGCTCGCGGTCACGGGCATCGCGGCGCACAGCGTGCGGCCGCTGCGCTTCGCGATCTGGCTCGCGCTCGGCTTCGCGGCGCTCGGATTCATGTTCGTCATCTATTCGGTGATCAGCTTCCTGTTCGTGCAGCACACGGTGGCGGGCTGGACCTCGATCATGGCCGCGATCGCGATCCTCGGCGCCGCGCAGCTCCTCGTGCTCGGCATCATCGGCGAATATGTCGGCCGCATTCTGCGCGAGACGCGCAAGCGGCCGAGCTATATCGTGGCGGAGACCGAGGAAGAGGCGCGCCGCGTCGCGCCGATCGCGCGGCAGGCGGAGTAGTTTTTCCCTGGGGCATGATCCTGCCGATGCCCTGCCGCGCGTCAGTACGCGAACTCCCTTAGGTGCATGACCCGAATGGTCCGCGGGACGCGACGCGGCTACGCAGAGATGCGCTCCGGTCGCGCGCAATCATCTAAAGAGTCCCCGACGCCCCTGCCCTTCGCCCTCTCGGTCGCGTTGATCCTGGCCGTGCCCGGACCGACCAACACGCTGCTCAGCGCCAGCGGCGGCACCAAGGATCTGCGTCACGCAGCGGAGCTGATCGCGGCCGAGGTCGTCGCCTATCTCACGGCGATCGCGGTGCTGCGCGTCGCGGGCCACTGGGCGACCGCGCTCCTGCCCGGCCTCGCGCCGCTGCTGCAGGCAAGCATCGCGGCCTATCTGCTCGTGCTCGCGTGGCAGCTGTGGAAGAGCGGCACGGTGGCGGCCGCTGCCGAAAGCCCGGTCGGGCCGCGCCAGGTGTTCCTCGTGACGCTGACCAACCCGAAGGCGCTGGTCTTCGCCTATGGCATCTTCCCGGCCGCGCTCGACGGGCTGGTCGTCGCCGGGCACGCGCTCGTCTTCGCGCTGATCACCGCGGCCGTCGCGACCACTTGGATCCTGATCGGCATCATGCTGCGACGTGGTCTCTTGAGTCGCGGCGCCGCGCACCTCGTGCCGCGCATTGCGGCCGTGGTGATCCTTGTGTTCGCCACCGGCGCCGCCGGCTCGGCGCTCGCGATGCTGTGAGGCGCGCTTCTCGCGCGGGCGGATACGCGTGGAACGTGATCGCGGTCACAAACGCAGAGAGCGGATCATGCGACAAAGGGAGTGACGGTGCCCTCCGCCGTCCCCTCCCCCCGAACTTCAGACCCCGGCCTTGCGCCGGGGTCTTTTTCTTCGCGGCCGCGGCTATGCCACCGCGCTGATGACCGTCTTCACCTTCTCGAACATCTGGCCGATCTCGTCCTCGCTGACGATCAGCGGCGGCGAGAAGGCGAGCGTGTCGCCGGCGATGCGGAACATGAGGTCGTGCTCGTGGAACGCCTTCTCCATGGCGTCGTAGGCGCGCTTGCCGACCGCATCGGGCTTGGAGGCGAGGTCGATCGCGGCGACGAGGCCGACGGTGCGGATGTCGAGCACGCCGGGCGCGCCCTTGAGCGCCATCGCGGCGTCGGCCATCAGCGGCTCGAGCTTGCGCGCGCGCTCGAACAGGCCCTCGTCGCGATAGAGATCGAGCGTCGCGAGACCGGCCGCGCAGGCGAGCGGATGCGCCGAATAGGTGTAACCATGAAACAGCTCGATGGCGTGGTCCGGGCCCTTCATGAAGGCGTCGTGGATGCCCTTGCGCACGACCACGCCGGCCATCGGCACGGCGCCGGAGGTGACGCCCTTGGCAAACGTGATCATGTCGGGCTGCACGCCGTAGCGCTCGGCCGCGAAGGCGTAGCCGAGACGGCCGAAGCCGGTGATCACCTCGTCGAAGATCAACAGGATGCCGTGCTTATCGCAGATCTGGCGCAGGCGCTGGAGATAGCCCTTGGGCGCCGGGATCACGCCGGTCGAGCCCGCCATCGGCTCGACGATCACGGCCGCGATGGTGGACGCGTCGTGCAGCGCGACGATGCGGTCGAGCTCGTCCGCGAGATGCGCGCCCCACTCGGGCTCGCCCTTCGAGAAGGCCTGCTGCTCGCGATTATAGGTGTGCGGCAGATGATCGACGCCCGCCAGCATGGCGCCGAAATGCTTGCGGTTGTTGACGATGCCGCCGACCGAGATGCCGCCGAAGCCGACGCCGTGATAGCCGCGCTCACGGCCGATCAGGCGCGTGCGCGAGGCTTCGCCGCGCACATTGTGATAGGCGAGCGCGATCTTGAGCGCAGTGTCGACCGCCTCCGAGCCGGAGTTGCAGAAGAACACCTGGTCGAGATCGCCGGGCGCGAGCGCCGCGATGCGGCTCGCGAGCTCGAAGGCCTTAGGATGGGAGAACTGGAAGGCCGGCGGATAGTCGAGCTCTGCGGCCTGGTTTTGGATCGCAGCCACGATGGAGTCGCGGTTGTGGCCGGCATTCACGCACCACAGGCCGGCGGAACCATCGAGCACGGGGCGGCCTTCGGGCGTGTAGTAGTGCATGTTCTTCGCCCGCACGATCAGCCGCGGCGCCTTCTTGAAAGCCCGGTTGGCCGTGAAGGGCAGCCAGAACGAGCCGAGATCGTTGGGAACGGCCGGCGCGACGGGGCGGCTGGTGGCAGTCGACATGAAATTCTCCAGTGGTCTTGGCCAGTGATCGGTTAACGGTATCCTATACCAGCGAAGGGGCCGGCTCCGGAAGCACCGCATCCCATCGTCGGCACTCTGGCGCAAGCTGCGCGTTCAGGTGCGGTATCGCACTTAGATACCTATCCGCATCCTGCGGGGGTGAAATGTCGCGCGTTACACCCCATATCACGGCGGCTCGACCGTAGTCGCAGCGGGAACGAGCGCCGCATTCGCTTGATTTCGGATAGACCTGCGGCGAATCCGTGCATTACCTTGGGTCGAGAACGAACAGACCGCTGCGGTCTGGTCGTGACGCACTGCATGTTTGTTGCGCGATGCTGCCATGACGATGATGAGCGCGACTGAGGATCAGGTTCGAAGCCCCGACGCCGCCGAGGTGCGCGCCGCGCTCGCTCGCATGCTGGCGAGCGAGCCGTTCCGCGGCTCGGCGCAGCTCGCCGCGTTCCTGCGCTTCATCGTCGAGGAGACGCTGGCGGGCAATGCGGACCGGATCAAGGGCTATGCGATCGCGGTCGAGGCGCTCGGGCGGGACTCGAGCTTCGATCCGGCGATCGACCCGATCGTGCGCGTGGAAGCGAACCGGCTGCGCCGCGCGATCGACACCTATTATGCGGGGCCCGGCCAGCACGATCCGATCGTGATCGGGCTCAAGCGCGGCGGCTATGTGCCGACCTTCCACAGCCGCGACGTCGTGCCTGCGCCCGCGTCTGAGCCAGCCAAGTCCGCCGAGGCTCCCTCGAGCGCCGTTCCGGGCTGGCGCGCGCCGATCGACCGCATGCTGCTGCATCCGGTGCGGCTCGCTCTGTTCGTCGCGGTGGTCGCGGCGGCAGTCAGCATCGGTCTCGATCTCACCGGACGCGTGATCGGCTGGATCACAGAGCCGGCTCCGCAGTCGACGAACGCCGCGCCGGTAACATTGCTGCGTGGGGGGCCGGGCTTCCCGGCGCTGCATGTCGAGCTATTCGACAATGACGGCACGCCGAGCGGCACCGCGATCGGGATCGATCCGCTGCGCAGCCGGCTGCAGGATGCGCTGTCGCGCTTCGAGGAGCTCGAGGTGCTCACCGAGCCCGCGCCGGGTCCGCTGCGCAGCAGCGAAGTCCGCCCGGCGCGCGGCGTCTACCGGCTGACCGGCACGCTCGCCTATGCGAGCGAGAACGCCGTGAACCTGACGGTGCGGCTGATCGATGTGGAGAGCGGCGCGCTGGTGTGGAACCGCACGTTCGAGGACGTGCGCGAGGATGCGGATCCGGATTCCATCAAGGAGCTGACGCTTCTGCAGGTCGTGACCGCACTGGCGCAGCCAAACGGCATCATTCAGGCGCGCGAGCGGCAGCGCCGCGCCGCCGGCGGCACGGTCGAGGCGCGCTACGGCTGCGTGCTCGACACCTACGACTATCTGCGCACCTATGACCGCGCCGCACATGCGCAGGTGCGCGCCTGCCTCGAGCAGGCGATCGTGAGCGATCCAGACTTCTCGCTCGGCTATGCGCTGCTCGCCGAGATCTACACCCGTGAGTTCGTCTCCGACTTCGATGCCGAGCCCGAGAACCCGGCGCTCGACCGGGCGCTGCGCGCCGCACAACGCGCCGTCGAGCTCGCGCCCGCGAGTGCGCACGCGCATCTCGCGCTGATGGGCGCGCACTTCGCGCGCCGCGAGGACGGGGCCGCGCTGCAGGCCGGCCAGCGCGCCGTGCGGCGCAACCCCGACGCCATGCACATCCTGGCGGACTATGCCTATGTGCTGACCCTCCTCGGCGAGGTCGAGAAAGGCGCCGAGCTGCTGCACAAGGTCGCCGAAGCGGGCGCGGTGCTGATGTATCGCACGCAGCATGCGCTGTTCATCAGCGCGTATCTGGCGGGCGACGTGGAAGCCGCGACGCTGCACGCCAACTCGATCGCGACCGACTCCTTCCCGCTCGGCCTCACCGCCAAGGCGCTGGCGGCCGCGAAGGCCGGCGACAAGCGGCGCGCGCGGCAGATCATCGACCGGCTGGTAGCGCTGCAGCCGAGCTGGGGTCGCGACCCGCATGGCGAGCTGCGCAAGGTCTTCCGCGACACCACGATGGCGGAGCGCTTCGCGGCCGACCTCGCCGCGATCGGCCTCGGCGCGACGAACTAGCCGATCCGATCCCGGCCGTTCGCCCGGATCCGGGCGTCACAAACGGATCCGCTCAATCGTCAGGTGGCAAAGGCCCTATGCAACATGGGACAATGCCGCCAATGACACGCAACGCGACACCGCCCGCCGGGCTGCGCCAGGGAACGCCCGAGGCGCGATCACAAGCCGAGATCTTCGAAGCGGCACGCCCGCGGCTCCTTGGCATCGCCTACCGGATCCTCGGCTCGCGGGCCGAGGCCGAGGACGCCGTACAGGACACGTTCCTGCGCTGGCAGGCGACCGAACTTGCGGCCATCGAGTCGCCCGGGGCCTGGCTGACGACCGCCTGCACGCGCCGCTCCATCGACATGCTGCGGGCCGCCTATCGCAGCCGCGTCGACTATGTCGGCAGCTGGCTGCCAGAGCCGGTCCACACCTCGATCGACAGCGAGGCGGAGTCGCACATGGAGCTTTCATCCTCTCTCTCGACCGCCTTCCTGCTGATGCTGGAGCGGCTGACGCCGAAAGCGCGCGCGGCCTATCTGCTCTACGAGATTTTCGAGATGACCTATGCGGATGTCGCGGCCTCGCTCGACATGAGCGAGCCGGCGTGCCGCAAGCTGGTGTCGCGCGCCAAGGCGCGCATCGGTGACGATCAGCCGCGCTACCAGCCGACGCGGGAACGCCAGGAGGAGCTGCTCGCGGCCTTCGAGGACGCCATCCGCACCGGCCGGCCGGGCGGCCTCGCGCAGATGCTGGCGAGCGACGTGCGCCTGACCGCCGACGGCGGCGGCAAGGTCGCGGCGGCGCGTGTGCCGATCGAGGGCGACGCCGTGCTGGCCTTCGTGACGGAGCGCCTGAGCCAGTGGTGGACGGCCTACGAATGGGACTTCACCGAGCTCAACGGCGCTCATGGGCTGGTGTTGAGGCAAGCGGGCGAGATCGTCGCGACGGTCTCGTTCGCGTTCGATCGTTCGGACCGCGTCACCGACATCTTCATCGTGCGCAATCCCGACAAGCTCGCGCATCTCGGCGACGCGTCTATTCACTAGATGGGCATGCTGTAGGGTGTGCTCAGCGCGCCATACGATCTCGTTTGAACAATGAGTTCGACCGCGCTGAGCGCACGCGTGCGCTCGGCGGATCGACGCTCATCGTCCAACGAAATGCTCGGGCCGCCGAGCACACCCTACGAGGCGCGTCACACACTCCTCTTCTCGAACGTCACACGGGCATGAGCCAGCGGGCTCGCCACACAGTTCGAGGAGACCATCATGAGCAAGAACGCACTCTACATCCGGCATCAGGCCAAGCCCGGCAAGCGCGATGAGGTGCGGCGCGTGTGGGAGACATATGCGCGCGACTACGTCGAGGGCAGCAAGGGCCAGCTCGCCTACTTCTACGGCTACGACGACAAGGATCCCGATTCGATCGTGGTCTTCGCGCTGCAAGCCGATCAGGGCGCGGCGCAGGATTTCGTGAAGCAGCCGTGGTTCGCGGACTACGATCGGGAGACGAAGGCGCTGCTCGCGGGACCGTCCGAGTTCCGGACCGCCACGCCGCAGTGGACGAAAGTCGGCGCCGCCTAGGCGCGCAAGACTCCGGAGCGGCGGATCGCCGCGCCGGAGTCCACACACGCAGTCTGTTCATCCCCACCCGATCAGAGCCGCAGCACGGCGGCGCGAGGCTTCTCATGAGCACCATCGAACATGCGGGCGAGGCCCGCTGGGCCGCGCTCCTCAGCGGCAGAAACGCGATCTATTCCCTCATCCTGGCGGGCGGCGTCATGCTGCATGCCCTCAACATCTATATCGTGGTGACGATCCTCCCGTCCGTGGTCGGCGAGATCGGCGGGCTCGCCTACTACGCCTGGAGCACGACGCTGTTCGTCGTCGCCTCGATTCTCGCCGCGGCGCTCTCGTCACGCGTGCTCGAGCGCGTCGGGGCCGGCGGCGCCTATGCGGGCGCGACCGTCCTGTTCCTGGCGGGCGCGCTGATCTGCGCGACGGCGCCGGCCTTTCCGGTGCTGCTGGCGGGGCGCTTCGTGCAGGGCCTCGGCGGCGGGCTTCTCTCGGCGCTCGCCTATGCGGTGATCCGCCTCGTCTATCCGGAAACGCTGTGGTCGCGCGCGATCAGCCTGATCTCCGCGATGTGGGGCGTGTCGACCCTCGTGGGTCCGGCGGTCGGGGGCGTGTTCGCGGAGCTGCAGATGTGGCGCATGGCATTCTGGTCCGTGGTCCCGCTCGCGGTGGTCTTGGGCGCGGCCGCGATCATCATGCTGCCGCGCACGAGCCGCGGGGAAGCGAAGCCGCTGCCGCTCGCACAGCTGTCGCTCATGACCGTCTCGGTCGTCGCGGTCTCGATGGGAGGCATCACCGCCAATCCGGTTTGGAACGCGGCGGGACTGGTCGTGGCCGTACTGTTCGCGGCGCTGCTGGCGCGCGTGGAGCGCCGCGCGAGCGCCCGGCTGCTGCCGAAGGGAGCACTCGATGGCGCGGGCAAGCTCGTTGCGCTCTATGCCACAATCGCGCTGCTGGTGATCGGGATGCAGACCGACATCTTCATCCCCTACTTCCTGCAGGTGCTGCACGGCCTCTCGCCCCTGATCGCCGGCTATCTCGCGGCACTGATCGCGATGGGCTGGACACTCGGCTCGATCCTCAGCGCTGGCCGGTCCGGGGACACGGCGCTGCGCGCGATCCGCATCGGCCCTGTGCTGGTCCTCGTCGGGCTCGCGCTCCTGCTCGGCCTGCTTCCGGTTGCGGGCGGCTTCGGATGGCTGCTCGTCCCGATCAGCGCGGGCCTGCTGCTGGTCGGGCTCGGCATCGGCGTCGCGTGGCCGCATCTCGTCACGAGCGTGTTCAAGGAGACGCCCGCCGCCGAGCAGGGGCTGGCCGCCGGCTCGATCACCACCGTGCAGCTCTATGCGACGGCGTTCGGCGCCGCGGCAGCCGGCATGGTGGCGAACCTCGGCGGCCTCAGCACTCCGGGCGGCGCCGCGGGTGCTGCGGGCGCAGCGTTCCTGCTGTTCGCGGCTTTCCTGACCGCGCCCCTCCTCGGCCTCATCGCCACACAAAGGCTCACGCGACGCTGATGTCTCGTCGGCCGAAAAGCCCTGGTCCGGTGCGCCGCGGGACGCAGCGGATCAGGCTTTGACCTCGGGATAATATTGCGGCGCCTCGCGTCGCTCGAACATGCCGTAGTCACGGATGACGCGAATCTCGCGGTGGCGCAGCGCCGGATCCTGAGGCGCGCTGTGCAGCGCGCGGGCCGCGTCCGCGGTGGTCCAGGCGGCCAGCACGAGGAGCTTGCCGGGAGTCGTGATGCTCTCGAACGCCTCGTGATCGATCAGCCCCGACGGTGTGCGATCGAGCCCGAGACGGGCGACCAGCGCGTCCGAGTTCGCCGCATCAGTCGGCGCCAGCTCCGTCACCGTCAGCACCTTGGCATCACCGATCTCGGTCTCGTCGAAGCGCTTCTGCTGCAGCACCACCTGGTCCGCCTGCGTGTCGCGGGTGATCTCGCCGACCCGCAGATGATAGTCCGCGAAGATCTCGAAGCGGCCCTTCTCCTGCACGACATGATGGCCCGCATGGGTGCGCCAGCGGATCACGGCCTTCTCGTCGCGCCAGATCGAGAGCGAGAGCAGCCGGCCCTCGGTGCGCTTGCTGCCGAAGCGCTCGTTGTCGACGAAGCCGTCGATACGCTCGAGGTGAGGCTTCAACATCTTGGCGTGACCCAGATATTCCTCGAAGCGCTCCTTGCGCGGCTGGACCTCGAATACGACAGCGAACATGGGCGAACTCCTCCGCGTCGCCGTGACTGTGGGCGGCGAACCGAGCGAGACATAGCGCATCGTTGCGAGAGAAGGCAGCCACGATCGTTTCGACCCGGGCCGAAGCGTGTCGGCATGACGCTTCGTCACGCTCCGTCGCGGTGGAACGAGACGTGGATGGCCGGGACGAGCCCGGCCATGACGCGGCGCGTCGATCGATCAGGCCGCCGCGACGCGCGCGAGGAACTGGTCGACGGCGCCTTGCAGGGTGCCGGCCTCGCTCGCCAGCGTATTGGAGGCCTGCAGGACCGAGGCGGCGGACTTGTTGGTCTCCTCGATCGCCTCGGTCACGGTGTTCATGTTGCCCGCGAGCTCGCGCGCGCCAGTGGCGGCCTCGTGCACATTGCGCGAGATCTCCTGGGTGGAGGCGCTCTGCTGCTCGACCGCGGCCGCGATCGTCGAGGTGAAGCTCGAGATCTCGCCCATCACGTCGGTGATCGAGCGGATCGCATCGACGGCCTGCGTGGTCGAGCCCTGGATCGCCATGATCTGCGCCGAGATCTCCTCGGTTGCCTTGGCGGTCTGGCTCGCCAATGTCTTCACCTCGGAGGCGACCACCGCGAAGCCCTTGCCGGCCTCGCCGGCGCGCGCGGCCTCGATGGTGGCGTTGAGCGCGAGCAGGTTCGTCTGCTCCGCGATGGCGCGAATGAGCTTCACGACATCGCCGATGCGGTTTGCGCCGCTCGAGAGCTGGCCGACGAGCTCGTCGGCGGAGCGTGCGATCGTGGTCGCCTTGACGACGACGCCATTCGCCTGGCCGGCCTTCTCACTGATCTCGCGAATGGAGGCGCCGAGCTCCTCGGTCGCGCCGGCGACGCTGCGCACGTTGGACGAGGTCTGCTCGGACGATGAGGACGCGGAGCGTGCATGCGCGTCGGCTTCGCCCGCAATGCCGGAGAGCATGCGCGCGGTCGTCTCCATGCGCTTGACGTTCTCGGTCACGGTGCCGATCACGGCCGTGACGGTGGCGCGGAACTCGCCGATCATCTGATCGATGGCCGCGGCGCGCGCGGCCTGCGCCTCCTGCTCGCCGCGCTGCCGCGCGGCGAAGCTCTTGCGCTCGATCTCGCCGGCGCGGAACACCTCGAGCGAACGGGCCATCTCGCCGATCTCGTCGCGGTCGGCGGCGGCCGGCACCGACAGATCGGTCTCGCCCGAGGAGAGACGGCGCATGGCGTCGCCGATCGAGGTCAGGCGGCGCACGAGCCGGCGCTGCACGTAGAACACGCCGATCGCGATGGCGACGATCAGGCTCACCGCCGCCACCATGGTGATGAGCGCGCGGTTGCGGCCGAGATCATCGACCAGCTCGGTGGCGCCGCGCTTCATGGCGCCCTCGGCGTCGCTGACCAGCACCGAGACCGCCTTGTCGAGGTCGCGCTGGATGGCGGCGTTCTGCTTGATGGTCTGCTCGGCGCGCGTCTCGGCGGCATGCTCGGCGGCGCGCAGCCGGAAGATGCTCTCGTCACCCTGGCCGAAGGCGAGCAGGTCGTCGATCGCCTTCTTGATCTCCTTGTCGGTGAGCGTGCGCGAGGCCTTGGCGAGCAGATCGGTCGAGGCCTTGAACTTGTCCTGCAACGGCACCAGGGCAGACGGGTCCCTTGCGACCGCGCCTTCGCTGAGCAGGCTCGTGACGAGATGCGACTGCGCCGCCACCTCGAGCGCCTGGCGCAAGCCGGTGATCTGGTTTGCGACCAGGTCCTTCACGGTCTTGCTGGAGCGCTTCACGGCCTCGTCGCTCTGCATCACGAGGTCGAAGTTGAGGTCGTCGACCAGCGTGACGAGCAGGATGGTGAGCCGCTCGTGAGCGCGGAACACGGCCTGCAGGCGCTTGTCGTCGCTCTCGTGGCTCGTCCGCTTGAAATCGGCGAGCTTGACGACGGCGGCGACCTGCTGACGCAGGTTGTCGAACTTGGCCTCCTTCGGCAGCTTGGCCATCAGCTTCTCGGCCCGGCGCGCGGAAGCCGTGAAGCGGTCCTCCAGCATGGTGAGCATGCCGGGCTGGGCGGTGAGCGCGCCGGCCGTGAGCAGACCCGTGACCAGGTTGGTCTCCGAGCCGATCTGAACGATCGCCTGCATCAGCTGCAGGCTCTCATTGACCAGCGCCTTGATGATGCGATCGCCGGTCTTGCCGACGTCCTCCGCCGAGGTGACGACATCGAAGTAGGAATCGTCGACGATCGGATTGACCTTGTCGCTGATCTTGGCGTGCGCCTTGTGCACGGCATCGACGCGCGCCTCGAGCTTGGTGGCGAGCGTGGTGCGGTCCGCGATCGCACCCTTGAGCTGATCGAGGTTCGCCGAAAGCTTGCGCGAGAGCTCCTCGACCGTGGTGAAGGCCGGGCTCTGGCCGCCGCTCGCGCGCACGCGGCCCATGATGGTGTTGAGCGCCGCGCTCCGCTCGCCGATCAGGCTCGCGATGGCGCGCTGCTCGTCGGCCGTCTTGGCGCTGACGAAGCGCGCGGCCGCGGCCGCGATCTCACCCGAAGTGACCGAAAGGCGCAGCGCATCGGTCATCACCGGCACATCGTGGCCCGCCACGCGCTGGAAGCCGCGCTCGGTCTGCGAGAACGACATGATGGCGACGACGGCCGCGATCACGGTCATGACCGCGACGACGCCGAAGGCGATCTGCAGCTTGAGCTTGATGCCGAAGCGGGTGGAGGCCGCCGTGGCGGCGGGAGCGCCTGTGTTGGCTGGCGGCTGCTGGCGAAAGAGCTTCATCGGTCAGGGGTCCCCGGTGCGGCGCGAAATGCCGTCTCTGCGTCGAGACGCCGGGCCGTCGACCGGCCCGGCGCATTTCGAAAGCATCAGTTGCTCGAGACCTTGGGCAGCTTGTCGACGGTCTTGAAGGTGCCGTCCGCCTGCACCACGGTCATGAACACCTGGTCGAGGCCCTGATTGTCCTCGGGACCGAAGGTCATCGGCAGGCCGCCGATGTCGAACTTGCCGGTCTCGCGGATCACCTTGAGCAGAGCCTCGCGCGTCGGCTCGGCGCCGGCCTTGTCGAGCGCCGCGATGGCGAGGCGGCCGACCAGATAGCCTTCGAGCGAGACGAATTCCGGCTCGGCCTTCGGGTCACGGGCCTTGATCGCCGCGTGATAGTCGGCGACGACCTGCAGCGAGGCATCCCACGGGAACGGCACGACCTGGCTCACCACCACGTCCTTGCCGTCCGGTCCGAGCTCCTTCGCCAGCGCCGAAGCGCCAACAAAGGAGATGTTCACGAACACCGGGTTGAAGTCGATCTTGCGCGCGAGCTTGATGAACTCGGCGCTCGGCTTGTAGGCGCCGACCATGACGACCGCCTGCGGCTCGGCGCGCTTGAGGGTGAGCAGCGCGGATTTCACCGCGACGGTGTTGCGCTCGTAGGTGCCCTCGGCGGCGATCTCCATGCCGCGCTTGGTCATCGCCTTCTTGAAGCCATCGAGGCCGGCGCGGCCGTAGGCGTCGTCCTGATAGAAGATCGCGATCTTCTTGATGCCGAGATCCTCGGTGAGGTGCTTCACCCAGGCTTCGGTCTCGGCGTCGTAGCTGGCGCGAATATTGACGACGTTGTCGCGCTTGGGATCGCGCAGGAAGCCGGCGCCCGTGAACGGGCCGATGAACGGCACCTTCGCGCTCTGGGCGATCGGCTGCGCGGCCGCGGAGGTCGGCGTGCCGACCGGACCGATGAGGGCGAAGACCTTCTCTTCCTCGATCAGCTTCTTGGTCATCGCGATGGCGCGATCCGGCTCGTAGCCGTCATCCATGCTGACGAGCTGGAGCTTGCGTCCGTGAACGCCGCCCTTGCGGTTGATCTCTTCGAACGCGGCCTGAATGCCGTCGCGCATGCCGGTGCCGAGCGCCGCCGCCGGCCCGCCGAGCACGGCGGCCTGACCGAACACGACCGTGTCGCTCGTGACGCCGTCCTCGGCGAGTGCCGGAACGATCGTGAGCGTGCACAAGGTCGCAGCGGCCGCGAGGCCGACCCAAGTCTTGCTCTTCATGCATTTCCCCCTGGTAGGACGAGAGTTCGCCGACCTCACAAAATGGTGATGGCAAGTAAAGATTGGATTAATTCTCAATAACCAAGCAATCGCATAAGTGTTTTATTGCAAGCGCGAGGCGTTAATATTTCGTTTCTTCTGCTTTTTCTAAAGTAAATTAGCAGAACATAGCCATGAGCATTACCGATAAATCTGCAATGATCTGATAGTCTAGAGGCGCCTATGCGGGATCAAACCGAGACGGATTCGAGGCATTCCGTCGGGTTTCGTTCTTCGAAATCACGCCAAATCTGCAACTCCACTATGTACAAAGTTCACAGGCCGTGTCCGGCGGCTGCATTCGTCCAGCCTTGCTGCTGCGACATCGTTGCGTTACCACCCGCCACCCACCGGAGCCCCTGCCCTTGTCCAGCGACGCCAAACCCAACCTCCTGAAGGCGCGGTTGCCGCGCGGGCTCGCGGATCGCGGCCCGGCCGAGATCGCGGCGAGCCGGCAGATGCTGGAGACAATCCGGGAGGTCTACGAGCGCTACGGCTTCGAGGCCGTGGAGACGCCCGCGATCGAATACACGGACGCGCTCGGCAAGTTTCTGCCCGACCAGGACCGGCCGAACGAGGGCGTGTTCTCGTTCCAGGACGACGACGAGCAGTGGCTGAGCCTGCGCTACGACCTGACGGCGCCGCTGGCGCGCTTCGTCGCCGAGAATTTCGACGCGTTGCCCAAACCTTATCGCAGCTACCGGGTCGGCTGGGTGTTCCGCAACGAGAAGCCGGGCCCGGGCCGCTTCCGCCAGTTCATGCAGTTCGACGCCGACACGGTCGGCTCGTCCTCGCCGGCGGCGGATGCCGAGATCTGCATGATGGCGGCCGACACCATGGAAGCGCTCGGCATTCCGCGCGGCTCTTATGTGGTGAAAATCAACAATCGCAAGGTGCTCGACGGCGTGCTCGAGTCGATCGACCTCGGCGGCGATGCCAATGCGGGCAAGCGGCTCACGGTACTGCGCGCAATCGACAAGCTCGACCGGCTCGGCCCCGAGGGCGTGCGGCTGCTGCTCGGCGAAGGGCGCAAGGACGAGAGCGGCGACTACACGAAGGGCGCGGGACTCTCGCCGGCGCAAGCCGATATCGTGATGGCGCTGTTCGAGACGAGGATCGGCGACGATACGCAGACGCTCCGCTCCATTCGCGGCGGCGATGATGCGCCGGCGACGCGCCAGGCGGGCGCCGACGAACTCGCGGCGATCTCGGAAATCATGAAAGCGGCGGGCTATGCCGAGGATCGCATCCGCATCGATCCTTCGGTGGTGCGCGGGCTCGAATATTACACGGGGCCCGTCTACGAGGTGGAGCTCACCTTCGAGATCAAGGACGAGGATGGACGGCCGGTACGCTTCGGCTCGGTCGCGGGGGGCGGGCGCTATGACGGGCTGGTCGGCCGCTTCCGCGGCGACGACGTGCCGGCGACCGGCTTCTCGATCGGCGTGTCGCGGCTGATGGCGGCGCTCACGCATCTGGGCAAGGTCGAAGGCAAGGCCGAGAGCGGACCGGTCGTGGTCACGGTGTTCGACAAGGACCGGCTCGCCGATTACCAGCGCATGGCGAGCGCGTTGCGCGCCGCCGGCATCCGCGCGGAGCTCTATCTCGGCACCGGCAAGTTCGGCGCGCAGATGAAATATGCAGACAAACGCGCGGCGCCTTGCGTCGTGATCCAGGGCTCGGACGAGAAGGCGCGCGGCGAAGTGCAGATCAAGGACCTGGTGCTCGGCGCCGAGATCGCCGGTCTCTCGAAGGACCGCGACGACTACAAGGCGAAGCAGGCCGAAGCGCAGTTCGCCGTGGCGGAGGCACGGCTGGTCGAAGCCGTGCGCGACGTGCTGGCGCGGCGGAATAAGCGATAGCCGTGGCGCGGGCGACGCTCACCATCCGGGTGTTGCTCGGACTCGCGATCGCCCTCGCTTATGTCATACCGTCATCCGCCCAGATGGGTCGCCCCGAACCGTTCACGACACCGATCAAGCAAGAGTGGCGCTTGCCCTTCTACAAGTTTCTTAGGTCTCTCGGCGAAACTGACCCCAACCCCATTATTGAGCGGACGACGGGATTCGAGATTGGCCAATACTGGCAGAAGGGCGCGGTGCTGCTGCGCATCGACGATTCGAAGCGCTGCTTCAAGGACGTGTGCTTTACGGTGATTGGGCGCATTATCGGCGAAAGATTCGTCGCCAATGCGATGTTCCTTGCCGGAAATAAGATTACGGTTGCAGATTATTTTGAGCAGGTCTTCGGAATGCAGACTCGCGCCATCTTTCTGGTAAGCGAATGGGGGACCGTCAAACTGTTTGAGACACCCGAAGGATGGCTCGTCGCCAGCAGTCCCCAAACGATTCCCTAGACCGTCCCCGGACCTGTTGCCTCAGCGGGGCGGATGTGACCACAATTTTCCCCATGGATGCCGCAGGGGCGGAGCTCGCGCGATCTTGCGCCAACGCACGAGCGATTCAGAGGGAGATCACGATGATGTTCAAGCGTGTCGTATTGGCCGCCGCGGCGGTGTTGGCTCTCGCGGTGCCGGCTTCGGCGCAGCAGACACTCCGGGTCGGCTCGACGCCGACCGGCACCCCGTTCACCTTCCTCGACACCAAGACCAACACGATCCAGGGCCTGATGGTCGATCTCATCACGGAGATCGGCAAGGACGCCGGCTTCCAGGTGCAGATCGAGCCGATGCAGTTCTCGACCCTGATCGCCGCGCTCACCTCGAACAAGATCGACATCATCTCGGCCGCGATGTTCATCACGCCGCCGCGCAAGGAGGTGATCGACTTCTCGGAGCCGGTCTACACCTATGGCGAAGGCCTGTTGGTGCCGAAGAGCGACAAGAAGGACTACGTGAAGCTCGAGGAGCTCAAGGGCGAGGTGGTCGGCGCGCAGGTCGGCACGGCCTTCGTCGACGCGCTGAAGAAGACCGGGCTGTTCAGCGAGGTGAAGGTCTACGACACGCTGCCCGACGTCCTGCGCGACGTGAATGCCGGGCGGATCAAGGCCGGCTTCGCCGACTATCCGATCATCGCCTACAATCTCAAAGAGGGCCGCTTCCCGGACTCGCGGCTGGTCGAATCCTACAAGCCCACCATCGTCGGCTCGGTCGGCATCGGCGTGCGCAAGGCCGACCAGGAGCTCTTGAAGAAGATCAACGTCTCGCTCGACAAGCTGAAGAAGAACGGCACCGTCGACAAGATCCTCGCCAAGTGGGGACTGAAGGGCGCGTAAGCCTCCTTCAGCTGGCCAGCCGCGATGGACCACATCAGACCCGTCACCCTGAGGTGCTCGCGCGCTAGCGCGAGCCTCGAAGGGCGACGGCCGGTGAGTCGCAGCATACTCGTTGCACGGCCCGGGCCGTTCATCCTTCGCGGCTCGGGCTCATCGCATGCGCGATGAGCCCTCGCACCTCAGGATGACGGGATTGGTGCTGCGGCTAGGGAGCGTCTGATGCAAAGCTTCCTGCGCGACGCCGCTGAGTTCCTGCCCATCCTGTTGCAGGGTGTCGCGCTCACCATCACGGTGACCATCGGCTCGCTGCTGCTCTCGACCGTGCTCGGGCTCGTCTGGGCGCTGATGCGGGTCTCGGGTGTCGGGCCGCTGTCCAAGATCAGCGCGGGCGTGGTCAACCTGATCCGCGGCATTCCGATCATCGTGCTCTTGTTCTATCTCTACTTCGTGATGCCAGATCTCGGCATCGCGCTCACGGCGCTGCAGGCCGCGATCCTCGGGCTCGGCATCGCCTACTCGGCCTACCAGGCCGAGAACTTCCGCGCCGGCATCGAGGCGATCGACCGCGGGCAGATCGAGGCCGCGCAGACGATCGGCATGGGCTGGTGGCTCACCATGCGGCGCGTGGTGCTGCCGCAGGCCGTGCGCATCGTGCTGCCGCCCTACGGCAACATCATGATCATGATGCTGAAGGACTCCTCGCAGGCCTCCACCATCACGGTCGCGGAGCTCGCGCTGCAGGGCAAGCTGATCGCGTCGTCGACCTTCAAGAACACCAGCGTGTTCACGCTGGTCGCGCTGATGTATCTCACCATGAGCATCCCGCTCATCCTGCTGGTGCGCCACTTCGAGAAGCGGGCGAGCCGGCGATGATCGAGCTCAATGACGTGCGCAAGAGCTTCGGCAGCCACGAGGTGCTGAAGGGCATCTCGGCTTCGGTGCAGAAGGGCGAGGTGGTCTGCATCATCGGACCGTCGGGCTCCGGCAAGTCGACGATCCTGCGCTGCATCAACGGGCTCGAGAGCTACGAGGCCGGCGACATCCGGGTGGAAGGCCTGCGCGTCGACCGCAATGCGGCGAGCATCACGGCAATCCGCACGCGCGTCTCGATGGTGTTCCAGCGCTTCAACCTGTTTCCGCACCGGACCGCGCTCGAGAACGTCATCGAGGGACCGATCTATGTGAAGAAGGAGCCGCGCGAGGCCGCGATCGCGCGCGGGCATGCGCTGCTCGCGCAGGTCGGTCTCGCCGAGAAAGCGCATGCCCATCCGGGGCAGCTCTCGGGCGGGCAGCAGCAGCGCGTCGCGATCGCGCGCGCGCTCGCGATGCAGCCGCATGCGATCGTGTTCGACGAGCCGACCTCGGCGCTCGACCCGGAGCTCGTCGGCGAGGTGCTGAGCGTGATGCGCAAGCTCGCGCAGGACGGCATGACGATGGTGGTGGTCACCCACGAGATGGGATTCGCCAAAGACGTGGCGGACCGCGTGCTGTTCCTCGACGGCGGCGTTATCGTCGAGCAAGGACCGGCGAAATCCGTGCTCAACCAGCCGCAGCATGCTCGCACGCAGGATTTCCTGCGCCGCGTGCTGCATCCGTTGTGAGCGCCATGCCGAACGACGCGCCGCGCAACCTGCCGCCCAGCCTCTATGCCGATACGGCCGTGCCGCCGGTGCCGACGCCGTCGCTCGATTCCGACAAGAGCGTATCGGTCGCGATCATCGGCGGCGGCTTCACGGGGCTTTCGACTGCGCTGCATCTCGCCGAGCGAGGCGTCGAGGCGATCGTGCTGGAGGCGCGCGAGCCCGGCTGGGGGGCGTCAGGCAACAATGGCGGGCAAGTGAACCCGGGTCTCAAGCTCGATCCGGACGCCATCGAAGCGCAGTTCGGCGGCGATCTCGGCGCCCGCATGATCGCGTTCTCGTACGGCGCGCCGAGCTACACCTTCGATCTCATCCGCCGCTACCAGATCCCGTGCGAGGCGCGGCAGAACGGCACGCTGCGCGCCGCGTATCAGGCGAAGAGCGCGGCCGGCGTCAGGACGACGGCCGAGCAGTGCATGAAGCGCGGCATGCCGGTGAGCCTGCTCGGTCCGGCCGAGCTGCGGCAGACGACCGGAACCGACCGCTACGTCTGCGCGATGCTCGACCGGCGCGGCGGCGACCTGCATCCGCTGAGCTATGCGCGCGGCCTCGCGCGGGCCGTGATCGCGGCCGGCGTCGCGGTGCATGGCGATACGCCCGCGCTCTCGCTCGCGCGCGAAGCCGGCAAGTGGCGGATCGAGACGCCGCGCGCGAGCGTGCGCGCCGACAAGGTGCTGATCGCGACCAACGGCTTCACTGACGATCTGTGGCCGGAGCTGCGCCGAACGGTCGTGCCGGTGTTCAGCTCGATCGCGGCGACCGCGCCGCTGCCCGACTCCGTCGTGGCGCAGATCATGCCGACGCGTTCCGTGCTCTACGAGAGCGGACACATCACGGTCTATTACCGCGTCGACCAGCACAACCGCCTGCTGATGGGCGGGCGCGGCCCGATGCGCTGGATCCGCCATCCGGCGGACATCGCCTATCTCACGCGCTATGCGGAGCGGCTGTGGCCGGCGCTGCGGGGCGCGACCTGGACGCATGCCTGGAATAGCCGCCTCGCCATGACGGCCGATCATCTGCCGCATGTGCATGAGCCGGCGCCGGGCGCGCTCGTCTATCTCGGCTGCAACGGCCGCGGCGTCGCGCTCGCGACCGCGATGGGCGGGCAGCTCGCCAAGCGGCTGATCGACGGCGCGGCCGAGATCGACATGCCGATCTCGACGATCACGCCGATCCGCTTCCACGGACTGTGGCCGCTCGCCGTGAAGAGCGTGGTTCTGACGGGGCGGATCCGCGATCGGCTCGGATTGTAGCGCAAGCTAAGATTTTGATAATGCTTCAATATTTGTGTGCGATCGGGCCAAGCTGAATGGCTCCGCGATCCGTGTGAGGGCGTTAAGGCCATCGGCCGATCGTCGTCGAAACCTTTACTTTGCCGTGCTAAAGCCCCTGCCCGACCGGAGAAATCCTGAAAGACCAGACGATGGGCGAGCCGACCACGGGGAGCGATGCGCAGGCCGAAGGGCTGATGGCGCTCTACGAGCGCGCCGGCTACGTGCGCGTGGCGCCGGCCTTGCTGCAGCCGGCCGAGCCGTTCCTCGATCTCTCGGGCGAGGACATCCGGCGGCGCATGTATCTGACCTCGGATCCCGAGGGCCGGGAGCTTTGCCTGCGCCCGGACCTCACGATCCCGGTCTCGCATCTCTATCTCGCGTCGCCCGAGGCGGGCGAAGCGGCGGGCTATTGCTGTCTCGGCCCCGTCTTCCGCCATCGCGGCGGCGACCAGGCGGCCGAGTTCGTGCAGGCGGACATCGAGTCGTTCGGCCGGCGCGACACGGCGGCGGCCGACGCCGAGATGCTCTCGCTCGGGCTCGACGCCACCGCGCATTACGGGATCGACGCGCCCGAGATCCGCATGGGCGATGTCGGACTGTTCGCGGCGCTGATCGAGGCGCTCGAACTCTCGCCCGCGTGGAAGCGGCGCCTGAAGAAGCATTTCAATCATCTCGGCAGTCTCGAGAGCGATCTCGACAGCCTGGTGCGCTCGGCGAGCAAGGAGCGCGCCGAGTATCAGGGCGTGCTCACGGCTCTCGCCGGCTCGGACCCGAAAGCGGCGCGCGCGCTCGTCACCGATCTGCTGTCCATCGCCGGCATCACCACGGTCGGCGGCCGCACGGTCGGCGAGATCGCAGAACGCTTCCTCGAGCAGTCGGCGCTCGGCGCCGGCAAGCTGCCGCAGGAGACGCGCAGCGTGATCGAGCGTTTTCTCGCCGTCACGGGCGATCCCGACGAAGCCGCCGACGCGTTGCGGAGGCTCGCAGCCGATGCGGGCCTCAACATCGATGCGGCGCTCGACCTGTTCGAGAGCCGGACCGGCTTTCTCGCGGCACGCGGCATCGAGGTCGCGCGCGTGAAATTCTCCACGGCCTTCGGGCGCGGACTCGACTACTACACGGGCTTTGTCTTTGAGATGCACGATGCCGAGCAGCGCATCGACCGGCCGCTGATCGGCGGCGGCCGCTATGACGGGCTGCTGACGCGCCTCGGCGCGAGCGAGCCGATCCCGGCGGTCGGCTTCGCGGTGTGGATCGAGCGCCTCGCCGAGATCGGGGGTGCGGCATGACCCGCTCGCTGATCGTTGCAGTGCCCTCCAAGGGCCGGCTGCAGGAGAATGCGGAAGCGTTCTTCGCGCGCGCCGGACTCAATCTCGTCAAGCCGCGCGGCGCACGCGAATATCGCGGCGCCATCGCGGGACTGCCGAATGTCGAGGTCGCCTATCTCTCGGCCTCCGAGATCACGGCGCAGCTCGCGCAGGGCGCGGTGCATTTCGGCATCACGGGCGAGGATCTCGTGCGCGAGATGATGCCGGATCCGGAAGCGCGCGTCGTGATGATCGAGAAGCTCGGCTTCGGCTATGCCAATGTGGTGGTGGCGGTGCCGCAGGCCTGGATCGACGTGCGCACCATGGCGGATCTCGACGACGTGGCGACGAGCTTCCGCGCGACGCATGACCGCAAGATGCGGGTCGCGACCAAGTTCCTGAATCTGACGCGCGCGTTCTTCTCGCACCACGGCATCATCGACTATCGCCTGGTCGAGAGCACAGGCGCGACCGAGGGCGCGCCTGCGGCCGGTACGGCCGAGCTGATCGTCGACATCACGACCACGGGCGCGACGCTGACCGCCAATGCGCTCAAGGTGCTGGACGACGGCGTGATGCTGCGCTCGCAGGCCAATCTGATCGCGGCGCGCGACGCTTATTGGGGCACGGCCGAACGCGAGGCCGCGCGGACGATCCTCGACCGCCTCGCGTCGGAGGCGCGCGCGCGCGCCTACCGCGAGGTGCGCACGCGCATCGCGAATCTCGACGAGAAGATCTTGACGCAGGCGCTGGAGAAATTCGGCGCCGATGCGCCGTTCGGCGGGCCGCTGCCCTCGGGCATGGTCATCCTGCACTGCCCGCCCGGCCAGGTGCACGCGCTCGCGAGCTTCCTGCGCGAGCATGGGGCCGAAGCCGTCTCGGTCGCACCGCTCGAATACGTGTTCGCGCGGGACAATCCGCTCTATGCGCGGCTCGAGGCGGGGCTCGGAAGCTGAGCAAGGAGACGCGAGGACTCACATGGAGCTGCTGCTTCCCTATGTGATCCCGCCGGCTCTGCTCACGCTCGCCATGCCGCGGCAGTAT
The DNA here is from genome assembly GCA_023404705.1 of Pseudomonadota bacterium. GTDB lineage: Bacteria > Pseudomonadota > Alphaproteobacteria > Rhizobiales > Xanthobacteraceae > FEB-22. Next base: position 29,156 of record JAEYAU010000078.1, read on the forward strand.
TTCGCCCGCTATCTCGGCTGGCTCGGCATCGCCGTCGTGCTGGTGCTGCTGTCGCTGTTCGGCTTTCCGCGTGGCCGCGGCTCCGGGGTTGCCGAGGCGCTCGGCTTCTTGATCCTGGTCTCGGTCGGCGTCGTCACAGGTGCCGCAGCGCTTGCCAAGCTCGTCTACTACGCGCTGCGCGACGCATCACGCCCAAATCGCGCCCAGGGCGCCGCACAAGAGCTCGACGCGTCATGGCGCATCCTGCTGATTGCGGCCGGCAGCGTGACGGCGCTGGTGCTGCTGCGCATATTCATGGCCGTGCTCCAAGGCGCGAGTCAGGCGTGGGCCGCGCACCTGACGGTGCTGGCGTTCGCGGGCGGAAGTCTTGCGCTGCGTCGCTCCGTGCGCGTTGGCTTCGAGGCCGATCGCGATGTGATGACAGCTGGTTTCCGCAGCTACCTGGCCGGCATTGCCGCGACGCTCACCGTCGGTGCGCTCGCGAGCATGGCGTACCCCATGGTGGTGAAAGCTGCGGCCGAACAAGCGGCCGACGGTCAGCCCTATTGCCTGCAGGTCTCGACCGGCCTTTCGAGGCCCGACTATCGCGCGGCGCGGACGCTCCTCGACCTCTCGGCGCTCACCATGCAGAGCCGCGTCAGCAGCGGCCTCTATATGGAGCACCACGCGATCCTGGTGGTCGGGCTCGGTGTGAGACCGGAGCTGTTCCATTGGTCGCATCGCCAGCGGCAGTTCATACGCGGCGTGATCTCGACCGCGCGGCCGGCCGACAGCCCGCTGGTCGCGTGCCAGGTCCAGCGCGATTTTCTCGCGCGGCTTCCCCTCGCCCTTCCGTGACTACTCCGCCTTGATGCCGGCGGCGCGGATGATCGGCCACCATTTGGCAATCTCGGCCTTGTGGTGGGCGGCGAGCGCCTCGGGCGTCTGCTGCTCGGGCGGCGGGATCTCCTGCCCGAGATCGGCAAGACGCTGGCGTACATGCGGATCGGCGAGCGCCTCCATGGCGGCGGCACTGAGCCGCGCGATAATCTCCTTCGGGGTGCCTTTGGGGACCCACAGCCCGTGCCAGACCGAGATGTAGAAGCCCGGCAGGCCGGCCTCGTCCACGGTCGGAATGTCTGGCGCGGAGGGAAGCCGCTTCGGTGCCGTCACCGCATAGGCCTTGATCTTCTGGTTGCGCACCTGCGGCAGCGAGTTGGTGCTTTGATCGAACATCAGGTCGATCTGGCCCGCGACCAGATCCTGCATGGCGGGTCCCGTGCCGCGATAGGGCACGAAGGGAAAGCGTGTCTGCGTCTTCTGCTGGAAGTAGACGCCCGCGACGTGTGAGGCGCTGCCCGCGCCCGCGGTGCCGGCGGACATCTTTTCCTGGTTCTGCTTGATCCAAGCGATCAGCTCGGCAAGATCCTTCGCGGGCACTGCGGTCTTGGTGACGATAAGCTGCGGGTTCGCGGGGAGCAGCGCGACGGGCTCCAGATCCGTGAGGAGGTCGTAAGGCAGCGTGTAGATCGCGCCGTTGACCACATGGGTGCTCCAGTGGCCGATGCTCACCGTATAACCATCGGGTGCGGAGCGCACGACGCGTCCGACGCCGATCGTGCCGGCGGCGCCGGTCGCGTTCTCGACCACCACGGTCTGGCTGAGCGAAACGCGCATGCGCTCGGCGAGGATGCGCGCGACGGTGTCGGTCGGCCCGCCCGCCGAGAACGGCACAACGAGGGTGATCGGGCGCGATGGATAGGATTGCGCCGCGGCTTGCATGACGCCGGCGAGCGCCGTGATGAAGACAGCGGCGAGACGCAAGAGACGCATGAGCCACCCCCGTGTCGCAGGTGGCCGAATTGTCCCCTCAGAATTGCGAGAAGTCGATGGGCTTGTGGCGATCCAGCCGACGCTGGATCGGCGGCAGAGGATATTTCAGTCCCGTGGCGCAGTTGAAAAGAACAACGCGTTCGTCGCGGCGGATGCGGCCGTCGGCGAGACCCTGCTTCAGCGCCGCATAGGTGGCGGCGCCTTCCGGGCACATGAGGAAGCCTTCGCGGCGCGCGACCTCATCGAGCGCGGCCGTGATCGCCTCGTCGGACACCGCGACCGCATAGCCCTTGCTCTCGCGCACGGCGCGCAGGATCAGGAAATCGCCGACCGCCTGCGGCACGCGGATGCCCGACGCGATGGTCGCGGCATTCTCCCAGCGCGGCGCGTGCTCCTCGCCGGCCTCGTAGGCGCGCACCATGGGCGCGCAGCCGGTCGCCTGCACGGCGATCATGCGCGGGCGCTTCGCGCCGATGAAGCCGATCGCCTCCAGTTCGGCGAAGGCCTTCCACATGCCGATCAGGCCGGTGCCGCCGCCGGTCGGATAGAGGATCACGTCAGGCATGTCCCAGCCGAGCTGCTCCGCCAGCTCGAGCCCCATCGTCTTCTTGCCCTCGATCCGGTACGGCTCCTTCAGGGTCGACGTGTCGAACCAGCCGACCTTCTGCTTGCCCTCGCCGACGATCTTGCCGCAGTCGTCAATCAGCCCGTTGACGCGATAGACGTCGGCGCCCTGCAACGCGATCTCGCTGACGTTCACCTCGGGCGTGTCCTCGGGACAGAACACCGTGGTCTTGATGCCCGCATGGCTCGCATAGGCCGCGAGCGCGGCGCCCGCATTGCCGTTGGTCGGCATCGCCATGTGCGTGATGCCGAGAGCCTTCGCCATCGAGACCGCGAGGGCGAGGCCGCGTGCCTTGAACGAGCCCGTCGGCAGGCGGCCTTCGTCCTTCACCAGGACCTCGGCACTGCCGAGCTCGGCGCCGAGCCGCGGCAGCGCGATCAGCGGCGTGACGGCTTCGCCGAGGCTGACGATGTCGCGCGTGCTGCGCACCGGCAGCAGCTCGCGGTAGCGCCAGAAGTCGGCGGGGCGCTCGGCCAGCGCCGCCTTGCTGAGGTTCTTCTTCACGGCCATGAGGTCGTAGCGCACCAGCAAAGGCTTGCCGGCGCGCGAGAGATTGTGCGGCGTGTCGGCTTCGTAGTGCTCGCCTGTATAGGCGCATTCGAGATGCGTGACGAAGGTGGGCCGTTCGGTCGTGAGGTTATCGTCGTGACGCAAGGCGGGCCTCATGGGTGAGACGACAGGATCGCGTCAGCGTGCGTCCGGCGCGGGCCGCGCGCGGAACACGACGAAATGCGCGAGCGAGAAGTTCACGACGAAGCTCACCAGGATGGCAATGCCCTTGGCGGCCCAGATCGGCAGAAATTGCGCCGCGATCAGCAGCGCCGTCGTGTTGGCGACGACGCCCGCGATGCCGGAAGCGACGAAGGTGAGATAGGCCTTCCAGCTGAGCCGGCCGCCGGACTCGGCCGCGAAGGTCGTGAACGAGTTCATCACATAGGAGCCGCTCACCGCGACCAGCCAGGAGAGCACGTTGGCGACCACCAGCGAGGAGGTCAGATAGGCGATCGCCAGGAAGAACAGCGCGGCGTCGACGACGGTGTTCACCACGCCGACCATGCCGAAACTCAGTGCTTTCAGGGCAACGGCCCGCTCGCGCCAGGCGTCGGCGAGGCGATTCCGGGCCTTCCGGGTGATGGAACTGGGACTCATGGCCGCGCCTGTAGCATGTTCGCTCGCGCCCGCCGAGCCCATACCTATGGGGTGTGGGCGACATCACGTAACGGTTCCGCTATAGATTGGCCATAAAACGGAAGAAACGGTACGGCTGAGATGACGACCACAGGCATGAACCGAACTGTCGCCGGGCCGGCGGGCGCCGAGGCGGGCCTGTCGATCGTCGTGCCGCTGTTCAACGAGGCGGGCGGCCTCGCGCGCCTGCACGAGCGCCTGACCGAGGCCGCACGCGGTCTCGGGGCGCGCCGCGGCCTGCGCATTGAGGTCGTTTATGTGGACGATGGCAGCCGCGACGAGACGCTGGAGATCGCGCGAGCATTGCCGGCGACCACGTTCGACATGCAGGTGGTCTCGCTCTCGCGCAATTTCGGCAAGGAGGCGGCGCTGCTCGCCGGCCTCGACCATGCGCGGCGCGGCGCCATCATGTTCATGGACGGCGACGGCCAGCATCCGCCGAGCATGATCGACACACTCGTCAGTCACTGGCTCGATGGCGGCTACGACGTGGTCTACACCGCGAAGGCGCATCGAGACGAGGAAGGCTTCACCAAGCGGGTCCTCGCCAAAAGTTTCTACACGCTGCTCAACTGGGGGGCGCGCCAGAAGATCCCGCCGGACGCCGGCGACTTCCGGCTGCTCTCGCCGCGCGCCGCGGCGGCGCTGCGCCAGCTCCCGGAGCGCAACCGTTTCTTCAAGGGCCTGTCGAGCTGGATCGGCTTCCGGCAGATGCGCGTCGACTACGAGCCGGCGAAGCGCGGACACGGCAGCAGCTCCTGGGGCTTCTCGGCGCTGATGGGCCTCTCGATCGAGGGCATCACCTCGTTCTCGGTCGCGCCGCTGCGGCTCGCCAGCCTGCTGGGCCTGCTGCTCGCCGCGACCGCGCTGGTGTTCGGCGCCTGGATCTTCATCGAGACGCTGATCTACAACCAGTCGGTGCCCGGCTATCCGTCGGTGGTCGTCGGCCTGATGGTGCTGGGCGGCGTGCAGCTGATCATGATCGGCGTGATGGGCGAGTATATCGGCAAGATCCTCTCCGAGCTGAAGCGGCGGCCGGTGTACTTCGTGGCCGAGCATACGGAGCGCGCCGCGAGCGAGGCCGGGCACGACGCACCGTCGCGCACGGCGGCCGAATAGGCACGGCATCCCGCACGACATGGACGCGCCCTCCCCTCCGACCGCACGGCGCATCTGGCTGTGCGCCGACGACTACGGCATTGCGCCCGGCGTCAATGGCGCGATCCGCGATCTTGTCGCCAAGGGCCGGCTCAATGCCACCTCGGCCATGATGGTCGCCTCGAGCATGACGCGCGCCGAGGCAAGCGCGCTGACGATCCTCACGGCGGGGGATCCGCGCGTCGGCGTCGGTCTGCATGTCACGCTCACGGGGCGCTTCAAGCCGCTCTCCGCCGGCTACCAGCCGACGCGCGACGGCCATTTCCCGAATGTCGGTCCCTTGCTGATGGCGACGCTGCACGGTCGGCTCGATCGCGCGATGCTCTCGCGCGAAATCGAAGCGCAGTTCGCGGCCTTCCGGCGACTGTTCGGCCGTGCGCCGGATTTCGTCGACGGGCATCAACACGTGCAAGTCTTCCCACAAGTGCGCGACGCCGTGCTCGCCGCCACCCAGGCGCATGCGCCACAAGCCTGGGTGCGGCAATGCGGCGCGATCACGCCGTTTGCGCGACGGCTCGGCGATCCCAAGGGGCTGCTGATCGGCTGGCTCAGCCGCACCTTCCAGGCGCAGGCGACGCGGCTCGGCATCGCCACCAATCCGGCCTTTGCGGGCACCTATACGTACCGAGCGACGACCGATTTCGCCCGCATCTTTCCGGGCTTTCTCGACGGGCTGCCCGACGGCAGCCTCGTCATGTGCCACCCCGGTGTGGTGGACGCCGAGCTCGAACGCGTCGATCCGCTGACCACGCTGCGCGAGGCCGAATACGCTTATTTCGGCGGTCCCGACTTTCCCCGGGCGCTGGCCGCCAAGGGCGTCACCCTCTGACATTTCACGTTTCCGCCATTCCGCAGCGCTAGGTGGGTCCCCATATAGCGGACGGCTGGCGGCCGGCTGTGCCTAACCGCAGCCAGAGGAGGAACAGATGAACCGGCAGGAACGTGAGCTCATCGACGAGCTGTTCGATCGACTGGCGTCGCTGGAGAACCAGCCGCGCGATCAAGAGGCGGTCGCCGCGATCAACGAGGGCCTGCGGCGCGCGCCGCACGCGCTCTACCCGCTGGTGCAGACCGTGCTGCTGCAGGACGAAGCGCTGAAGGCCGCGAATGCGCGCATCGAGCAGCTCGAGGGCATCGCACCGGCCGAGCCGCGCGAGCAGCGCAGCTTCCTCGACAGCATGCGCGACAGCCTGTTCGGCCGTGAGGAGTCGCGCGGCTCCGTGCCGCAAGTGCGCCCGGGCGATCGCCCGATGGGCTCGCCCTGGGGCGGCGGCCGCGACCCAGGCTACGGACAAGGCCAGCCAGCTGGCTATGGCCAGCCGCAAGGTTATGCGCAGGAGCCGTCGCGCGGTGGCTCGTTCCTCGGCACGGCGGCGGCAGCGGCCGCTGGCGTGCTCGGCGGCGCGCTGCTGATGAACGGCATCCGCTCGGTGCTGGGCGGCTCGCAGGGCCCGTTCCAGGGCGCCTTCGATCAGCTCAGCGGCGGTTCGTCGGGCGCGCCGTGGGGCGGTGGCGGCGGCAGCGGCGATCTCGCGCGCGATGCCGGGCTTGGCGATATCGGCAGCTCCCGCTCGGCCGGCCTGTTCGGCGGCGGCGAGAGCGAGCGCACGGGCCTGTTCGGCGGCGGCAGCGAGAGCCACACCGACGATGCCAGCGACTTCGGCGGCGAGGACAGCGACTTCGGTGACGACGGCGGCTTCGACTCGAGCGACGCCTGAGCGCTGAGCTCTCTCCGGAATGAAAAAGACCGCCGCAGTGATGCGGCGGTCTTGCATTCATGCGTGATGCAGATCGATCAGATGACGATCACCTTGGTGCCGACGCGCACGCGCTCGTAGAGGTCCATCACGTCCTCGTTGCGCATGCGGATGCAGCCGGAGGAGACCGCCTGGCCGATCGTCCAGGGCTCGTTGGAGCCGTGGATGCGATAGAGCGAGGAGCCGAGATACATGGCGCGGGCTCCGAGCGGATTGTCGGGACCACCCGGCATGTAGCGCGGCAGGTCGGGGCGGCGCTTGAGCATCTCGTCCGGCGGACGCCAGTCGGGCCACTCGCGCTTCGCCGTGATCGACTTCACGCCGGCCCAGGAGAAGCCGGGACGGCCGACGCCGATGCCGTAACGCATCGCGGTGCCGTCCTCCTGCACCAGATACAGGAAGCGCTCGTTGGTGTTGATGATGATCGTGCCGGGCTTCTCCTCGCCCGAATAGCGGACCACCTGCTTCTCGAAGCGAGGGTTCATCGCGGGCCGCGCCGGCTCGTAGGCCGGACGACCGTAGGCGGGCTCCTGCTGATAGCGCGGCGGCGCGACCGGACGGCCGCCGCCGAACAGGAACTCGATGAAGCCGCCGCCCATCTGCGGAGCCGCGGCGTAGCGCACCGGCGCCGGCTGCGGCTCGACGACGGGCGCCTGCTGCGGCTGAGCGACGGGTGCCTGCTGCGGCTCGGCAAATGCCGTCGTGAGGCGGCGGGTGTCGGGTGCGATCTGCAAGGGACCGGCGAGCGCCGGCGTCACCGCGAGCATCGCGGCGAAGAGAGGAACGAGAAAGCGTGACATCGACGTACTCGCAAACATGAAGCGTCGTGCGAAGCGAACGGCCTCGCGCTCACGCATCCACTAAGCGGCGCGAAGTTCGACTGTTTGGTAAAGCCGCGCCGGCGAGGCGCGCACGACGAGCGGTTTCCCCGATGCGCGTCGAATTACGGTTGAGGCCGGGTAAACCGCGCGGCCGCATGGTTAACCGAGCCTTGCGTGCGCGCGTCTCGGCTTCTCCTTGGATCGGCTGCCGTGCGTAACACCGCGAAATGCGCGCATGTGAACGGCTTTTTAAATGCGCAGCGCTAGTTTGCGTCGGGAAGAATTCCGGGGTTGAGGATAAGAATGAACGGGCGGCGTAAGGTTTTCCGCGTCGAGTCGATGAAGGAGAGCGGACGGGCGATTTCGCACGGGGCGGACGCCGATCCGGTCGTGCGTCACCAGGAGGTGATGGCGGAGCTCAAGACGCTGCGTTCGCTCGTCAAGCCGGCCGAGCAGGTCACGCAGCAGATGGTCGACTCCTACAAGCAGCAGATCGCGGAAGCATCGAAGCTGAAGGGCGAGCTCGATCTGATCTACGAGGCGATCAACAAGACCAAGAAGGAAATCGCGACGCTGCACGTCACGGGCTTCGAAGGTCCCGAGATGACGCGCGTGACCAACGAGCTCGATGCCATTGTGGGCGGCACCGAGCGGGCGACCGAGCAGATCCTCGCCTCGGCCGAGGACATCGACCAGATGGTCAGCACGCTCGCGGCGCGGCTGAAGGACGACCAGAACCAGGCCCTCGCCTCCGACATCCAGGAGCGCGTGATCAAGATCTTCGAGGCCTGTAACTTCCAGGACCTCACCGGCCAGCGCATCACCAAGGTGGTGCAGACGCTCAAGTTCATCGAGACGCACATCGTGCAGATGATGGACATCTGGGGCGGCATCGAAGCCTTCAAGGAAATCGAGCCGGAAGTGCGTGCCGAACGCGAAGGCGACGCCAAGCTGCTCAATGGGCCGAAGCTCGAGGATGAGATCGGCCACGCCTCGCAGGACGAGATCGACGCGCTGTTTGCTTAGACGCCGGGCTTCGGCCGGCGCAGCAGCGCGAGACAGGCGAGCGCGACCGCCGCAAAAGCAGCCGCCACCGCGAGCGCGACCGGGTCGGAGCTGCGCTCCGCGACCAGTGCCATGACCAGCGGCGCCGCGGCCTGGATCACCAGGAACGGCCCGGCGATGCGGCCGAGCACGCGGCCATAGCCGTTCGGACCGAACAGCGCCAAGGGCAGCGTGCCGCGCGTGATGGTGACGATGCCGTTGGCGGCGCCGAACATCAACGCAAAGGCCGCGGCCGTGATCACCGAGACGCCGAGCGCCGCCAGCATCACGAAGGCGAGCACCAGGAGGCCGATCGAGAAGCGCGCCACCCAGAGCGGATGGACGTTGCGCGCGAAGATGAACTCGCAGAGCCGCGCCGCGACCTGCGCGGGGCCGAACAGCGCGCCGATCACAACGACCGTGGCGGGATCGATGCCGAAGCGCACGAAGATCGCGATGAGATGCGCGGCAAGCCCGGACGGCACGAAGGCATAGGTCGCGAAGGCCGCTGTCACCAACACGAAGGCGAGCCCGCGCGCGGGCAGCACCGGTGCGGGTGAAGCGCCGCCGCTCTTCGCTGGCACGTCCGGCGTCGCGCGATCGCGCGGCAACGCGAAGGCGTGCAGTGGCGCCGCGACGAGCGCGAGGATCACGGCATAGACCATGTAGGTGTAGTGCCAGCCCAGCGAGGTCAGCAGCACATAGGTGACGGGCCAGCTCACCGTGGAGGCGAAGCCGCCCGCGAAGGTGATCAGCGTGATCGGCTGACGGGCGGCGGAGCCGAAGATGCGGCCGAGCGTGGCGAAAGCCGGATCGTAGAGCGAAGCCGCCATGGCGGCGCCGAGCAGCATCCAGACCGCGAGGTACGCGACCGGGTGCGTCGCGAACACCAGGCCGACGAGGCCGGCCGCGCCCATGAGCGAGCCGAGCGGCATGATCCGATGGCCGCCATGGCGATCGATCAGAGATCCGATCAGCGGTGAGACGAGACCCGCGATCAGCAGGCCGGCCGAGAGACCGCCCATCGTGAAGGTCGCCGACCAGCCGCGCTCGGCCGCGATCAGCGGCACGGTGAGCACCGGCGGATAGAAGATCGCGCCCCAGGCGAGGATCTGCGTGATCCCGAGCACGGGCACGGCGCGCCACGGGCCGCGAATGAAAGTGCTGAAGGCTTGCATCGGCGAGGGAAACGTCACGAGGGCCCGCACGCTAGCACGGATCGCTCCCGCGTAACCTCCACACCCGTCACAATTGATTACGCGAGCCGCTTCATCATCACGACGGCCGAATCCGGGCAGAGCGTCGCGAACTGCCGCGTCTCGCGCACCGCATCCGGAACCACGGCGCGGTCGCAGGTCGCAAAGCCGAGCCGGTCGAAGAAGCGCTTCGCCGAGGTGGTGAGCAGCCAGAGCGCATCGCAGCGGTGGCGTTGCGCCTCCTCCTCGAGCGAGGCAACGATCGCGGCCCCGATGCCGCGGTTGCGCAGCGGCGGCAGCGTCACGATCGAGCGCAGCAGCGCATCCTCGCGCAGGATCTCGAGGCCGCCGAAACCAACAGGCTCCGTCTCGGCGGTCTCGAAACGCCAAAACAGGCGGCCCGGCTCGGAGAGATCGTCGATCGGGAGGCCGGCGCCCTGCAGCGCCGCGGCGAGGCCGTCGCGCTCCCACGCGGCGAGCGGCATGGCGACGAGATGGGAGACCGCAACCGCCATCGTGATCCTCACCGTGAAATCAGCCGCCGAAGCGCGCGGGCGTGCGAAACTCGGCTTACGCGAACGCCAGATCTGCGAATCAGCCGCGCGCGGTGCAGCGCACGAAGACCTGCACGCCGTAACGGCCGTGCACCTCGGGATCGACGTAACGCAGCAGCAGCACGCGGCCGTCGAAAGACACGATCTCGCGATCATTCGTGCTGCCGCCGGGCTCGTCGAAGGGGCCGATGTAATTCTTGCCGCCCGGTCCGCCCTTGAGCATGAACTCGGTGAGCTGATTGCTGTCGGCCGGGTACATCATGACGCCGCCGCGGGTGCCGCGGCCGATATTGTAGGGATGCGAGCACTGGCTGCGCGCCGCCGCCTCGGTGCGCGGGCGGTCGGGGTCCTTGTGATAGGCGGCGACGCCCCAGCGGCCGACGATGTCCTGCGCCGGGATGCTCGCCGGCGTCACGGGCGCCGGAGCCGCGGGTGGAGGCGCGGACGTCTCGAAGCTCGGGCCGCCGGTGGAGCAGGCCGCCAGAATGGCCGGCAGGGCGACCGCCACGACGGCGGACCATGAACGCGGGCGCACATGACTCATGACGGGGGCCTCCTCGCCCAAATGACCGCATGCTCGGGCGGCGTGTTTAGCACACCCTCGTCCGGCAGATTCGAGGGACTTTGCGGGTCCGCCGTGGCGGACGCAAGGCAACAGACACGCGAGTGCCGAAAAGGTTCCGGGGGAGCTACGGGAAGGTGCCGCTGCCGGATGTGGCGGAGGGGGGCGTGCTACCAGCGCAGGACCCGGCGGCCCACGAGCGCCCCCACGGCGACCACGATGCTGATCGCCAGGCTGTACCAGGTGGCGACGAAGAGCGGGGAATCGTCGATGCAATGGGACGCGTAGAGCGTCGCGCCGAGCCCGCCGGCAAGCAGCCCCGCAACGGCACCGGCCAGGACGGGCCGCACCGTGGCGCCGCGGCGCAGGACGAGCAGCACCGCGACCAGAACCGGGGCCGACAGCAAGGGCACGCTGGTGAGGCACACGAGGCTGTTCCGGCCGACGAGACGCGTCATCCAGCTTTCGGCCGGCGTGATCGCCAGCTCGGCCACGATCGCAAGGGCCAGCAGCGCCGGGGCAAGCAAGAGCGCCGCCCCAGCAAACCGGCCGTCCGGACGGGCGAGGCGCAACACGACCAGGGCGGCCGTGGCGGCGAGCAGCAGCGTCTCGGCGAACTTCAGCAGGAAGCGCGGGTCCGCCGCGACCTCTGCGATGTCGGGCCGCGGCCCGAGCAGGACGGCGAACAGCAGGGCCGAGATCACCATGCCGCCCATGAGCACGGCGAGGAGCGAGGGGGCAGGCCGCGGGGCCGCCGCGGTGTCGGCCGTCAAAGTGCGGATCAAATCGTCGGTTCGCATCAGTGCCTCAGTTTCGCGGACAGCGCGGCGAGGCCGCGATGCAGGGCGACGCGCACGGCCCCCTCGCTGATCGCGAAGCGCTTCGCGGCTTCCGCCGTGGACGCGCCGTCGACCGCGATCGCCTGCACGACATCGCGCTGACGCGCCGGCAGGCCGCCCAGGTGCCGCTCGATCTCGCGCGCGACCGGCTCCTCGGTCTCGGCCGCGGGAAGCACCTCGGCAAGGTCCTCGACCGGAACCTCGATGCGACGCCCGCGACGGCGCAAGCCGTCCACGAACTTGTGGCGGACGATCGCCTGCAGCCAAGGCACGACGGGGCGTTGCGGATCCCAGGTGTGCCGCTTGAGATGAATGGCGAGCAGCGTCTCCTGCACCAGATCCTCCGCGTCCGCGGCGTCCATTCCGGCGCGCGCCAGGTTGCGGCGCGCCATCGCCCGCAGCAGCGGGGCCACGGCCGTGAGCAGCCGTGCATAGGCGGCCGCATCCCCGGCATTCGCCGCCCGCATCAGGGCGGAGAGCTCGGCCTCGCGGTCGCTCACACCAGCTCCTGGAGTTGCATACGTTCGACGCCCGGGATTCGTTACGCCCGCCGCCGCATTGGTGCCAGCAGATGCGCCGCAACGCCAGATCAGAAACCGGGACGGGGCAAAGCGGCTCGACTTCGAGGACCCCATGGTCTACCCCACCGGCTCCTCTCTCGGTTGCGGCCGATCCCCTCGGAACGCCATTCCCCCAATGAACCCTGCCGGCATTCTGGGACCCGTGACGCTCGCGATCCTCGGAATCGGCGTGCTCACCGTGATGGACGGGCTCGTCAAGCTGGTCTCGGCGCAGCACGGGACCGCGCAAGTCGTGCTGCTGCGCTATGTGTTCGGCGCTGCCGTGGCGCTTACGATATTCCTCGCGGCCCGCGCCCCTTGGCCGGGACGCGCCGCCCTGCAGGCGCATGCCTTGCGCGCCGTCACCATCGTGGTGGCGGCCTCGGCCTTCTTCTATGCGCTCTCGGTGCTGCCGCTCGCCGTGGCGATCGCGCTCTCGTTCACCTCGCCCTTCTTCATCGCGCTCGCGGCGCAGCTGTTCTTGGGAGAGCGCCCGGCCCGGTCCGTCTGGCTCGCGGTGGCGATCGGTTTCGTCGGCGTGCTGGTGGTGCTGTCCGGCGAGATCGGCCGCTCCGGGCAGGCGACGCTCGGCGGCATCATCGCTGCGGTGCTTGCCGCCGTCAGCTACGCGTTTGCCATGGTGTTGCTGAAGAGCCGCGCCACCCATGACCCGATCCCGACCATCGTGGTGCTGCAAAGCGTGCTCCCGGCAGGCTTCGTGGCTCCGTTCGGGGTGGTCGCCTGGACGCCGCCGGAGGGCCTGACGCTCGTGTGGTTCGCGCTGATCGGCGTGCTCGGCACCGTCGGCCACCTGGCGCTCGCCTGGGCCTATGGGCGCGCCGACGCGAGCCGGCTCGGCGTGCTCGAATACACGGCTTTCGTCTGGGGAGTGCTGATCGGCTTTGCGGTGTTCGGCGAGGTCCCCTCGCTCGCGACCCTGGGTGGCACCGCCCTGATCATCGCGGGCGCCATCCTGGTTTCAAGGTAAACGGCGGAAAGGTGCGCGGGACGCGGCCTCCCGCCGTCGCGCGGCCCAAGTTCGCCCGCCAAGGCGTCCGCAGCACCTCCGTTTGCCTTGACAGGTTCGGGGCAAAGGCCATATCTCCCGGGCGGGCTGGCACTCCCCAGGATTGAGTGCTAACCGGCCCTACCGCAGTCCAATTGCATTAGACCCGAACCGCGCGATCCGCGCCGACGAGGAAGACATGGCCAAGACGAAGTTCCGCCCCCTGCACGATCGCGTCGTTGTGCGCCGCATCGAGGCCGAGGAGAAGACCAAGGGCGGCATCATCATTCCGGACACCGCCAAGGAGAAGCCGCAGGAAGGCGAAGTGGTCGCGGTCGGCCCGGGCGGCCGGGACGAGGCCGGCAAGCTGGTTCCGCTCGACCTCAAGGCCGGCGACCGCGTGCTGTTCGGCAAGTGGTCCGGCACCGAGGTGAAGATCGATGGCGAGGAGCTCCTGATCATGAAGGAGTCCGACATCATGGGCGTGATCGCCTGAGCCGATTGGCTGCAACGGCGCCGCCGCGTCCGCGGCGGCCGCAATCCCACTCGACCGTCACTCGGCGCGGCCCCCGGGCCGGAGCGTGGCGGATCAATCGAACCGATGGAGTAATTTGAAATGGCTGCCAAGGACGTGAAATTCGGGTCCGACGCGCGCGACAAGATGCTGCGCGGCGTCGACATCCTCGCCAATGCCGTGAAGGTCACGCTCGGTCCCAAGGGCCGCAACGTTGTGATCGACAAGTCGTTCGGCGCGCCGCGAATCACCAAGGACGGCGTGACGGTCGCGAAGGAGATCGAGCTCGAGGACAAGTTCGAGAACATGGGCGCCCAGATGGTGCGCGAGGTGGCCTCGAAGACCAACGATCTCGCCGGCGACGGCACCACGACGGCGACCGTGCTCGCCCAGTCGATCGTGAAGGAAGGCGCCAAGTCGGTGGCCGCCGGCATGAACCCGATGGACCTCAAGCGTGGCATCGACCTCGCGGTCGCGGCGGTCGTGAAGGACATCGAGAAGCGCGCCAAGAAGGTCGGCGCCTCCTCCGAGGTCGCGCAGGTCGGCACCATCTCGGCGAACGGCGACACCAATATCGGCAAGATGATCGCCCAGGCGATGCAGAAGGTCGGCAACGAGGGCGTGATCACGGTCGAGGAAGCCAAGGCGCTCGAGACCGACGTCGAGATCGTCGAGGGCATGCAGTTCGACCGCGGCTATCTCTCGCCCTACTTCATCACCAATGCCGAGAAGATGGTGGCGGAGCTCGAGGACGCGTACATCCTGCTGCATGAGAAGAAGCTCACGGCCCTGCAGGCCATGCTGCCGGTGCTCGAGGCTGTCGTGCAGACCGGCAAGCCGCTGCTGATCATCGCCGAGGACATCGAGGGCGAGGCGCTGGCCACCCTGGTGGTCAACAAGCTGCGCGGCGGCCTCAAGGTCGCGGCCGTGAAGGCGCCGGGCTTCGGTGACCGTCGCAAGGCCATGCTCGAGGACATCGCGATCCTCACGGGCGGCCAGCTGATCTCCGACGATCTCGGCATCAAGCTTGAGACCGTGACGCTGCAGATGCTCGGCCGCGCCAAGCGGGTGATCATCGAGAAGGAGAAGACCACGGTCGTGGGCGGCTCCGGCAAGAAGAAGGACATCGAGGGCCGCGTCGGGCAGATCAAGGCGCAGATCGAGGAGACCACCTCGGACTACGACCGTGAGAAGCTGCAGGAGCGTCTCGCCAAGCTCGCGGGCGGCGTCGCGGTGATCCGCGTCGGCGGCGCGACCGAGATCGAGGTGAAGGAGAAGAAGGACCGCGTCGAGGACGCGCTCAACGCCACCCGCGCCGCGGTCGAGGAAGGCATCGTGCCGGGCGGCGGCGTCGCGCTGCTGCGCGCCAAGAAGGCGGTCGGCCGCCTCACCAACGATAATGCCGACGTCCAGGCCGGCATCAACATCGTGCTCAAGGCGCTCGAGGCGCCGCTGCGCCAGATCGCCGAGAACTCGGGCGTCGAGGGCTCGATCGTGGTCGGCAAGATCCTGGAGTCGAAGTCGGAGACCTTCGGCTTCAACGCGCAGACCGAGCAGTATGTCGACATGGTCGAGGCCGGCATCGTCGATCCGGCCAAGGTCGTGCGCGCGGCACTGCAGGACGCGGCGTCGGTCGCCGGCCTGCTCGTCACCACCGAGGCGATGGTGGGCGAGCTGCCGAAGGAGAAGCCCGCGATGCCGGCCGGCGGTCCCGGCATGGGCGGCGGCATGGACTTCTAAGTCCACAGCGCATCAAAGAGTTGGAGAGGGCGTGGCGCGAGCCGCGCCCTTTTCTTTTCGGGCTAGGATCACGTCGCGATACGTCTCCAGGTGCCGCGCTGATCAGCACACCAGAAACGGAAACGCCGCCCACCGAAGTGGACGGCGCTCCGCCGTTGACCCCCGCGCGGTAGTCAGTATCGGGCGACGATCGGTCCGCCGCCGAATTTGTAGTTCAGGCCCACCCTGAGGATGTGATCCGTGATGTCCGTGTTGAACTCGGCGCGGATCGGCGGCGCGTTCACCACCACGGCCGTGTTCGAGATCGAGCCGAGATCCATGTAGAGATATTCGATCTTGGCAGTCCAGTTGCCCGTGAGCTGAGCTTCGATGCCGCCGCCAATGGTCCAGCCGCCTTTCCACCTGCTGTCGCTGAAGCCGGTGCTGGTCGCGACACCGAACGCGTTGAAGCCGGTGAGGAGGCCATCCGTTTCGACATGGCCGTAGGCGAGACCGCCCGTCACGTAAGCGAGAATGCGCGGCGTCACCGTGTAGCCGGCGCGCAGGCGCAAGGTGCCGAACCAATCGAGATGATGGCTGATGCTGGCAGTCACGGGCGCGGCTGCGATCGGGATCGCGGTCTGCAATGGCGAGCAGATGACGCCGCCGCAGAAGAAGCCGACGCTTCCCTTCTCGCCCGAGGCCTGGATGTCCGCTTCGAGGCCGAGCACCCACGGGCCGGTCTGCCAGTTGTAGCCGGCCTGCAGGCCGCCGATGACCCCGTTCATGTCGAACGAGCCGGTGCCGGTCGCCAGCAACACGCCGGTCACGTTGTTGAAGAAGTTCGCCGTGACGTCGGCGTCACCCCAGCTGTAGCCGATGTTGCCGCCGACATAGAAGCCGGTCCAGTTGTAGGGCGGATCCACCGGGACGACAGCCCGCGCCTTGACGGGCATGTCAGCCGCCAAGGCAGATGATGCCAAGCCCGAGAGTACGGCCGCCGTCATGAGTAATCGTTTCATCGCGCCCCCCTCTCCCATCGTCCGCGTGGAGAGTTTCTCGCGGCAGACTAACGCAACGGCAGCCTGGCTCAACCACGCGCCCACGGATTCGACACGGAGCTTGGGTGATTCCCTGCGGCGGTGGTAATTCCGCAACAGCCGACAGTTGAGCGCGGATTAAATGCCTGTCAGTGGGCGCTCATGCGGAAGCTCAGCGCTCGTGGGCCAACCAGCACGACGAGATCCTCCTCGCGCCGCCATGACGTCACTTGCGCAAGATCGGCGAGCAGCCGGGCATCGCCCTGGTCGCGCTCGGGGGTGCATCGACGATCCGCCAGAGGGCCAATCACGATCGTAATGCTGTCGCCCGCGACGGCGACGCGCGCGGTGCCGCTCCGGCACCAGAGATCGATCTCGGCCTCGCCATTGGCACCGATATTGAGGATGGGACGCTGCTTCGATCCGGGCAGCGGATCGTCTTCGAGAATGAGCTCGTGCGCGAAGGGGAATTCGGACTGAGCGACGGCGGCCGACGCGAGCGCCGCGGCTGCAAGCACGCACAGCAGCAAGGACACGAGACGAAACACGGACATCACGACTCCATTCACTCCGATCGGATTACAGTTTCGGCAGGCCGAGCCACACCGCGAAGGCGCTCAGCACCGTGTTGACAGCGAGCGCGGCCAGGATCACGCCCATCACCCGCGCGATGACGCTCGCACCGGCGGTGCCGATGAGGCGAGACAGCGGCCCGGCCATGGCCAGGATCGCGAAGGTGATGGCCAGCACGAGGGCGAGCACGAGGGCGGTCATCCAGAGCTGCGTGAAGTCGAAGCGGTGATCGTCGGTGAGCAGCACGACGGCCAGCATGGTGCCGGGTCCCGCGATCTTCGGGATGCCGATCGGATAGACCGCGAGTGCGGACGGGGTCTCGCTGTCGTCCGCCGGCCTTGGCGTATAGATCTGGCCGCGGATCGCTTCGAGCGCGAACACGAAGAGGATGATGCCGCCCGCGATCTGAAAGGCGCGCAGCGATACGCCCATCTTCTCGAGCAGGAAGCCGCCGGCCACCATGAAAAAGACGAGCACGGCGGCCGCCATGAGCACTGCCTGCAGCGCGATCCGGCGCTGGGTCGGCAGCTCGAAGCGCCCGGCGCGGTCCATGAAGGTCGGAAGCACGCCGATCGGATTGACCACGACCAGCAGCGTGACGAACTCGTTCAAGCGCTCCTGCCACATCGCGTCCCCCCGAATCAGCCGATCGTTCCGCGGCAGTGTTCGGTGGGGCGCGCGCAGGCGCAAGACGTCATTGCGTCGGGATTAGTTGCCCTGGCCGAGGGCCCGCGTAAGCCAGGCGGCCGTGCGCAGCAGGCGCGCATCGTCGCCGCGGCGGCCGACAAGCTGCACGCCGAGCGGCAGGCCCGCCTGTGAGCGCAGCAGCGGCAGCGAGACGGCCGGCGTGCCGAGATAGGTCCACAGCGTGTTGAACACGGGATTGCCGGTGGCCTCGAGCCCGCGCGGCGCTTCGCCGGGCGCAGACGGGGTGATGATGGCGTCGTACTCCGCGAACACCGGGTTGAGCGCGGCATTGAGCGGTCGCGCGCCCGCGACGGCTTCGAGATAACGCACGGCCGGCGTCTCGCGCCCCCGCTCGATCAGCTTGCGCAGCATCTGGCTCAGCTGTGCGGCGCCGCGGTCATAGTCGTGGCGGAAGTTGTGCGCCATCTCGACTTCCATGATGGCGCGGTGATGATCGTAGGCGGGCGCGAAGGCTGGCCCGATGTCGACCTCGGTGACGCACTCGCCGAGGCGCTGCACGAGCCCCGCGAAGCCGTCACGCATGGCGGGCTCGACATGGGTCCAGGCCGGGGAACGAACGAAGGCGAGGCGCGGCCGCACGGGTGGCTCGGATGCCACGCTCTCCACGAAGGACGGCCGGGCACCCTGCCGCGTGTCGGGATCTCCCGCATCGAAACCGACGAGAACCTGCGCCAGCAGCGCCGCGTCCTCGACGCTGCGCGCGAAGACGCCGACATGGTCGAGGGTGCGCGAGAGCAGCAGCGCGCCCGAGCGTGGGATCAGTCCGTGCGTCGGCTTGAAGCCGACCACGCCGCAGAACGCGGCCGGCCGGATCACCGAGCCATTGGTCTGCGAGCCGATCGCGCCCGGCACCATGCGGGCCGCGACGGCGGCGGCCGAGCCGCTCGACGAGCCGCCGGGCGTGCGCGTCGGATCGTGCGGATTGCGGGTCTTGCCGGGATGGAAATAGGCGTATTCCGTGGTCACGGTCTTGCCCATGATCACGGCGCCAGCAGCGCGCAACATGGCGACCGCAGCCGCGTCCTGTTGCGGCCGCCGGCCCGCATGCAGGGCCGAGCCGAACTCGGTCGGCATGTCGGCGGTGTCGAACAGATCCTTGATGCCGATCGGCACGCCGTGCAGGGGCCTCAGCGCCCGGCTGCCCTCGTGATGCCGGTCGGCTGCCTGCGCTTGGCGCAACGCGTGCTCCCGGTCGAGGAAGGTCCAGGCCTGCACCTCGGGCTCGGCCGCATCGATCCGCGCGAGGCAGGCCTCGACGAGCTCCGTCGCCTTGAGCCGGCCCTCGCGGAGCTGCGCGGCCGCGTCGCGAAGTCCGAGCGCTGCAAGGCTCATCGCCTCAGCCGCCGTAGAGATAGGCCGGCAGCCAGAGCGTCATGCCAGGCCAGATATACATGAACACCATGCAGACGATGACGATCAGCATGTAAGGCATCATGCCGCCGAAGATCTGGTTGAGCGTCACGTGCGACGGCGCCACACCCTTGAGATAGAAGGCCGACATCGCGACCGGCGGCGAGAGGAACGCAGCCTGCAGGTTCACGAACACCAGCACGCCCCAGAGGATCGGGTCGATGTTGAAGTGCTTGAGCAGCGGCAGGAAGATCGGGACGAAGATGATGATGATCTCGGTCCATTCCAGCGGCCAGCCGAGCAGGAAGATGATCGCCTGCGACAGGATCATGAACTGCACGGGCGTCAGGTTGAGCGAGAGCACCCACTGCTCGACCAGCGCCTGACCGCCGAGGATCGCGAACACGCCCGAGAACAGCGCCGAGCCGACGAACAGCCAGCACACCATGGCGGTGGTCTTGGCGGTGAGGAACACCGCCTCCTTGGTGCGCTTCCAGTCGAGCGTGCGCGCCTGGAAGGCGAGCAGGAAGGCGCCCGCGGCGCCGACAGCGGCGGACTCCGTGGCGGTCGTGATGCCGAACAGGATGACGCCGAGAACCACGACGGTGAGCAGACCGAGCGGCATGATCGACGAGGTTACGAGCTTGAGGACCTCGAACCGGTCACCGTCCATGCGCCAGTAGTAGCGGACGGTCAGCGCGATCAGCAGGACGGCGCAGATGCCGAACCAGATGTAGAACTCCATCGGTGTGCCGGCCGCGACCGGCGGCGGCGCAGCCGTTGATGCGGCGCCGCCGAGCTGCTGCAGGCCCTCGGGCGCGGCCTCCTCGGTGACCTGCTGGTGGATGACGACGTACCACCAGGTGCCCCAGAGCGTGGACGCGGTGAGCGCGAAGGGCACCAGCGAGATGGCGAAATTCCGCAGCACGCCGAGATAGCCAAGCGGCTTCTTGTCCTCCGCCTCGAGGCGGGTGGCGCGGCGCGGCGCGAAGACGGCGCGCAGGAGCCCGACGAACATATTGTTCGAATAAGCCTGCTGAAACTTGCGCACCCAGTCCGGCACCGGCACGCGGGTCTGCTCGGGCGGAAGCTGCGGGGCGATCTTCGGATTCAGCATCGCCCAGCCGATGATGTAGACGAGATAGAGGAACGACAGGAAGAAGCCCGGGAACATGGCCGCGGCGTAGAGCTTCACCACCGACTGTCCCGCGACCGCCGCATAGACGATGATCATCACGGATGGCGGGATCAGGATGCCGAGGGTGCCACCCGCCGTGATCACGCCGGACGCGAGCTTCACGTCGTAGCCGGCGCGCAGCATCGGGTTGAAGGCGATGACGCCCATCAGCACCACCACGGCGCCGACGAGGCCGCTGGCAATGCCCCAGAAGGTGCAGACGATCAGGGTCGCGACCGCGAGCGAAGCCGGCACGCGGCGGAAAGCGAGCTGGATCGAGTAGAACATCTTGTCGACCAGCGCTCCGCGCTCCATGACGTAGCCCATGAGCACGAACAGCGGGATCGAGATGAGCACGTCGTTGGTCATCGCGCCGTAGGTGCGATGGACCATCAGGTCGAAGACGCGGTTGTCCACCCAGTGCTGGTTGGGGTCGTAGAACGCCTTGAAACCGAACACGATGCCGAGCCCCATCAGCGTGAACGCCGTGGGGAACCCCATCATGATCACGACGACGATGAGCCCCAACATCAGGAGCCCGAGGGCCGGATCACTCATGTCTGCAAGTCTCCCCCCATGCCGCGCTGGCGCGCGGCCTCGTCGATCTTCTGGGCACGCTCGATGGCGACCTTGCGCGCTTCCTCATCCACATAGTCGCTGTGCGCGAGCTGCTCCTCGACCACGTCGATCTCGCTGACGTCCTTGAGGCGGCTCGGCCATTCGCCGGTCCGAAGGCAGACGACGCAGCGAACGATCTCGGCGACGCCCTGCAGCATCACCAGCGCGCCAGCGATCGGAATGACAGTCTTGAAGTGATAGACGGGCGGCCCATCCGCGGTCACGTTCGAATGCTCGGCGATGCGCCAGGAATCGTGGGCGTAGTCGTAGCCCGCGTAGATCAGGGCGGCGATGCCAGGAATGAAGAACAGGAGATAGAGGGCGAGATCCAGCGTCGCCTGCGTGCGCGGCCGCATCGAGCTGTAGAGGAAATCGCCGCGCACATGGGCGTTCTGCGCGAGCGTGTAGGCGCCGGCGAGCATGAACAGCGTGCCGTAGGCCATGTTCTCCACGTCGAAGATCCAGGCCGTGGGCGCATTCATGATGTAGCGCTTGAAGACCTCGGCGCAGACGATGCCCATCAGCACGATGATCAGCCAGGCCGCCGCCTTGCCGACCCATGTGCTGATCCCGTCAATCGTGTGCAGGAAGCGTTCAACGCCGGTCATTCAAACTACCTCGAGGCGGAGTGAAGCAATGCGCGACGCCCTGTCGGCTGCCGCGGCCGGACAATTGCCTGGCGGGGATACGGAAGCGGCCGGAGCCGGGTTTCATGGCACCGACCGCTCCACGTCAGAGGCAATTGCGGGCGAGACGCGGCGACATCGCCGCGACCCACCGGATCAGATCGGCTTCTTCGCGTTGGGACCGAAATAGTGCTCGTAAGCCATACGGCGGCTCACGACGGTGTCCTGCTCCCATTGCGTGGCGCGCTTGGCGAAGGCGAGCTGCGACTCGACGATCTCCTTGAACAGCGGGTTCTCGGCCGCCTTCTTCTTGACGACGTCGTCGTAGACCTCGAGCTGCTTGCGCAGCACCGCTTCCGGCGTCTTGTAGAACTTGACGCCGTCCTTGCTCTGCAGCTCCTGATAGTCCTTGGAATAGCGGTCGATCGCCTTCCACTGCATGTCCTGCGACGCCGCCTCGACCGCGTTAGCGATGATCGCCTTCATCTTGTCCGGCAGGCCGTTGTACTTGTCCTTGTTGAACATGATCTCGAACTGCTCGGCATTCTGGTGATAGCTCTGCAGCATGCAGATCTTCGAGACGTCCTGGAAGCCGAGGGCGCGGTCCGAGGAGGCGTTGTTGAATTCCGCCGCGTCGATAAGGCCGCGATCGAGCGCGGACACGATCTCGCCGCCCGGAAGCGCGTTGACCGAGGCGCCGAGGCCCTGGAACACGTCAATGGAGATGCCGACCGTGCGGAATTTCAGGCCGCGAAGATCTTCCGGCTTGGCGACCGGCTTCTTGAACCAGCCGAGCGGCTGCGTCGGCATCGGGCCGTACGGGAACGACACGACGTTGGCGCCGATCGAGGCGTAGAGCTTCTCGAGCAGCTCCTTGCCGCCGCCGTACTTGTGCCAGGCCATCAGCATGTTGGCGTCCATGGCGTAGCCGGGGCCCGAGCCCCAGAGCGCGAGCGCCGTCTGCTTGCCATAGTGATAGACGAGCACGCCGTGGCCGCCGTCGAGCGTGCCCTTCGACACGGCGTCGAGCAGCTGGAAGGCCGGCACGACGGCGCCCGCGGGCAGCACCTCGATCTTGAGATCGCCGCCGGTCATGTCGTTGACCTTCTTGGCGAAGTCGAGAGCGTATTCGTGGAAGATGTCCTTCGAAGGCCAGGTGCTCTGCCAGCGCATGCTGACCGCGCCCTGCGCCTGCACCACGGTAGGTGCGGCCAGTCCGGCCGTCGCAACGGTTGCGCCTTTGAGAAATTTGCGCCGGGTCGGCTCGGTGCGGGACTTCCGTGACATTCTCTCCTCCCTCGGTACAGGCAACCTTCATGGCCGCCTTGCTTTGCTTCACTGCGAATAGCGCGCGACTGCGCGACTATTCGAATGAGGTTGGTTGTACTGGGTGAAATCTTTTCAAACAAGCGGCACGAAAGACTTAAGGCAGCTTCGCGCCCGCAATGGCGTTCGCGTCACGGAAAGGTGAGCACGCGCGCCGCGCGCGGCTTCATCGCCATCATCCCGATACGGCGGCATTGCGTGAATCGCTGCCAGTGGAAGAAGCGCGATGGTGGCAACCGCCAACGCTCGCCAACACGCGACCGGCGTGATGTCGGTTCATATCTACGGCCAGTGGGGAGTTGCCCCCCGTTCGAGCAAGTACCCCGCCGCGAGGGCGTTATTCCTCTGGCGGCCCTGAGTTTGTCCAAGTTGTTCGCGATGCACAAGCAGATCGACGCCAGACACGCGGTCCCGAAGCCACAGGCACATGTTTCGGCCCTTGCGGACCAGGAAGTTGTTGGCACATTGCGAAAACCCATTGGCTAGCTCATGACACGTGCGGTCCCGATGCACCCAGATCGGCATCACGCCCGCGCAACCCGTCCCGAAGGGAGTTCACCGTGACCGGCTTCGCCTCGACGCTCGCGACCATCCGGCGGCTCGCCATGCCCTATTTCCGCTCAGAGGACCGCTGGCCCGGCCGCGTCCTGCTCGCGGCCGTGATCGCGATCGAGCTGATGGTGGTCGGCATCACGGTGCTGCTCAACACCTGGAACGCGCGCTTCTACAATGCGCTGCAAGACCGCAACTGGCAGAGCTTCGTCAACGAGCTCCTGTTCTTCTGCGTGCTGGCCGCCGCCTATATCGGGCTGAAGGTCTACCAGCTTTATCTCAACCAATGGCTCCAGATCCGCTGGCGCCGCTGGATGACGGCGCAGTATCTCGGCGACTGGCTCGATGGCAGCAATCACTATCGCATGCAGCTGCTCGGCGACGCAGCCGACAACCCGGACCAACGCATCGCCGACGACATCCGCCAGTTCATCGAGCTCACGCTGTTCATCGGCGTCGGGCTGCTGGGAGCCATCGTCTCGTTCTTCTCCTTCGTGGTGATCCTCTGGTCGCTCTCCGTCGGCCCGCTGATCCTGCTCGGCGTCGACTGGGCGGTTCCGGGCTATCTGGTCTGGGTGGCGGTGATCTACTCGGCACTCGGCACCTGGCTTACGCATCTTATCGGACGGCCGCTGATCGCGCTGAACTTCAACCAGCAGCGCTACGAAGCCGACTTCCGTTTCAACCTGGTGCGTGTGCGCGAGAACGCCGAGCAGATCGCGCTGCTCGACGGCGAGAAGGCGGAAGGCGTCCGGCTGCTCGACCGCTTCAACGCGGTGGTGAACAACTGGTTCGCGATCATGACGCGGCAGAAGAAGCTCAGCTTCTTTACCAACGGCTTCGGCCAGATCTCCACGATTTTTCCGGTCGTCGTGATCAGCCCGGCTTATTTCGCGGGCCATCTCCAGCTCGGCGGTCTCACCCAGACGGCTTCCGCCTTCGGCAGCGTACAGCAGGCGCTTTCGTTCTTCGTCGATACCTATGTGCGCTTCGCCGAATGGCGCGCCGTGATCGAACGGCTCGACGGCTTCGAGCGCGCGACCGTCACGGCGCGCGCCGTCGCAATCACGGCTCCCGCGATCAAGATCGAACAGCGCGCCGCCGGACATGCGATCCGGCTCGAGGATCTCGACGTGCGCCTGCCGGAGGGCGCGCGGCTGGTCACGGCCGACGGGATCGTCATCGCACCCAAGGACCACGTGCTCGTCACGGGCACCTCGGGGTCCGGCAAGTCGACGCTGTTCCGCACAATCGCGGGCATCTGGCCGTTCGGCAGCGGCACGGTCCAGGCGCCGGCGGACAAGAAGATCATGGCGCTGCCGCAGCGCCCCTACTTTCCGATCGGACGCCTTGATGCGGCAATCAGCTATCCGGCCGAGCTCGGCAGCTTCGATCCGTCACGCATCCGCGAGCTCATTGCGGCGGTCGGGCTGCCGAAGCTCGCGGAGCGGCTCGCCGAGGAGGCGCACTGGAATCGCATGCTGTCGCTCGGCGAGCAGCAGCGGCTCGGCGTCGTGCGCGCGATCCTGCATGCGCCGGACTTCCTGCTGCTCGATGAGGCGACCGCTTCGTTGGACGAGCCGTCGGAAGCCGCGCTCTACCGGCTGATCCAGGAGCGGCTGCCCGCGGCCACGATCATCTCCATCGGCCATCGTTCGACGCTACGGCCGTTCCACAGCCGGCACCTGGCGCTGGTACGCGACGGCGATCATCACCGGGTGCAGGACGTGGCCTTTGCCTCGGCGGCCCAATAGGCCGCGACCGAGACGCCCAAAGAAAAAGGGCGGCGCCACGCGGACGCCGCCCATTCGGAGAGAGAGAGAGGAGAGAGAGTTTACTTCAGGCCGCCGAGCGTGAGATCGACGGAGAGCTTTGCGACGAAGGCCGCGCTGCACCAGTTCGTCGCGCCGGTGGTGACGAAGTTGTTCACGATGACGGGCGCCGTGAGCGAAGCCGTGTGAGCGCTGGTCAGCGCGTTGCACTCGGCCTGCGACAGGTCCGTGTCGTGATAGCGCAGGTCGAGGGTGAAGGCCTTCCAGGTGAAGCCCACGCCGATGTTCCAGTAATTATAGTCCGGCAGATCCCAGCCCTGCGTGCCGGTGAGATCGACCCAGACGCCCGGAACGAGGTCGGTGGTGCCGAGCCAGTAGTGACCGAACTCGGCCGAGAGATAGGCGCCGATGCCACCCGGCAGGAGCGTGCCGGGCGCCGTGAACTTGGCAGTGGCCGAGGCGTAGGTGCCGTCGGCGCCGGAGTTCAGCCAGCTCGGCGAATAGTAGATGTTGCCACCGAGCGTGACGACGTCGTTCACGGTCCAGGCGGCCTTGCCGTAGATCTCCCAGAAGTCCGTGTTGCCGATGGTCGTGTTGCCGGACGGCACGATCACGGTGATGCCGTCGATCGCGCGCTCGTTCGGATAGTAGTAGTAGATGAAGCCGAGATCGAAGGCGACCGGGCCGAAGGTCGGACGCACGCCGGCGTAGAAGTCGATCTCCGCGCCCGGCGCCGTGGGAAGGTCCACGCTCGAGCCCGCGATACCGGCATAGAGCTGCAGGTTCGGGTTGATGTTGAAGCGGGGCTCGAAATAGGCGTTGACCGAGGGGCCGCGATCGGACTGCGAGATGCCACGGAAATTGTAGTCCGTCATGATCGCGGCGCCGAAGGCGATGTCGAAGACGCTCGCGGCCGGCGGCGGAGGCGGCGGTGCCTTGCGGACCACCGGAACGTCGGCCGCAAAGGCCGCAGTCGAGAGAGCCAGCACGGATGCGGCTGTCAGAACCAGTCTCTTCATAGTGTGCCCCTTGATAACCCTCGGACGCAGATCCCCGCGTCCCGCCGAGGCGACCCACCCGCTTGTCGCCGTTCGCACAAAATACCGCACGCGCTAGGCTTTACCGGCAAGCTCAAAGCATCAGCAGTTGCTGACTTTTTAGGCGTTTGAGGCTTGCGGGATTCGGAAAGTAAAGGGATGTGACAATTCCGTCACATCCGAATGGCTCTCGATCTACGACAGACCTCTGGCGCCGAACCGTCGGGACGTCTGCGAATCACTCGGTTCAGTCTTCGACCGATGAAGCGCTCGCAAGGCGGGTGAGCACGAGCCACGCACTCGGACAACGGCCGTGGTTGTGGCCACGGACCCGCGCCGCCATGCCGTGCGTCATTACAAAGACGCAAAGGCTTGGTGTGATCCTGCGGTCGGCATCCCCGACCTCTTCAAACACGCTCCACAGCCTTCGACCTCGGCGCTGCTTCTCTTCGACGCGCGCCACCGATGCTGCGCGCCGGTGGCCCAACCCAAGAGGACGCCATGGCGACCTGGATCACTCTGACCCTCAGCGATCCCACTGCGACGACGGGCATCGTTTTCGCCGACCTGGCGACGGCGGTGCCGCTCCCCTCCAGCGCCTCCTGGATCGGTTATGGGAACGAACAGACGAACCTTGAGCCGCCCTCGACCACGCTGGTGACCTTGCAGGGCCACCAATTCCTCGTGGGTAACGCCGCCGGAACCACGAGCCTGCTGGGAAATATCGAGGTGGCTCAAGTCCCGCTGGTGACGAGCTACACGCCGCAAGACGGCTACACGTTTTCCTATCAGTATTTTTGGACACGCAACGATCATTCGACGATCAGCTTCTTGACTTATGACGTCTACCTCGGCGCCGGATTCTTCCTCAATTTCCTCGACACCCCGCAGACCTATTCGCAAGTCGCCGACGTCCCTTTGATCGACTTCATTGGCGACGGGACGGTGATCGTCGGCACGCATCTCGGCGACACGCTGTCGTTGACGGATCACGATGAGACTGTGCTCGCCGGCGTCGGCGACGATCTCATCTCTGCGGCGGGCGGAAACGATACCGTCCTGGGCGAGGATGGAAATGACGTGATGCGCGGCGGGCCCGGCAACGATCATCTGGACGGCGGCGCCGGGACCGACACGATCGACTACTCCGGAATCACCGGCGTGAACCTCAACCTTGCACAAGGCCGCGCCGTGATCGGCAGCGAGGTCGACACACTGGTCGCGATCGAGAAGGTCATCGGCAGCAATTCCAACGACGTCCTGATCGGCGATACATCCGACAACAACCTGACCGGAGGCCTCGGCGACGATCGGCTCGACGGCGGCGGTGGCAGCGACGTTCTGTCAGGCGGACAGGGCGGCGATCGCCTCGACGGCGGCGCCGGTAACGACGGGCTTGGCGGAGACAACGGCGATGATTGGCTGTTCGGCGGCGCCGGCGATGACACCCTGGAAGGCGGGGTCGGCGCGGACCGTCTCTATGGCGGTGACGGCAACGACCGCCTGATCGGCGGCCCCGCCGCGGACCGTCTCACCGGAGGCGCCGGCGCGGACAGCTTCGTGCTGCTCACGCCGTTCGATGGTCCGGATCAATTTCTCGATTTTACGTCCGGCGAGGACAAGTTCGAATTCAATGCCGACGGTTTCTCGTTGGGGATCAGCGGGGCGATCCTGACGCCGACTGCCGACCCACATGTGTGGGAATTCCTTTACGTCAACGGCGCCGACATTCTCGTGTATGCGACCTTGTCTTACGACGCCGTCTCCGGCTGGCTGCGCTGGGACTGGACGCAAGCCGATCCGAGCGACGCGGTTCACCTGGCGACGCTCCCGGGCGCCGACCTCACGATCAACGATTTCGTCGTGGCGTAGCGGCGAGTTGCGGCGCCGACTGTCCATCGCGCGTCTCACCAGACGGACCGAGAGGACGATATGACTGCCAGCATTTTCTTCTTCCGCGACGTCTCCGATCCGGTCACCGGAGTTGACTTCGATGCGGTCAAATTCCTGGTGCCGCTCCCGTCGGATGTGACCCTGATCACCCACTACAACGAATACTTCACGTCGTTCGAGTTGCCGGCGATCAGACTCGTGACATTGGACGACCGGCTGTTCAGCGCTTTCGTCCCCGATGGACATTCCAATCTGATGGGTGACTTCGAGGTGAGAGTCATCCCGGTCGTCCTGGAGTACACACCCGAGCAGGGTTACACCTACCTGCTGCAATACGAATGGACCGCGAACGACAATTCGACATTCTCTTGGATCGCCTTCAACGGCGACGCACCGTTCCCGGACGTTGTAGTGACCTACCTCGACCTTCCGACGTCCCAGGTCGTGGATCGAGCGGTGGTCGACTTCATCAGCGACGGCAGCCAGATCCATGGCACGCAGTCGGCCGACCGGTTGATGACGACGGACCATGCCGAGATCGTCTATGGGGAAGGCGGCGATGATCGGATTTTCAGTCGTGGCGGCGACGACGCACTTCTGGGATGGGACGGCGACGACTGGCTGGACGGCGGCCCCGGCAATGACTGGCTTACCGGCGGACCAGGGATCGATACAGCCGACTATTCCAGCGCTGCGGGCGGCGGTCTCAATCTGAATCTTGTGCGCCGCGTCGCGACGATGGGTGGCGAGATCGACAGGCTCTCCGAGATCGAGAATGTTGTCGGCACCGGCACCAACGATTTGATGATCGGCGATGCAGCCGACAACGCCCTCAGCGGCGGCGCGGGCGACGACCGGCTGGACGGCGGGCAAGGCGACGACACGCTCTCGGGCGGGCTCGGCGCGGACCGGCTCGATGGCGGCGACGGCCATGACGTCGTCGCGGGCGACAGCGGCGACGACTGGCTGTTCGGAAGCGCAGGCGACGACGTCCTCCACGGCGGCGTCGGCATGGATCGTCTCTATGGCGGTGACGGCAATGACCGGCTGAGCGGCGGCGCCACATCGGACCGCCTTACGGGCGGCGCCGGCGCGGATACTTTCGTGCTCCTGTCGCCGTTCCATGGTCCGGACCAGTTGCTCGACTTCCGGTCCGGAGAGGACAAGATCGAGATCGACCTCGCGGGCTTCTCGCTGCAGATCGCGGGTGGGATCCTGACCTCGACCGGCGATCCCCGGGTGTGGTTCCTCAGGTCTGATGACGTGTCCGACACGCGCGTGTGGGGGATGCTGGCCTATGACCCGGTCTCGGGCTGGCTGCACTGGGACTCGACGCCGTACAGCGATGCCGGAGATACCCTGCACATCGCGACCGTCGCGGGCGGCACGCTGACGCTCAACGACTTACTCGTGGCCTAGCGACGGCGATGATCCAACGTTCGGGCTCGAAGCTGCTCACACGATCAGCCGATAGGCCGGGATCGTCAGGAAATCCTCGAACGTGTCGGAGAGCGACAGGTCGCGGAACAGGCGGATCGCTTCGGGGAAGCGCCCTTTGGCGTAGGTGCCAGCGCCGAGCTCGCGCCGCACGCGCTCCATCTCTTCGGTGAGCGCGCGGTCGAAGAAGTCCGGCGTCACCTTGTGGCCGCTGTCGAGCACGGCGCCGTATTGCAGCCATTGCCAGATCTGGGCGCGCGCGATCTCGGCCGTGGCGGCGTCCTCCATCAGATTGTAGATCGGCACGGCGCCGCGGCCGCGCAGCCAGGCCTCGACGTACTGCACGCCGACGCGGATATTCTCGCGGAAGCCCGCCTCGGTCTTCGTGCCCTCGTGCAGGCGCAGGAGCTCGTCGCGCGTGACCGCCACGTCCTCGCGCAAACGCTCGAGCTGGTTCTCACCCGGCATCAACCGGTCGAACACCTCCTTCGCGACGCCGACGAGATCGGGATGCGCGACCCAGGTGCCGTCGTGGCCGTCGCGCACCTCGCGCTCCTTGTCGGCCCGCACCTTGGCGAAGGCCGCGTCGTTCGCGGCCGGATCGTTCTTCACCGGTATCTGCGCCGCCATGCCGCCCATCGCGAAGGCGCCGCGACGGTGACAGGTCTTCACCAGCAGCGCCGCGTACGCGCCGAGGAAGGCCTTGCCCATTACGACCTGGCTGCGGTCGGGCAGCACCAGCTCGGGATTCTTCGCGAACTTCTTGATGAAGGAGAAGATGTAGTCCCAGCGGCCCGCATTCAGTCCCGTGATGTGATCGCGCATCTCGTAGAGGATCTCGTCCATCTCGAACGCCGCGGGCAGCGTCTCGATCAGCACGGTCGCCTTGATGACACGCAGCGGCAGGCGCAGCTTCTCCTGCGCGAAGACGAACACATCGTTCCACAACCGCGCCTCGAGATGAGTCTCGAGCTTGGGCAGATAGAAATAAGGCCCGCTCCCGGCCGCGATGGCATTGCGGGCGTTGTGGAAGAAGTAGAGGCCGAAATCGAACAGCGCGGCCGAGATCGGCTCGCCATCGACCTCGACATGCTCCTCGACCAGATGCCAGCCGCGCGGCCGCACGATCAGCACCGCGACCTCGTCGGCGAGACGGTAGTGCTTGCGCGAGCGAGGATCGGTGAAGTCGAGAGCGCCGCTCCAGCGGTCCTTCAGATTGATCTGGCCTTCGAGATTGTTCTCCCAGGTCGGCGAGTTCGCGTCCTCGAAATCCGCCATGTAGACATTGGCGCCGGAGTTCAGCGCGTTGATCACCATCTTGCGGTCGACCGGCCCCGTGATCTCGACGCGGCGGTCGCACAGGTCCCTCGGAATGTCGGCGACGCGCCAGTCGCTCTCGCGCACATGCGCCGTCTCGGGGAGGAAATCGGGACGCTCGCCGGCGTCGAAGCGCTGCTGACGCTCGGCACGCAGTGCGAGCAGGCGCTTGCGGCGCGCATCGAAGCGCCGATGCAGTTCGGCGAGGAAGCCGAGGGCCTCGGGCGAGAGGATCTCGTCGTAGCGCGGCCCGGGGCTGCCCTTGATCGCGATGCCGGCGACGTCCGGCCAGGCGCCGCGCGCGGTGCGCGCGAGCTTACGTGAAGCGGTTGGACGAGCTTGCGCCGTGGTCTGGGTCGCCTGGACCGCGGTGCGCACCTTCACGGCGCGACGCAGCGGCGTCCCGCGCGCCTTCTTCCGCGGCGCGGGCCGAGGTGGTGCGACGAGCTTTTTGGTCTTGGTCGGCGCCGCCTTGGCGCGACGCGCGGGTATTCCCCCGCGCGTCTTCGCCAGCATGCTCTTGGTCGGCTTCGGCTTCGTCGACTTGCTCTTCGTCGACTTGCTCTCAGCTGACTTGGCCGACCTGCTCCTGACTGGAGCCGCTTTCGTCCTGACCGCTTTGGAGGCAGTCCGCTTGGCGGCCTTCTTCGGAGTCTTCTTCACGACGCGCTTGGCGGCTTTTGCCTTCGCGGTCGCGCGCTTCTTCGGTGTCTTCGCCTTCTTCGCCTTACGAATTGTCCGCTTTGCCATCGCCGCTGTCCTCGTTCGCGGCGCTTATATCGGAGGCGGTGAAGGGGCGATACCCACCCATGGTCGAAGACAGCGCCGTGCTCGAAGTCATGTCTGACGTCGACGGAGTCGTCATCGGTTCGGCAGCCGGCCGCTTGGGCGCGCTGCGCTTCTTGGCGGCCTTCTTCGGTGCGGCCTTTTTCGGAGCAGCTTTCTTCGCGGCTTTCGGTGCCGCTTTCCTGGCGGATTTCTTGGCCGCCTTCTTCGCCGTCTTCTTCGCGGCGGACTTCTTCGCGCCGCGCCCGGCCATCTTGCGGCCCTTCTTCGCGCCTGCGCTCTTCTTCTTCATCATCTGCGCCGACTTCTTCTTGGCGCTCTTCTTCGAAGATTTCTTGCCCTTCTTCTTCCTAGCGGTAGCCATGTTCTCCTCCTGACTATGGCTCGTGCGCTACGAGTACGACGACATCGGCACGCGCTCGGACATTGCCGGCCGCCAGCTTCACGCTCGTGCATTCTACGACGCGGTCGCAAAATGTCGCGCTCCAATTTCTCGCGACTCCATCTCCTTGAGCGCGCCTGGCGCAGGGCCACCGCTCGCCCAGTCGATGAGTTCAACAGTGTGGACGATCGGGATGCGAGTCGCACGCCCAATCTGCGCCATGCAGCCGACATTCCCGGTGGCGATCACCTGCGCATCGGTGCGCTCGATGTTGATGACCTTGCGCGCGAGCAGGCGATCGGCGAGTTCGGGCTGCATGATGTTGTAGGTGCCGGCCGATCCGCAGCACAGATGCGCTTCCGCGATCTCGCGCACCGCGAATCCGACCCTTGCCAGTAAGTCCTTGGGCTGGCGCGTGATTTTCTGCCCGTGCTGGAGCGAGCAGGCCGCGTGATAGGCGACCCGAAGGGCTGGCGCGCGGCCCTCGGTACGCAGGTCCAGCTGTGCGAGGAATTCGCTGACGTCGCGCGTGAGCGCCGAGACGCGCGCCGCCTTGTCCGCATAGGCGGGATCGGTGCGCAGCATGAAGCCGTAGTCCTTCACGGTCGTGCCGCAGCCCGAGGCCGTGATCAGGATGGCGTCGATGCCCTCGGTTTCGAGCTCGCGCGTCCAGACGTCGACATTGTGGCGGACCTGGCGAAGGGCCTGATGCTCGCGGCCGAGATGGTGCACGAGCGCGCCGCAACAGCCCTCCCCGGCCGCGACCACCTCGATGCCATGGCGGGTGAGCACACGGATCGCCGCCGCATTGATGTTCGGCGTCAGCACCGGATTGGCGCAACCGTCGAGGATCGCGACCCGGCCGCGGCGGGGACCGGTGGCCGGAAAGACCCGGCGTCCCGTCGGCGCGGGCGCCGGCAGGCGGTCCGGCACGAGCCGCAGCATGGCGCCGAGGCGATCAAGCCCGAGCGCGGCCAGCAGCGGTGCGAGCGGCCGCGCCAGCCGGCCGGCGAGCAGCGAGAGGCGGAACACGCGCGGATGGGGCAGCACATGCGCCAGCACGGTGCGCAGCAGCCGTTCTCCCAAGGGCCGCCGATAGGTGTCCTCGATATGGGCGCGGGCGTGGTCGACCAGGTGCATGTAGTGCACGCCGGAGGGGCACGTGGTCATGCAGGACAGGCAGGAGAGGCAGCGGTCGATGTGCTTGGCCACCTCGCGGGTCGCGGGGCGGTCGTTCTCCAGCATGTCCTTGATCAGGTAGATGCGGCCGCGCGGGCTGTCGAGCTCGTCGCCGAGCAGCACGTAAGTCGGGCAAGTGGCGGTGCAGAAGCCGCAATGCACGCAAGCGCGGAGGATCTTCTCGGATTCGGCGACGTCCGGATCGGCGAGCTGAGCGAGCGTGAAGTTGGTTTGCATTCCAGTATCCTATCAACGGCTTGCGTCAGATCCCGGCCCACATACGGCCGGGGCCGAGCACGCCCTGCGGGTCGAAGCTCTCCTTGACGCGGCGGGTGAGCGCGGCGACGCCCTCCTCCTGCGGCTCGAACACCGCAACAGCGGCGCGCACGGCGGCGGGCGCGCGGATCAGCGTCGCGTGGCCGCCCGCATAGGCGAGCGC
>JAEYAU010000286.1 GCA_023404705.1 Pseudomonadota bacterium
CGTTACCTCGGGAGCCGGCAGGATCGCGGCGGGCTGGGGCGCCGGGAGCGGCGCCTCGGCACGCGCCGCCACAGCCAAGTTCTGAGCCGGAGCCGGCGCGGCCGCCGCGGCCGGAAGGTTCGGAAGCACCGGGGCGGGCGTCTCGGTGGTGAGACCGACCTGGGTCGCCAGGGCGGCCGGGATGCCGGGCGACACGGGCTCGGCCGGCTTCGCGGGCTCGGCCTCGACGATCTTCGGCTTCGCCTCGGTGAGGCAGGCGCGCTTGTAATAGGGCCAGGCGCCGCAATCTTCGCGGCTGCTCTCGATGACGCGGATGGCAGCCTCGGGCTTGGCCTCCGGCTTGGCTTCCGCAGCCGCAAGCACCGGGGACTCGACCTTCGCGGCCTTCACCTCGGCCGTGCTGCGCGGCCAGCCATAGAGCACCGACACCGTAGCGGCGGTTGCGGCGATCCCGAACACCAAGCGTTTCATGATTCACACCCCTTGTGCTGAAGCCGGCGACTCCCGGCTATGCTGATGGGGTGAAACTGGCGCGCGGCCGGCGCGCGCGATGTGTCACGGGTCACAACTCGGCGGATTGCGGCCGGCGATCTTGCGGTGGAACCGGCGTCGGGCTAGACCGCGACCATGCCGCGCGTCGCGCTCTATGCCGGGTCGTTCGACCCGGTCACCAATGGCCATCTCGATGTGGTTCGCCAGGCGCTTCGGCTGGCCGATCGCCTCGTGCTGGCGATCGGCGTGCATCCCGGCAAGACACCGCTTTTCAGCGCCGACGACCGAAAAGCCATGCTGCTCGAGACCTGCGGACCGCTTGCCAAGGCGGCCGGCGCCGAGATCGCCTGCATCACCTTCGCGGACCTCGTGATCACGGCCGCGCAGCGCGAAAGCGCCACCCTGCTGATCCGCGGCCTACGCGACGGCACCGATCTCGATTACGAAATGCAGATGGCGGGCATGAACGGAACCATGGCGCCGGGCGTTCAGACCGTGTTCCTGCCGGCCTCGCCGGCGGTGCGCCCGATCACGGCCACTTTGGTGCGCCAGATAGCCTCCATGGGCGGTGACGTGTCGGCCTTCGTGCCGGCCCCGGTCGCGGCCCGGCTCAAGACCAGATTTGCTGGCAAAGCCTGACTTCGGGAGAACTCATGATTCGTCTTCTCGCTCTCGCGTTCGCGCTCGTCTTTGCGGCTCCGAGCTTCGCGCAGAATCTTCCCGCGGGACTCGATCCGCAGAACACGATCCTGCTCGACACCCGCCACGGCCGCATCGTCATTCGCCTGCGTCCCGACTTGGCGCCGAAGCATGCCGAGCGCATCAAGACGCTCACGCGCGAGAAGTTCTACGACAATGTCCCGTTCCATCGCGTGATCACAGGCTTCATGGCGCAGACCGGTGATGGCGGGAAGGGCGACGGCACAGGCGGCTCCAAATATCCGAACCTGCCGGCCGAGTTCTCCAGCACTCCCTATAAGCGCGGCATCGTCGGCATGGCGCGCCGCGGCGACAGCGTGAACTCGGCGAACAGCCAGTTCTTCATCATGTATGGCGAGGCGCCGAGCCTGAACGGCCAGTACACCGTGATTGGCGAGGTCGTGGACGGCATGGCCGCGGTCGACCAGATCAAGAAGGGCGCGCCCGATAGCGGCCGTGTCGACAATCCCGACCGCATCGTGCGGATGCAGGTCGCGGCCGACGCCCGGTGATCCGCGCGGCTGCATTGGCCGTCTTCGCGTCCGCCATGTTTGCGGCGCCTGCCACAGCCGCGCCGGTGTGCAGCGTCTTCGACAATCGCCCCTGCACGCCGAGCGTCTGCAGCGTGTTCGATCCGGGACCCTGCCAGCCCGATTACGGCTTTCCGTACGGCCAGGGGCTGCGGCTCAATGTTCAGAGGCGCGAGCAGCCGGCGCGCAAGCCGGACGGCCCGCTCGACACGATCCAGGACATCTTCGCGGCGCTCCGGGGCTGCTGGCTTCCGCCGCCGCTCGCGAGCGCGCGGCCCGGCATGGAGATCTCGGTGCGGCTGAGCTTCACGCGCAAGGGCGAGATCATGGGCGAGCCGCACTTCACCTTCGTGACGCGCGACGTCTCCTCGGATCATCGCGCGACCTATCAGCGGGCGGTCGTGGACGCGCTGAATCGCTGCGCGCCGCTGCCGTTCACCGACGGACTCGGCGGCGCCATTGCGGGCCGTCCGATCTCGATTCGCTTCATCGATCA
This sequence comes from Pseudomonadota bacterium, assembly GCA_023404705.1. Taxonomy (GTDB): domain Bacteria; phylum Pseudomonadota; class Alphaproteobacteria; order Rhizobiales; family Xanthobacteraceae; genus FEB-22. The sequence continues at coordinate 2,218 of JAEYAU010000286.1, forward strand.
ACGAAACCAACGCGGCGCGGGAGCCCCACAATGACGGACAAGAACGACGACACGATCATCCTCGAGACCACCAAGGGCACCGTGGTGATCGAGATGCGCCCTGATCTCGCGCCCAACCACGTGGCGCGCATCAAGGAGCTCGTGCGCGAGGGCTTCTACGACGGAGTCGTCTTCCATCGCGTGATCGACGGCTTTATGGCGCAGACCGGCGACCCGACCGGCACCGGCTCGGGCGGCTCCGGCAAGAAGCTCAAGGCCGAGTTCACCAAGGAGAAGCACACGCGCGGCACCGTCTCCATGGCGCGCGCGCAGAACCCGGACTCGGGCGATAGCCAGTTCTTCATCTGCTTCGAGGACTCGCCCTGGCTCAACGGCCAGTACACGGTCTGGGGCCGCGTGGTCGAAGGCATGGAGAATGTCGACAAGATCAAGCGCGGCGAACCCGTACGGGATCCGGACAGCATCGTCACCGCGAAGATGAAGTCGGACGCGTAAGCCGCAAGCAAACCCATGGCCCGTCACCCTGAGGTGCTCGCGCGAAGGCGCGAGCCTCGAAGGGCGACGGCCGCTGAGCCGCCACATACTCGCTGAAATGCCTCGGCCGTTCATCCTTCGAGGCTCGGCTGCTGCGCAGCCTCGCACCTCAGGATGACGGATCTTCTGCTGAGCGCGCTGAAAGGCGCTTCTCCACCTCCGCCAGCACGCGCGGGGGCGAGATCCGTTGCATCCCGGTCCCATCGCGCACGCCGTCCTCGGGCACGAGCGGGCGGATGAAGCGCGAGTAGCTCTGCACCGGGGTCGCGCCGAACATCACGAGCGCCGGCGTGCCGACCGCTGCGGCGATGTTCATCGGCCCGGAATCCGGCCCGACGAACAGGTCGGCCTGCGCGAGCAGCGCGGCGGCCTCGATCAGCGTGAGCGCGCAGGCATTGATCGCCTGCGCGCCTGACGAGCGCGCGATCATCGCCTCGGCGCGCGCCGCATTGTCCGGTCCACCGATCATGAACAGCGTGCCGCTGAGACGCTGCCGCAGCGGCACGATGAACTCCGCCCAACGCTCGTCCGGCCAGTCCTTGCTCGGATGCGAGGCGCCGAGCGCCACGGCGATCCAGGGGCGCGGCAGGCCGGTGAAACGCTTCGCGATCTGCGCGAGCGCATCGGCCGGAAGCCGCAGGTTCGGCTCGGTGCCCGCGAACGGGATCTTCATCGCGGCCATCAGCGCGCGCAGCCAGTCGATCGGCAGGTCGTGGAAGTGGCGCTGATCGATGCCCGGATTGGTGATGAACAGCCGCTGCGGCCCGAGCCCGAGGCCGATGCGCTGCGGAACGCCGGCGAGCCAGGCCGCGATGGCGGGCCGGATGGTGCGGTCGAGGATCCAGACCCGTTCGAAGCGGCCGCGACGCAGCGTCATCGCGAGCCGCGCCAGATGCAGGCCGCGCTGCAGCTCGTTGCCCTTGTGCTCGAAATACTGCACCTCGGCGACGCAGCGCTCGCCTTGCAGGAGCTCACGCGCGCGGCTCGACGGCAAGGTCAGGAACGTGACCGCGCCGCCGGGCGAAGCTGCGGCGATGGCGCGGATGAACGGCAGATGCCAGATGACGTCGCCGATGCCTTGCTTGACCTGGATGACGGCGGTTTGGGTCACGGGAGGGCGCGAGAGGTTGCCATGAGGCCACTTCTATGCGAACCGGCCGCAGCGAACAATTGAGCCAGAAGGGCATGCGGACCGACCTGTTCGATTTCGAGCTGCCGCCCGAGCGGATCGCGCTACGGCCCGTCACGCCGCGCGATTCCGCGCGCCTGCTCGTGGTTCGCCCCGGCGCGACCCCCGAGCTCGAGGACCGCGGCGTCGCCGACCTGCCGGACCTGCTGCGGCCGGGCGACCAGCTCGTCATCAACGAGACCAAGGTGATCCCGGCGCGGCTGCACGGCCGCCGCATCGGCCGCGGTCCCGAGACCGCCATCGAGGCGACGCTGCATCAGCGCGTCGACGGCTCGCGCTGGCGCGCCTTCGTCAAGCCCGCGAAGCGGCTCGCGGAGGGCGACGTGGTGCGCTTCGGCGACGAGGCCCGCGTGTGCTTCCTCGGCCAGCTCGACGCGACCGTGGAGGAGAAAGGCGAGGGCGGCGAGATCGTGCTCGCCTTCACGTTCCATGGGCCGATCCTCGACCAGGCGATCGAGGAGCGCGGCGACATGCCCTTGCCACCCTACATCGCGGGCCGGCGCCCGGCCGACGACCAGGACCGCACCGACTACCAGACCATCTTCGCGCGCGAGGAGGGCTCGGTCGCCGCGCCCACCGCCGGCCTGCATTTCTCGGATGCGCTGCTGGCGCGGCTCGCGGCGCGCGAGATCGGGCTCCATCGCGTCATGCTGCATGTGGGCGCCGGCACCTTCCTGCCCGTGAAGGCCGAGGATACGGCCGAGCACCGCATGCATGCCGAATGGGGCAAGGTGGACGAGACGACGGCCGCGGCGCTGAACGAGGCGCGCCGCCAGGGTGGCCGCGTGGTCGCGGTCGGCTCGACCTCGCTGCGTCTGCTCGAGAGTGCAGCCAGTGATGACGGACGCATCCGCAGTTTCGCGGGCGAGACCGCGATCTTCATCACGCCCGGCTATCGCTTCCGCGCCGTCGACCTGATGATGACCAACTTCCATTTGCCGCGCTCGACCCTGTTCATGCTGGTCGCGGCCTTCGCGGGCCTCGACCGCATGAAGCGCGCTTACGCGCACGCGATCGCGGCGGGCTACCGCTTCTATTCGTACGGCGATGCTTCGCTGCTGTTCCGGGCGGACGAGAGCTAGAGATGTCCGAACCGTTTTCCTTTCGCCTGATCAAGACCGACGGCAAGGCCCGCCTGGGCGAGATCACGACCGCGCATGGCCGCATCCGCACGCCGGCCTTCATGCCGGTCGGCACGCAGGCGACCATCAAGGCGGTGCATCTCGAGGATGTGCGTGCGGCTGGCGCCGACATCGTGCTCGCCAATACGTACCACCTGATGCTGCGGCCCGGCGCCGAGCGCATCGCCCGGCTCGGTGGGCTGCACAGCTTCATGAATTGGCCGCTGCCGATCCTCACGGACTCGGGCGGCTTCCAGGTGATGTCGCTGTCCGCGCTGCGCAAGCTCGATGAGACTGGCGTCACCTTCCGCTCGCATATCGATGGCGCCATGGTGGTGCTCACCCCCGAGCGCGCGATCGAGATCCAGAACCTGCTCGGTTCCGACATCGTGATGCAGCTCGACGAGTGCTTGAAGCTGCCGGCGGCGCGCGACGAGATCGAGCGCGCCATGCGTCTTTCGCTGCGGTGGGCCGAGCGCTGCAAGCGCGCCTTCGAAGGCGCGGCGCCCGGCCGCGCGCTGTTCGGCATCGTGCAGGGCGGCGACGATCCCGACCTGCGCATAGAGAGCGCGCGCGCGCTCGCCGATATCGGCTTTCCGGGCTATGCGATCGGCGGCCTCGCGGTCGGCGAGCCACAGGCCGTGATGCTCGCGACCATCGACGCGGTCGTGCCGGCGCTGCCCGCCGAGCGGCCGCATTACCTGATGGGCGTCGGTACGCCCGAGGACATTCTCGAGAGCGTCGCGCGCGGGGTCGACATGTTCGACTGCGTGATGCCGACGCGCAACGGCCGTCATGGCCTCGCCTTCACGCGCTTCGGTCCGGTCAATCTGCGCAATGCGCGCCATGCCGAAGATCCGCGACCGATCGATCCCGAGAGCGCCTGCGCCGCGGCACGCACCTATTCGCGCGCCTATCTGCACCATCTCACCAAGGTCGAGGAAATCCTCGGCGCCATGCTGCTCTCCGAGATCAACATCGCCTATTACCAGGAGCTGATGCAGGGCATCCGCACCGCGATCGCGGCCGGCAGTTTTGCGGAGTTCCGCCAAGCGACATTGGATGGCTGGGCGCGCGGCGACGTTCCACCGCTCGGCTGAGAGTCATCTCGCCCAACGCCAAGTGGAAAGCTAAACTCCCCATTCCGAATCCCCGGGGGAGGGTTCCTATGGCACGCGCAGCACCGGCCGCAGGTCTGTTCCGCTTCAATCCGATCACGCTGTTCGCGTGCGGGTTCATCTCGGTGCTTGTTTTCCAGATGGGCGCCAATGCGATCATGCATGCGCTCGGCTACGTGCCGATGCCGCCGTTCCCGTATCGCGCGACGACGCCGCTCGGCGTGCCGCAGACCTGGTCGCTCGCGTTCTGGGGCGGTGTCTGGGGTCTCGTCTTCGGCCTGCTCGAGAAGCGCTTTCCGGGCGGCATCTTCTACTACGTCGCGGCTTTCCTGTTCGGCGCGGTGCTGCCGGTCCTCGTGCTGTGGTTCGTCGTCTTCCCGTTGCGCGGCCAGCCCATTGCGGCCGGCTGGAACGTGACGCGGATGATCACGCAAGTGCTCTCGCACGGCGCCTACGGGCTTGGCGTCGCGATCCTGCTGCGCTGGCGTGGATAGTGCCGCGCATTCGACTTGGACTAATTCGAAACTTCAGACATCGAAGTTGCGGACACGCCTCTGGGATGCGGGTTTCTCGCCTGCGCCCGCATGTCCGGAAGTTGCTCCGCGCGCGCAAAGCTTGGAATAGCTCAAGAATGCGTCGCTGATTGTTGACCCCATCGGGCAGCGCACTAGAAGTGCGATAGCTCGGTCAGGCAGCCAGTCGGGAGTTCCCTCTCCAGCCACCTAGATCACCGGGCGTCTAGGTCTGCCGACAAAGTGTCGGCGAGGGGGAGTCCCAGTCCATGAGCGTCGAAAAAGTCCCGTTCTCACTGCGCGCTCCGACGCGCAGCGCCGTCACCTCCACCGCACGCAGCAAGTCGTCGAGCACCGCGGGCGTCATCACCGCGGCCTGCATCGTCACGACCGCGCCGATGACCGCGGCGATTGCGCAGAACGCAGCGCAAGGCCAGTTGCCGGCCCTCAATGTCGAGGCGCCCGCGGAGGTGAAGAAGAAGCCGCAGGCGCGCCGTCACAGCCAGAAGCGCAGCGCCGCGCCGCGCGCCGCCCAGGCGCCCGC
>JAEYAU010000094.1 GCA_023404705.1 Pseudomonadota bacterium
GCGCTGCTGGTGCTGCGCCGGCAATCGGATTTCCTGACCGCCGACGTGCCGGCGCCGTTGCGGCGCGAGGCCGCGACGCTGAACGACACCGTCGTGCGGCAGATTCGCGCCTTTGCGCGGCGCGCCAGGCGCTCGCGCTTACAGTGCCGGATCGCCCTGGTCGGGATTCCGTACGGCGCGGTGAGGACGTTCCTGCCCGACCAACGGATCCCGCGCGAGGTGGATGACATGATTGAGGCCGCGTATCGCGCCGTGATGGCCGGAACTACGTAGAGCATCGCACAGCAGCAGACCCGTCATCCTGAGGTGCGAGGCTGCGAAGGCAGCCGAGCCTCGAAGGATGAACGGCCCGGGCCTTTCAGCATGCTTGTTGCGACCCAGCGGCCGTCGCCCTTCGAGGCTCGCGCTTCGCGCGAGCGCCTCAGGGTGACGGGATCAAGTGCGCAGTTCGCTTCGTCTCACGCGAAAAGCAAAAGGCCCGGGCTTTCGCCCGGGCCTTCGCATCCAGAGTCTGCGCGGACCTTAGAAGTCCATGCCGCCGCCGCCCGGCATCGGGGGCGTCGGAGCGCCCTTCTTCGGCAGCTCGGCGACCATGGCCTCGGTGGTGATCAGGAGGCTCGCGACGGACGCGGCGTCCTGGAGCGCGGTGCGCACCACCTTGGTCGGGTCGATGATGCCCTTGGAGAGCATGTTCACATACTCGCCGTTCTGGGCATCGAAACCGTAGCTGTACTGGTCCTTCTCCAGCACCTTGCCGACGATCACCGAGCCGTCCTCGCCCGCATTGAGGGCGATCTGGCGCGCCGGGTAGGAGAGCGCCTTGCGGACGATCTCGACGCCGGTCTTCTGGTCGTCGTTCTGGGTGCGGATCTTCTTCAGCGCCTCGGTGGCACGGAGCAGGGCGACGCCGCCGCCCGGCAGGATGCCTTCCTCGACGGCCGCGCGGGTCGCGTGCATGGCATCATCCACGCGGTCCTTGCGCTCCTTCACCTCGACCTCGGTCGCGCCGCCGACGCGGATCACCGCGACGCCGCCCGCGAGCTTGGCGAGACGCTCCTGCAGCTTCTCACGGTCGTAGTCCGAGGTGGTCTCCTCGATCTGCGCCTTGATCTGGCTGATGCGCGCCTCGATGTCGGCCTTCTTGCCGGCGCCGTTGACGATCGTGGTGTTCTCCTTGTCGATCATCACCTTCTTGGCGCGGCCCAGCATGTTGAGGGTCACGTTCTCGAGCTTGATGCCGAGGTCTTCCGAGATCGCCTGGCCGCCGGTCAGGATCGCGATGTCCTGCAGCATGGCCTTGCGGCGGTCACCGAAGCCCGGCGCCTTCACGGCCGCGACCTTGAGGCCGCCGCGCAGCTTGTTGACGACGAGCGTGGCGAGCGCCTCGCCCTCGACGTCCTCGGCCACGATCAGCAGCGGCTTGCCGGTCTGCACCACGGCCTCGAGCAGAGGCAGCAGCTCGTTCAGGCCCGAGAGCTTCTTCTCGTTGATGAGGATATAGGGATCCTCCATCTCGACGCGCATCTTGTCGGCGTTCGTGATGAAGTAGGGCGAGATGTAGCCGCGGTCGAACTGCATGCCCTCGACCACGTCGAGCTCGGTCTCGAGCGACTTCGCCTCCTCGACCGTGATGACACCCTCATTGCCGACCTTCTTCATCGCCTCGGCGAGGAAGCGGCCGATCTCCTGGTCGCCGTTCGCCGAGATGGTGCCGACCTGAGCGATCTCGTCGTTCGAGGTGACCTTCTTGGTGTTGGCCTTGAGGTGGTCGACCACAGCCTCGACCGCGAGGTCGATGCCGCGCTTGAGGTCCATCGGGTTCATGCCGGCGGCAACCGCCTTGGCGCCCTCGCGCACGATCGCCTGGGCGAGCACGGTCGCGGTGGTGGTGCCGTCACCCGCGATGTCGGAGGTCTTGGAAGCGACCTCGCGCACCATCTGGGCGCCCATGTTCTCGAACTTGTCCTCGAGCTCGATCTCCTTGGCGACCGTCACACCGTCCTTGGTGATGCGCGGCGCGCCGAACGACTTCTCGAGCACGACGTTACGGCCCTTCGGGCCGAGGGTGACCTTAACGGCATTGGCGAGAATGTCGACGCCGCGCAGCATCCTGTCGCGCGCGTCGAGAGAGAATTTGACGTCCTTGGCAGCCATTGTCGGTTTGCTCCTAGCGGAATTGTACGGCGCGGATTACGCGGCCTTCTTGCGCGCGGCTTCTTCGACCAGCACGCCCATGATGTCGCTTTCCTTCATGATCAGGACTTCGACGCCGTCGATCTTGACCTCGGTGCCGGACCACTTGCCGAACAGCACTTTGTCGCCGACCTTCAGGTCGATCGGGATCAGCTTGCCGGCCTCGTCGCGCCCACCCGGGCCGACAGCGACCACCTCGCCCGTCTGGGGCTTTTCCTTGGCGGTATCCGGAATGATGATGCCGCCGGCGGTCTTCTCCTCGGCTTCGATGCGCTTGACGACGACGCGGTCGTGAAGCGGGCGGAACTTCATGTGAGTCCTCCTAAGATCTTGGTGCTTCTAGAGATTTGAATTCGATGAGCGGTCGGCGAGCTCCCCCCGCTTGACCACTCGCGCGCCACATAAGTGGCTGTTTTTCACCCCGCAAGAGGGCGTCCCGAATTTTTTAGCACTCGCGGATCGGGACTGCTAGCAGTTTGTCAGCAATCGGCCCCGCGTGCTGCTAGTGCCTTGATAATACACAATTTATTCAGCTTTTGGGCTTGCAATGGAACCGCTGTGTCCTTGAGACTTTTCCAGTCCTGCGAACTGGAGGACGACGATGGTGAGTGAGGACTTCAAGCGTCAGTTGGGCGGCTACGGTCTGACCACGGCCCACATCTTCTACCGCCGGCCGGACCACCCCTGGCTCCTGCAGAGCTACGTCTGGCAGGAGTACGATCTGTGCCCCAACTTCCCGGAGCTGCAGCGCTTCCTGACCTTCTGGCAGAAGTCGCTGGACGGCATGCTGCATTCCGTAACTGTCGCGCATTCGAAGCTGATCAAGCCAGCCGAGATGAACGCGATCGACGGCGAGTTCAGGCTGCACTGATTCTGCGAAGAGCGGGCGCCGGGGCCTCTTCCAAGAATCGAAGGGTGAGTTGCGGTCCGGCTGCGGCGCCGGTGGCGCAAGACGAGGCGCCGTGGCAACGTCACGGCCCCGCCTGACTAGCCCCGCGAGCCCTCATGCGTATCCGTTTCGACTTCTCCGGCCAGAGCCTCGAGGCCGATCTTCTCGACACGCCCACCGCCAAGGCGATCGCGGCGGCGCTGCCGTGCGAGGCGCGCGTCATGACCTGGGGGGAGGAGGTCTATTTCGACGTGCCGGTGCGGGTCCCGCGCGAGAAGGATGCGCGCGCCGTGGTGACGCCGGGCGAGATCGCGTATTGGCCGGACGGGCCCGCGATCGCCATCGGCTTCGGCCGCACGCCGATCAGCCAGGGCGACGAGACGCGGCTCGCGAGCCCGTGCAACGTCTTCGGCAAGGCGCGCTCCGACGTGAAGGCCCTTGCGAAAGTGCGGGCGGGCTCGTCCGTGAAGGTCACGCTGATCGAGTAGAGAGGCGCGGCCATGAAGCTCTTCACCTATTGGCGCTCGCAGGCGGCCTACCGGGTGCGTATTGCGCTCCGGCTCAAGGGGCTCGCGGCCGAGAAGGTCAGCCTGGACCTGCTCAAGGGCGATCAGTTCGAGGCGAGCTACCGCGCGCTCAATCCGGAGGGAGTCGTGCCGACGCTGATCGACGGCGAGGGGCCGCCGCTCGTCCAATCGCTCGCGATCCTCGAATATCTCGACGAGACGCATCCCGCGCCGCCGCTGTTGCCGCGCGATGCGCGCGACCGCGCCCATGTGCGGGCGCTCGCCCAGATGGTCGCGATGGATGCACATCCCTTCATCGTGCCGCGGGTGCGCAAGTATCTCGCGGAGGAGCTGCGACTCGATGAGGCCGCGACCGCCAAGTGGGTGCGCCACTGGCTCGATGCGGCAAGCGAAGCGGTCGAGGCGACGCTGGCGCGCGATCCGCGCACCGGCCGCTTCTGTTGCGGCGATGCGCCGACCATGGCGGACATTTGCCTCGCGGCGCATCTCACGAGCGCGAAGCTGTTCGGCGGTCGCGAAGCGTCGGCCTATGCGGTGGCAGGACGCATCTTCACGGCCTGCATGGAGCTTGACGCGTTCGCGGCGGAGCATCCGCTGCGCCAGCCCGACACGCCACGAAGCTAGCGCAAGGGCGGTTCGCGCCGCGCCGATCCCGACCGCGCGTCCGAAGCGGAGGAGTACGTACGAATTTGCGCGTAACGGCGGCGGCGGAAGGCGAATCCGAGATTTGGTGACGCCGAAATAGCGTCGAGAAATGCCCGTTCTTGCGGGACTTTGTGTGTGACGCGACGGTGCGCCGCGAGCCCTTCGCGCGGTTCGTGCTGCTGCGTCGCCAGGACATGACTTTACGTGCCGTTAATTGCCCGAACGTCAGATGAGTGTGCCCGCGGGTTCCACAGGGCAGTCCACCCGTCCAAACGAGTGCCCTTGTCATGCATCGGCGATTTCTTCCGTCTGCTCGCTGCCCTGGCAGCGCCCGAGGAGAGCTGCCATGAGCGCCCGAAAGATCGTGCCGACCGGTCGCGAAACCTTTTTCGACAATAACGACATCATCGTCTCGAAGACCGACCTCAAAGGCCGCATCACTTACGCGAACAAGACGTTCTGCCAGATCGCGGGCTATACCGAACGCGAGGTCGTCGGTCAGCCGCACAGCCTCATCCGTCATCCGGACATGCCGCGTGCGGTGTTCAAGCTGCTGTGGGACACGCTGCAGGATGGGCGCGAGCTCTTCGCCTACGTCAAGAACATGGCGAAGAACGGCGATCACTACTGGGTCTTCGCGCATGTCACGCCTTCGTACGACGCGGCCGGCAAGCTGAGCGGCTATCACTCCAACCGCCGCGTCTGCGACCGGCGGATCCTGGAAGGGACGATCGTGCCGTTCTACGCGGAGCTGCTTCGCGAGGAGCAACGCCACAAGAACGGCAAAGAGGCGCTGGCAGCGGGCTGCTCCGTGCTGGAGTCCTTCGTACGCTCACGGGACATGGGCTATGATCAACTTGTCTTCTCTCTCTAAGCTCAACGCGCTGCTGGCGGTCGCAGGCGCAGCTCTCGTCGCGATGGCGGCCGGAATGCTGCTCGATCATCGCGCGCTCGCGATCGGCGGCCTCGCGCTCGCGGCTGCGGCGGTGCTGCTCGCCGGCTGGTACGCGCTGCGGGTGCGGCGTTTCGTAAGCGATCTCTCGAAAGTTTGCGACCGGCTCGGGCAAGGGGACTTCGAGGCGCGCATTCTCGACATCCGCGAGGGCGGCGATCTCGGGGCGACGCAGCACGCGTTCAACGACTTCGTCGATCGCTGCGATGCTTTCGTACGCGAATCGGCGGCTGCCATGCACGCGGTCGGCCACAAGAAATACTTCCGCCGGATTCTTCCCGAGGGGCTGCGCGGCGCGCTGCTCTCGGGCGCGAAGATCATCAACGACGCGACCGACGTCACCGAGAAGCAGGTGCTGGCGTTCAAATCGACCATGGCGCGGATGGCCGACGATTTCGAAGGCACGGTTGGCGGCATCGTGGAGACCGTGTCGACGGCCTCGACCGAGCTGGAAGGGACGGCGAGCTCGCTCGCACGAACCACCGAAGCGACGCAGTCTCTCTCCTCCGCGGTCGCTGCCGCATCCGAGGAGGCATCCGCGAACGTGCAGTCCGTCGCCTCGGCGACCGAGGAGATGACATCATCGGTACACGAGATCAGCCGGCAGGTGCAGGAGTCGGCGCGGATCGCCGGCGAAGCCGTGGGTCAGGCGGCGCAGACCGACCGGCGCATCAGCGAGCTCTCGCAGGCCGCCGCCCGCATCGGCGACGTCGTGAAGATGATCGCGGCCGTTGCCGACCAGACCAATCTGCTCGCGCTCAACGCGACCATCGAGGCAGCCCGCGCCGGCGAAGCCGGCAAGGGTTTCGCGGTAGTCGCCTCCGAAGTGAAGGCGCTCGCGGCCCAGACCGGCAAAGCCACGGAGGAGATCGGGACGCACATCGCCGGTATGCAGACGGCGACGAACGAGACCGTCGGCGCGATGCAGGAGATCGGCGCGACCATCCGGCGCATCTCGGAGATCGCCTCGACGATCGCGGCCGCGGTCGAGGAGCAGGGCGCGGCGACGCAGGAGATCGCGCGCAACGTCAGCGAGGCCGCCAAGGGCACCAATCAGGTCGCGGCCAATATCACGGACGTCAACCGCGGCGCAGGCGAGACCGGCGTCGCCTCGGGCCAGGTTCTCTCCGCGGCGCAAGCCATGTCGAAGGAGAGCCACCGGCTCAAGAGCGAGGTGGGCAAGTTCCTGGCGACAGTCCGGGCGGCCTGAACGAGCGCGCGCCGCTACGTCGCGGCCCGCGTGACGTCCGCGATGGCATCCAGCACCGGCTGCTGATCGCCGATGAACCACCAGTGATCGGCGCCTCCGAGGGGCAAGAAGCGCGCCCCCGGAATGTGCTGCGCCAGATGCTCGCCGGCGCCGAAGCGCACGGCGAGATCGTCGCGCCGATGCAGCACGACGGTCGGCACTCGCACATGCGGCAGCTGATCGCGAATGTCGGTGTCGGCGAGCGCGCGCAGGATGAAGCCGAGCGACGCGGGCGTCGTCGCGAGGCGCAGCAGGCGCGCGTACCAGGCGCGCAGCTCGGGCTCGTGCTGGGCGCTCGGCGCAAAGGTCTCGATCGATGCCGGCTTGCCCCAATCGGCGAGGAGGCGCTCACGCCACAGGTCCAGGGCGTCGCGCTTCAACGCCCAGGGATAATCCGGGCTCCAGCTTCCGCGCGCGAGCGTGCCGAACAGCACCAGGCCGGCCGCGCGCTGCGGTGACTCGCAGGCAAAGCGGATCGCGATCGGCCCCCCTTCGGAGGCGCCGAAGAGGATTGTGCGAGCGACGCCGGCGTGATCCAGGATCGCCCGGATGTCAGAGACGGCGGTGTCGACCGAAGGCCTGACGCCGAGCCGCTCCGACAGGCCGAGCCCGCGCCGGTCGAACATCAGAACCTGGTGGGTCTCGGCCAGGCGCGCGATGAAGCTGCGCAGCCGCGGCTCCTCCAAGGCCATTTCGATATGCGAGACGAAGCCCGGAATGACGACGAGCGCGGGACCTCGGCCGAGCGAGGCATAAGCAACGCTGCCGCCATCCGCCGAGGCGAAGCGGATTTGCGGGAGGGCTGAGATCAGCGCCGGTGCGGCGGGCGCGGTCTTGAGGCGCCGGTATTCGGCCTCGGTCTCGGCGGACGGCTTGGTGCCGAGCTCGTCGGCGAGCAGCTTTGCGCAGGCGCGATAGGCGGCCTCCACGGCTTCGTGCGCGCCAGCCTCTGCCTGCACGCGCATCAGCAGCCGGTGGCTCGACTCGCGAAACGGATCGAGCGCCAGCAGGCGGCTCGCCGCGTCCGCGGCGCGCTCGTGCTCGCCGGCTTCGCTCAGCGCCTCGGCGAGTGCGCGCAGGACCCGCATCTGCAGGCGCTCCAGCTCGGCGCGGCGCGCGAGCACCCAGTCCGCAAAGCCCGGCGCATCGGGAAGCTCGAAGGCGTCGAGGAACGGCGCCTGCTGAAGCGCGGCCGCGGCCTCGAGGTCGGCGATCTCGCGTGCGGCGAGGCCAGCTTCGGCGAGCGCGATGAAGCGCAGGCTGTCGACCTCGAGCGCGTCAGGATCGAGGGCGAGCGCGTCGCCGCTGGTCCCAATGACGGCGCCGGTCGCTTCGCCGACGCGATGCAGCAGGCGCCGCAGGCGCGCGCGCACGGTGGGCTCGTCGGTCTCGGGCCACAGCATGTCGGCCACGCGGCTGCGCGGCAGCGGACGCCCGCTCTCGGCCAGGATCGTGATGAGCGCCAGCACATGGCGCCGCCCGATCGGGAGCGCCGCGCCGTCCGCGCGCAATTCGGGATGGCCGAAGAGGCGCAATGAAAGCGTGCGCTTGCCCATCGATCAGCTCTCGGTCGGCGCGGGGACGCCGAGGGGACGCCCGCCTGTCAGACCACAAAGGCGGGGCCCAAGCGGACCGCGCCCTGACAGGAGAGACAGATGATCTTCGATATGCCCGAGCCGGCGCAGGACGACAACATCATGCGCGATGGCGTGCGCATCCGCTATCGCGTGTTCGAGCCGGCCGCCGGCGCGGACGAGACGGTGCTGATGCTGCCGCCCTGGATCGTCACATCCTCGGACATCTGGGCGCCACAGGTGCGCGAGCTGTCCCGACACTATCGCGTCGTGGTGTTCGACGGACGCGGCGGCGGGCGGTCGGACCGGCCGCAAAACACGGACGCCTATCGCTCGGAGGCCTATGCGGGGGATGCGCTGGCGGTGCTCCGTGCGGCCGGCGCCGAAAGCGCGCATCTGGTCGGGCTGTCTTTCGGCGGACATCTCGCGGCCCTGCTGGCGGCGCGACATCCGCAGCGTGTCACCAGCCTCACGCTGATCGCGCCTTCCGCGCCGTTCGGACCATCCAATGCCGCCATGAAAGCCGAGAACTTCCTGGCGCCCTGGAACGGCGCGGGCGGCTGGGCGCTGTTCAATCGCGAGGCGTGGCTGCGCGACTACGAGCGCTTCGCACGCTTCTTCGTGGCCGAGGCAGTCGGCGAGCCGGGCTGCGACGCCCTGATCGCGCTCGGGCTGCGCTGGGCGCTGGAGGTGGACGGCCCGACGCTGGTGCACAGCGTGATGGCGCGCGCGCAAACCGCAGTCGAGGAGGGCGAGGAGCTCTATCGTGGGATCCGCTGTCCCGTGCAGGTGCTGCACGGCGAACACGACAGCATCGTGCCGGCCGAGAAGGGGCAGCATGTGGCGGCCTTGCTCGGCGCGCCATTCCATCTTTTCACCGGCGCGGGTCACGTTCCGGGGCAGACGCGCGCCGAGGCGATCAACCGCACGATTTGCATGTTTCTTGCGCTGCATGGCCGTCGTCCGGCGCAGGCAGCCGTGGCCTGAGGAGATCACGATGACCACTCACACCCTCGATCGACTCGCGGCTCAGCCGCACCAGCGCGCCGGCGCGGCGGGCTTCCGCCTCGCGCTCTTCGCTGCGCTCGTGTTCAATCTCGCGTCCGGCTGGTCGTTCGTGTTTCTCGCCAATTTCCGGATCGGGCTGCCGATCCTCGACGGCCCGTCCCGGATGCCGATCGTAGCCGCGCTCGCGATCGATCTCGCGCTCGTCACGGCATTCGCGCTGCATCACAGCGTGATGGCGCGGCCCGGACCGAAGGCGCTGCTCGCGCGGCAGCTCAATCCTGCGTTCGAGCGGCCGCTCTATGTGCTGTGTGCGGCGCTCGCGCTCATCGGAATCATGGGGCTCTGGCAGCCGATCCCGATCGCGCTCTGGACCATCACGGCCGCGCCGCTCCGTTGGGCGATCTGGCTCGTCTACGGTATCGGCTGGATCCTTGTGCTCGCCGCCCTGTTCGCGATCGACGCGTTCGAGTTTCTGGGCTTTCGCCAGACGCTCGCCGCGTGGCGCGGCGACGTCGTGGCCGCGCCGGCGTTCAAGACGCCCTGGCTCTACCGGATCGTGCGGCATCCGATGCAGCTCGGCCTGCTGCTCGCCTTCTGGGCGACGCCCGACATGACGGTCGGCCGGCTGGTCTTTGCGGGGGCGATGACCCTCTACATGCTGGTCGGCCTCGTCTTCGAGGAGCGCGCGCTTTTGCGCGCGCATGGCGAAGCCTATCGCGCCTATCAGCGGCGCGTGCCGATGCTGCTGCCCTTGAC
>JAEYAU010000002.1 GCA_023404705.1 Pseudomonadota bacterium
GATCTGCACGGTCGGCGCCGCCCGCTGCAGCACGAGCTCGCCGTGGCGCGTGAGCCGCGCGAGCCGGTGCTGCTCGGCGATGCGCGCCAGCACGCTGACGCGCTGCGGCGAGAGCGCGCCGGAGCCGCGCACATCCACGTCGAGGCCTGTGTCGGTCGCGGTCGCCTGAATGTCCAGCGGCTTGCCGAGCGGCATCAGAGCCTCGGCGATCGCCCAGGCGGCCGGGATGGCACCGGCCATCGCGGGCGCCATCACGGGGCAGCGATCGATCGGCACGATGTGATGCGCCCGCAGCGCCGCGAAGCCGACCTGCAGGATGTCGTGCGTGTGGCGCCGGGCGTGGAGCACGGCGCGACGGCGGCCCTCGCCATGCGCGTCGATCACTTCATCTACCGCGGCCTCGATGCGCGCCGCGGCGAGAGCCTCGACCACCAGCTCGCGCTTCCAGACGCGATATTGCGCCCAGCCGATGTGCTGCACGGCGCAGCCGCCGCACACGCCGAAGTGCGGGCAGATCGGATCGATGCGCTCGGCGCTCGCGGCCTCGACGCGCAGGAGATGGCGCCGGTCCGGATGGCCGGGCACCTCCTCGACCTCGACGGTCTCGCCGGGCGCCGCATAGGGCACGTAGACGGGCCCCTGCGGCGTCTCGGCGCCGCCGTCGCCGCGATGGCCGAGGTGCGAAATGAGCAGGCGTTCGGTCATCAAGCAGACGTA
This sequence comes from Pseudomonadota bacterium, assembly GCA_023404705.1. GTDB lineage: Bacteria > Pseudomonadota > Alphaproteobacteria > Rhizobiales > Xanthobacteraceae > FEB-22. The sequence continues at coordinate 718 of JAEYAU010000002.1, forward strand.
GCGCGTTCACTCCGCGCTCGCCAGGGCCGGCAGATAGCGCCGCTGCGTCAGCAGGTGGAAGCGCCAGACCAGCAGCAGCGCATAGACCGCGAGCCCCATCGTGAAGCCGATCCAGACGCCGCGCGCGCCGAGCCCGAGCGTCAGCCCGAGGCTGTAGGAGAGCGCGAAGCCGACGGCCCAGAAGCTTAACGCCGCGAACAGCATCGGCACGCGCGTGTCGTTGAGACCGCGCAGCGCGCCGGCCGCGATGGTCTGCACGCCGTCCGCGATGAAGAAGGTGGCACCGAGGGCAAGCAGCATGGCGGCGAGCGCGATGGTGTCGGCCGCGCCCGGCGAGTCGCGGCCGAGGAACAGGAGCGGCAGCCACTCGCGCGTCAGGGCGACGAGCAGCGTCATCATCACCATGAAGCTGGCGCCGAGCACAATCGCGGCGAAGCCGGCGCGGCGCGTCTCGCCCGCATCGCCGCGGCCGACCGCATGGCCGACGCGCACGGTCGCCGCCATGGAGATGCCGAACGGCACCATGAACATCACGGCCGCGATCTGCAGCGCGATCTGATGCGCGGCGAGCGCGGTGGTGCCGATCACGCCCATCACCAGCGCTGCCGCCGCGAACATGCCGTATTCGAGCAGGAACGAGCCGGAAATGGGCGCGCCGATGATCATGAGCTGGCGCATCAGCGACCAATCGATGCGCCAGATGCGCCCGAAGGCGTGATATTTGCGGAACGGGCGGCGCGCGATGATGATCCAGGCGAGCGCCGCGCACATGCCGAGATTGACCAGCGTGGTCGCGAGCCCGGCGCCGAGCATCTCGAGGCGCGGCAGGCCGAAGGCGCCATAGATCAACGCATAGGCGATGAGCGCGTTCGCGGGAATCGCAACGAGCGTGATCCAGAGCGCGGGCTCCGGCCGATTGAGCGAGCCGACGAAGTTGCGCAGCGCGATGAACCACCAGGCCGGAACCATGCTCCAGGCGAGGCCCCACAGATACTGGCTCGCCAGCGCGGCCGAGTCCGGCGCCTGCCCGACCGCGATCAACAAGGTCTCGCCCATGAGCTGCAGCGCGGTGAGCGGCACGCCGAGCAGCAGCGCGGCCCACAGGCCGACGCGCAGCGCACGCCGCACCATGCGTGGGTCGCGCGCACCATAGGCCTGGGCCGCGAGCGGCGCGACCGCGGAGACCGGGCCCATGCCGATCATGAACAGCATGAAGAGCACGACATGCGCGAGCGCCGCCGCGGCAACCGCGCGGTCGCCGAGCCGCCCGATCAGGGCGAGGTCGCTCGTCATCATCGCGATCTGGCCGAGCTGCGTGAGCGCGATCGGCAGCGCGAGCCGGACCGTCTCGGTCAGCTCCGCACGCCAATAGCCTCGCGCCGCGGGCGGCGCCGCGGTGTCGGTGGATCCTGCTGTCATGGTGCGCGCACCATAGTGCGCTTTGCGGCGAGAGAAAGGGAAATGTGTGCGCCTGCGCCGCGAAAGCGGCGGATGAGCTATTCGTGAACCGCCGTGATCAGGAACTCCTGATTGCCATCACCGCCCTTGATGGGTGACATCACAACGCCTTGCACGATCCAGCCGAGCGAGGCGACGACGGCGCTGATGTCATCGCACACCTGCCGGCGAATGGCATCGTCCTGCACGATGCCCTTCTTGAGGCGGGCGCGGCCGGCCTCGAACTGCGGCTTGATCAGCGCGACGAGCTGCGCGGGCTTGGCCGCGAGCGCGAGCGCCGGCGGCAGTACGAGGCGGAGCGAGATGAAGCTGACGTCGACGGTGACGAGGGTGGGCGGCGGCGACAGGGGCGCAAGGGTGCGGATGTCGGTGGCCTCCAGCGAGACGACGCGCGCGTCGCCGCGCAGGCGCGGATGGAGCTGGTCGCGGCCGACATCGACCGCATAGACGCGCGTCGCGCCGCGTGCGAGCAGCACGTCCGTGAAGCCGCCCGTGGACGCGCCCACATCGAGGCAGACACGGCTGGACGGATCGATGCCGAACGAGTCGAGCGCGGCCGCGAGCTTCACGCCGCCGCGCGAGACCCAAGGGTGTGCGGGCGCCGCCTCAAGCAGGGCATCGGAGCGCAGCGCATCCGAGGGCTTGCGCACCGGCTGACCGTCCGCCGTGACCTGGCCGGCTGCTATCGCGGCTTGCGCCTGGGCGCGGCTCTCGAACAGGCCGCGTTCCACGAGCAGGCGGTCGGCGCGCTGGCGTGATGTCATAATGATGACTTAGCAATGGGCCATCGGTTCGGCCAGAATCACCGGCCCGCAATGGTGACGAACATGCCTCGAATTGTCTCGGCTTGCGCGGTTCTCCTCGCCCTCACGGCCAGCCTTCACGCGCAGGAGCAGCGGAGCTGGATGCTGGACGAGAGCGGCGACGGCGTCGCCCTGATGTACGGCACGCCCGATTCGGACGACATCCTGATCGGCTTCAGCTGCGATCCGCGCGAGCGCAACATGCGCATCGTCGAGGCGGTCGAGAGCAGCAAGCTCCTGCCGGGGAACAAGGCCAAGGTGCGGCTCAAGGCCGGCGCCGCCGCGCTCGAGCTGACGGGCGACACTGTCGCCAACGAGCTCTCGGGCACCGTCACGATCGAGGTCGTCAGCCCGCCCAATCCGCGCGTCGTCGCGCTGCTCAAGGGCGGACCGATGCTGAGCATCGAGGTGGACGGCGGGTCCGCGAACGTCCCGCTGGCCGGCGTCGCGCAGCACCTGCCGGCGTTCGAGAAGGGGTGTTTTGCGAAGCGGTGACGCGGGGGAGGCCGTCATCCCGGCCGAGCAAAGCGAGAGCCGGGATCCATAACCCCTGTGGTCGCGATGCGGATAGACAGGGGTTATGGATCCCGGGTCGCGCGATGCTGCGCATCGCTTGCCCGGGATGACCGCGGAGTGTGAGGCGGCGCTTCGGGCCTCAGGCCAGCCGCGCCGCCTCGACCGGATCGCGGCCGAGCGCCTCGAAGGCTTTCGCGACGATGCTCTTCGCGTCGAGGCCGGCCTTGGCGTACATGGCGGCGGGGCTGTCCTGCTCGATGAACTGGTCCGGCAGCACCATGGGGCGGATCTTCAGGCCCGTGTCGAGCACGCCCGTGGTGGCGAGCATCTGCAGCACCTGCGCGGCGAAGCCGCCGACCGAACCCTCCTCGACCGTGATCAGCACCTCGTGCTCGCGTGCGAGGCGAAGCACCAGGTCCGTATCGAGAGGCTTTGCGAAACGCGCATCCGCGACCGTGGTCGAGAGACCATGTGCGGCGAGCTCGTCGGCGGCCTTCAGGCAGTCGCCGAGGCGCGTGCCGAACGAGAGCAGCGCAACCTTGTGGCCTTCGCGCAGGATGCGTCCCTTGCCGATCTCGAGCGGACGGCCCTCCTCCGGCATGTCGACGCCGAGCCCCTCGCCGCGCGGATAGCGGAAGGCGCACGGGCGATCGTCGAGCGCGGCCGCGGTCGCGACCATGTGCACGAGCTCGGCCTCGTCGGCCGCCGCCATGACGACGAAGCCCGGCAGGCAGCCGAGATATGCGACGTCGAAAGCGCCCGCATGCGTCGGCCCGTCTGCGCCGACGAGGCCGGCGCGGTCGATTGCGAAACGCACCGGCAGGCGCTGAATCGCGACGTCGTGCACCACCTGGTCATAGGCGCGCTGCAGGAAGGTCGAGTAGATTGCGACGAAGGGCTTGTAGCCCTCGCTCGCGAGACCGCCCGCGAACGTCACTGCGTGCTGCTCGGCGATGCCAACATCGAAGCAGCGCTTGGGAAACTCCTTGGCGAACAGATCGAGGCCGGTGCCGGACGGCATCGCGGCCGTGATCGCGACGATGCGGCTATCCTTGCGCGCCTCCTTGATGAGGCTGTCGCCGAAGACCTTGGTATAGGCCGGCGCGTTCGACTTGGGTTTCGCCTGCGCGCCGGTGGCGACATCGAACTTGACGACGCCGTGATACTTGTCGGCCGAGGTCTCGGCGGGCGGATAGCCCTTGCCCTTCTGCGTCACCACATGGATCAGGATCGGGCCGCGCTTGGCGTCGCGCACGTTCTTTAGCACGGGCAGCAAGTGATCCAGATTGTGCCCGTCGATCGGCCCCACATAGTAGAAGCCGAGCTCCTCGAACATGGTGCCGCCGGTCCAGAAGCCGCGCGCGAACTCCTCGGCCCGCTCGGCCTTCTTCTCGAAGAATTTCGGCAGATGGTGAGCGAGCTGCTTGCCGATCTCGCGCAGCGAGAGATAGGTGCGGCCCGAGATCAGGCGCGCCAGATAGGCCGACATGGCGCCGACCGGCGGCGCGATCGACATGTCGTTGTCGTTCAGCACGACGATGAGGCGCGAGTCCATGGCGCCCGCATTGTTCATCGCCTCGTAAGCCATGCCGGCCGACATGGCGCCATCGCCAATCACGCAGATGACGTTGTTGTCTTTCTGGTCGAGGTCGCGCGCGACCGCCATGCCGAGGCCGGCCGAGATGGAGGTGGACGAATGGGCGGCGCCGAACGGGTCGTAATCGCTCTCGGCGCGGCGCGTGAAGCCCGACAGGCCGCCGCCCTGACGCAGCGTCCGGATGCGGTCGCGCCGGCCCGTGAGGATCTTGTGCGGATAGGCTTGATGGCCGACGTCCCAGATGAGGCGGTCGCGCGGCGTATCGAACACGTGATGCAGCGCCACCGTGAGCTCGACGACGCCGAGGCCGGCGCCGAGATGGCCGCCCGTCACAGCGACGGCGTCGATGGTCTCCTGACGCAGCTCGTCGGCGAGCTGGCGCAGATCGGAGCTTTCCAGGTGGCGCAGGTCCTCCGGCGTGCGGACCCGATCGAGCAGCGGCGTCTTCGAAGCTGGGGGCAAAGCGTACTCCGCGACATGGGAGCCCGGCGCAGCGCCGGGGTTTCCCGAGCCTTAGCATAGGTGGGAAAAAGCGCAATTCAGGCGAGGCTTTAGGTCGGGTTAGAGCGGCCGAATTCGGCCGATTTGCGGCCTCTCGGGACCACCCGGACCGTGAAGGAACCCGACTCCCCACCGGGCGTTTCAAATCAAAGACATAACGGGATTCCCATGGCACCGCGCGCAAACTGGAAGGGCTACCTGAAGCTGTCACTGGTCTCCTGCGCCGTGGCCCTGTTCCCGGCCACCTCGCGCAGCGAGCGGATCAGCTTCCACATCCTCAACCGCAACACCGGCAACCGGGTGCGCAACCAGCGCATCGATGCGGAGACCGGCGACGTGGTCGAGAGCGAAGACCAGGTGAAGGGCTTCGAGGTCGAGGGCAACGAGCACATCATCGTCGAGGACGAGGATTTCGAGCGGGTGGCGCTGGAGAGCACGCACACGATCGACATCGACACCTTCGTCGAGCGCGACGAGGTGGACGAGATTTTCCTCGACGAGTCCTACTACCTCGCGCCCGACGATGAGGTCGGCGCCGAGGCCTTCGCGGTGATCCGCGACGCCATGCGCGAGAGCGGGCTGGTCGGCATCGCCCGTGTGGTGATGCATCGGCGCGAACATCCCGTGATGCTTCAGGCGCGTGGAAAGGGTATTATGGCGACCATCCTGCGCTTCCGCTCCGAGGTGCGCCGGGAGTCGCGATACTTCTCGGAGATTCCGAACACCCGGGTGCCGCACGACATGCTGGATCTGGCGCTGCATATCCTCGAGACCAAGAAGGGCAAGTTCGACCCGGACAAGTTCGAGGACCGTTACGAGCAGGCACTCTCTGAGATGATCGAAGCCAAGCGCGAAGGCCGGACTCCGCCCGCGGCCCCGCCGCCCAAGCCGGGCAATGTGGTGAACCTGATGGAAGCCCTGCGGCGCAGCCTGAATGCCGAGCGACGTCCGCCGCCGGGCCGCGGCGCGCAGGCGCGTGGCGCCAAGAAGACCGCGTCGCGTCGACGCCTGAAGCGCGCGAGCTGATCCCGTGGCGCTCACCACCTACAAGAAGAAGCGCAATTTCGCGGTCACGCCCGAGCCCTCCGGCGGCAAGGCGAAGCGCGGCGGCAATTCCTTCGTGGTGCAGAAGCACGATGCGACGCGGCTGCATTACGACTTCCGCCTCGAGCTCGACGGCGTGATGCTGAGCTGGGCCGTGACGCGCGGGCCGAGCCTCGTCCCGGGTGAGAAGCGACTCGCGGTCCACACCGAGGACCACCCGATCGAGTACAACGCGTTCGAAGGCATCATTCCGAAGGGGCAGTACGGCGGTGGAACAGTGCTGATCTGGGACCGCGGCGAATGGGAGCCCGAAGGCGATCCGCGCCGGAGCTATGAGAAGGGGCGGCTCGATTTCTCGCTCAAGGGCAAGAAGCTGCACGGACGTTGGCACCTGGTGCGCATGCGCAAGCGGCCGGGTGAGCGGCAGGAAGGCTGGCTCCTGATCAAGGCCGACGATGAATACGCGCGCACCTCGAGCGATCCGGACATCCTGGAAGAGAAGCCGAAGTCCGTCGTCTCGGGCCGCACCCTCGAGGCGATCGCCAAGGCGCAGGACAAGGTGTGGCACTCGAATCGCGAGCCAAAGGAGACGAAGGCCGCGGCACGCTTGAAGCGGGCGCCCGCAGCGAAGAAGGCGGCGTCGAGCAGAGCCGCACCGGCGGCCAAGAAGAGTGCGAAGAAGAGCAAGAGCACCGCGCGCAAGCGGGCGCGCGCTGCGCTCGCGGCCGGCGAGGTGTTGCGGTCGGAGACGCCGACGCGCGGCCGCCAAGCCGTGAACAACGGCACCCGCGCGGCCCTGCCCGATTTCGTCGAGCCGTGTCTCGCGACGCTCGCCGAGCGGGCGCCGCCGGGCGAGAACTGGATCCACGAGGTGAAGTTCGACGGCTACCGGATGCAGGCGCGGCTCGAGGGTGGCGCGGTCACGCTCAAGACGCGCAAGGCGCTGGACTGGACGCACAAATTCCAGCGCGTCGCCGATGCGGTGGCCGAGCTCGATGCCAAGAGCGCGCTGATCGACGGCGAGATCGTCGTCGAGGAAGAGGAAGGCATCAGCAATTTCGCGACATTGCAGGCAGACTTGCGCGACGACCGCACCGACCGCTTCGCCTATTACGTCTTCGACCTGCTCCATCTCGACGGCCGCGACCTGCGCGGCCTGCCGCTGACCGAGCGCAAGGCCGCGCTGGAAGATCTGCTGCAGCGCTCGGGCGCGAACGAGGCCGTACGCTTCAGCACGCATTTTGAGGAAGACGGCGCCGTCATGCAGCAGCATGCGTGCAAGATGGAGCTGGAAGGGATCCTGTCGAAGCGGCGCGACGCGCCCTACATCTCGGGGCGCAGCGACGCCTGGATCAAGACGAAGTGCGCCACCAGCCAGGAATTCGTGGTGGTTGGCTACAAGGACTCGACCGCGATGCAGCGCGCGATCGGCGCACTCGTGCTCGGCTATTATGAAGACGGCGAGCTGCGCTATGCGGGACGCGCCGGCACCGGCTATACGGGCGCGGTCGCGCATGATTTGTGGAAGCGGCTGCAGCCGCTGCGCATCGACAAGCCGGCCTTCGGCAAGATCCCGGAGGAGGAGCGCGGCCGCAAGGGGATCTGGGTTGAGCCGAAGCTTGCCGTGGAGATCGATTTCCGCGGCTGGACGGGCCACAAGCGAGTCCGCCAGGCGGCCTTCAAGGGGCTGCGCGAGGACAAGCCGGCCAAAGAGATTGTTCGGGAGACACCGATGCCCGCCGCGCAAGTGAAAGCCAAGTCAGGCAAGGCCGTGAAATCCGCCACCAAGTCCGCCGCCAAGGCGAAGCCGAGCAAGAGCGCGCAGACGAAGGCCCGCGGCAGCACCGCCAAGACGGACTCGTCCGAGGTACGCTTCTCGAACCCCGACCGCATCTACTGGGCCGACGTCGAGATCACCAAGCAGGATCTCGGCGCCTATTATCGCGCGGTCTGGGAGCACATGGAGCCGCACGTCATCAACCGGCCGATGGCGCTGGTGCGCTGCCCCGAAGGTGTCGGCACCGAATGCTTTTTCCAGAAGCACGCGGCGGCTGGACTGATCGATGCGCGCATCCGCCGCATCAAGGATAAGAAGGGCGAGGAGCTCATCTATATCGACGGCCTCGACGGCATGCTGCAGCTTGTGCAGGCGGGCGTGCTCGAGATGCATCTCTGGGGCTCGACCGTCGACGACATCGAGACCTGCAATCGCATGGTCTTCGACCTCGATCCGGGCGACGACGTCCCGTGGGCCGACATGATCTATGCGGCGCGCGAGCTGCGCGAGCGGCTGCAGGCGCTGAAGCTGGAGAGCTTCCTGAAGACGACGGGCGGCAAGGGCCTGCACATCGTCGTGCCCTTCGCGGGCGCCGACTGGGACACGACCAAGGCCTTCACGCATGCGATCGTGCAGATGATGGAGGCCGACGACCCGAAGCGCTACGTCTCGAAGATGACCAAGAGCCTGCGCAAGGGCCGCATCTTCATGGACTATCTGCGCAATGGCCGCGGCGCCACCGCGATCGCGGCCTATTCGACCCGCGCGCGCCCGGGCGCGACGGTGTCGATGCCGATCACATGGGAAGAGCTGAACGCGAGGATGTCGCCGAACAAGTTCAACGTGATGAACGCCGAGCAGCGCCTTTCACGGCTGAAGAGCGACCCGTGGGCCGACATCGAGCGCGTCGGACGCAAGCAGAAGCTGCCAGCCGCGGCCTTCGAGGGGAAAAGGAAGAAGTAGGCGTCAGCATCTCATCCTCATCCTGAGGTGCGAGGGCGAAGCCCAAGCCTCGAAGGATGAACGGCCCGAGCGTTTCAACGAGCACACGGCGACTCAGCGGCCGTCGCCCTTCGAGGCTCGTCCTGCGGACGAGCACCTCAGGGTGACGGTCGAGAGGCTGGCGCTTACCCCGCCGTATACGGCTTGTCCTCGGGCAGCGGAATGAACTCGATCTCGTCGCCCGGCACCTTGCCGAAGCGGCCCTGCTTCCACTCCTCCTTCGCCTGCGCGATGCGCTCCTTGCGCGAGGAGACGAAATTCCACCAGATGTAGCGCGGGCCGTCGAGCGCGGTGCCGCCGAGCACGGCGATGCGGCTCGGCTGCGTGGCCGAGACCGTGATGCGGTCGCCCGGCTTGAACACCAGAAGCTGACCCGCCGCGAAACGGTCGCCCTGCACGTCGATCTCGCCCGAGACCACGTAGATGCCGCGCTCCTCGTAGTCGGCATCGAGCGGCATCTGCGCGCCGGCATGCAGCGTCACGTCAGCGAACAGCGTCTCCGAGGTGGTCGCGAGCGGCGAGCGCACGCCGAACAGTTGACCTGCGATCACGCGCGCGGTCTTGTCCTCGCCGGTGATGATCGGCAGCTGCCCGCCCTCGAGATGCGTGAAGGTCGGCGCGATCTCCTCGTCCTTCGACGGCATGCCGAGCCAGAACTGCAAGCCATGCAGCGGCTCATTGCCGGCGCGGCGCTCGGGCGCGGTGCGCTCCGAATGGACGATGCCGCGGCCGGCCGTCATCCAGTTCACCTCGCCGGGACGGATCGGCGCCGCGATGCCGAGTGTGTCGCGGTGCATGATCTCGCCCTCGTAGAGATAGGTGAGGGTCGAGAGGCCGATATGCGGATGCGGCCGCACGTCGAGGCCGTTGCCCGCCTTGAACTCGGCGGGGCCGAAATGATCGAAGAACACGAAGGGCCCGACCGAGCGGCGCGTCGTGTGCGGCAGCGCCCGGCGCACCGAGAAGCCGCCAAGGTCGGCGCTGCGCGGCACCACCACGACCTCGAGCGCATCGCAGGCGTAGCGGTCGCCCGCGGCAGGGTCTTTTCCGGGGAAGAAACTCATGGGCGGCCTCCCGTGCAACGCAAGTTGATGAAGCCATATCTCGGGAGCCGCTGCACTCAAGTCAAACGCCTCGGCGGCAAACCGGCCTTGCGGCGCCGCACAAGAGCCGCGTTCACCAGGGGTCGCGAAGCCCATGAATAGTCAGTGAAAAGGCCGGGAACTTCGTGTCACAATCGGGCCGTAACAGCATCGAGCGACCCCGATGGACCGCATTCTTCAGGCTTTGCGCGAGTTTTTTGGCCTCGCCCTGCCCTATTTCCGCTCCGAGGACCGCTGGCGCGCCCGCGCCTTGCTCGCCGGCGTGATCGCGGCGGAGCTCGGCATCGTCTATGTGGCGGTCTCTGTCATCAAATGGAACGGCCGCTTCTTCAATGCGCTCGAGGCGCGCGACTGGGTCTCGTTCAAGGAAGAGCTTGTCATCTTCGGCTTCATCACGCTGGGCGCGATCGTCGCCGGCACCGCGCAGTACTTCTTCGGCCAGAGCCTGCTGATCCGCTGGCGCCGCTGGATGACCGAGAACTTCGTCGGCCTCTGGATGGCGCAGGGCCGGCATTACCGCATCCGCTTCGTCGACAACACGGTCGACAACATCCATTTGCGCATTGGCAACGACGTGCTGCTGTTCGTGCAGCGCACGCATGAGCTCGCCACCGGCATCCTCAGCAGCGTCGTCGCGCTCGCCTCCTTCGCGTATATCCTTTGGGGCCTCTCGGTCACCATGCCGCTGCCGCTGTTCGGCACCAACTGGGCGTTCCCGGGCTGGCTGATCGTGCTGGCGCTCGCCTATGCGGGCATCGGCACGCTGGTCGCGCATTGGATCGGCTCGCCGCTGATCGGCCTGCAGTTCCGCCAGCAGCGCTTCGAGTCCGATTTCCGCTTCGCGCTGGCGCGCGTCACCGACAATGCCGAGCCGGTCGCGCTGATGGGCGGCGAGCCCGTGGAGCGCAAGGAGCTGTCGCATCGCTTCGCGGCGCTGGTGCGCAACTGGACTGCGCTGGTGCACCGGCAAGCAAAGCTCACCGGCTTCGTGGCGGGCTATGGTCATGTCTCCACCGTGTTCCCGATCCTGATGGCGAGCCCCGCCTATCTGTCGGGCGCGATCGCGCTCGGCACGCTGATGCAGGCGCATCTCGCCTTCCAGCGCGTCGAGGGAGCCTTCGCGTTCTGCATCAGCGCCTATACCAAGATCGCGGAGTGGAAGGCGATCATGGACCGCCTCACGCAGTTCGAGGCCGCGATGGTGCGCGTCGATACGGAAAAGCTGCCGCACGCCGCGATCGACGTGGCGCCCGCCGCGAACGAGACGCTCGCGATCGAGAAGCTCACGCTGCGCCTGGCCAATGGGGAGGCGATCGCGACCGTCCAGGATCTCACGCTGCTGCCGGGCGAGCGCGCGCTGATGCACGGGCCGTCGGGGAGCGGCAAGTCGAGCCTGTTCCGCGCACTCGCTGGGCTTTGGCCGCTGGGCGACGGGCGCATCTGCCTGCCACGCGGGGCACGCCTGTTGGCGCTGCCGCAACGACCCTACTTCCCGCTCGGCACGCTGCGAACTGCACTTGCCTATCCGCGTCTCGCCGAGGAGGTCGACGACACCGAGCTGCGCGAGGCGATGGCCGCCGCGGGTCTCGGCCATCTCGCCGAACGGCTCGACCAGGAAGCCGAGTGGAGCACCGTGCTCTCGGGCGGCGAGCAGCAACGCGTCGCCGTCGCGCGCGCGCTGATCGCCAGGCCCGACGTGCTGCTGCTCGACGAGGCCGTGACCACGCTCGAGGAGGCGGACGGGCGCGAGCTCTACCGCGTCATCGCCGAGCGGCTGCCCAAGACTATCGTGATCTCGACCGGCCGCGCACATGCGCTCGGCGCGCTGCATCCGCGCATGGTCGAAATGAATGGCGCGCCCGCCGCAACGCGCGCGCGTCCCGCTCTCGCCGCCGTCCCGGCGTAACGCTATGTCATTGGAGAAATCGATGCTGAAGATGAACTACTGGCCGGATAAGTGGCCATTGATGGAGGAAGTCTGCCCCTGCGATTTGCACTTCAACCATTGGGTCGATGATCAGAAGCTGAAGGGCAAGTCGATCTACCATTTCGGCACCGGCACGCATCACGTGATCGGCATGGAGCAGGCGACCAACGGCTCCGGCAATGTGGTGTTCGCGATCACGGCCTCGATCGAGGAATACGAGGCCTATGTGAAGCTGGTCACCGAAAAGGCGCAGATCGCGAAGAACTATCTCGCATATTTCGGCGACATCTATCTCGCAAACCCGCGGCTCCTGCCCGAGTTCGACGTCGTGACCATGTTCCACCTGTGCGAGTTCTTCTATCCGAACACGGACAGCGCCGAATATGGCGGACTGACCGACCGCAAGGTGCTCGACCTCTTCACGGACAAGACCCGCAAGGGCGGCTACATCCTGTTCTACACGCGCTCGATCAAGTTCGGCGACGCCAAGCCGGTGATCGCCGCGTGGGAAAAGGAGAAGCCGGTCGAGCGCGTCGGCGAGTTCAAGACGCTGCTGGTGTATCGGAAGACGTGAGGTTAGCTGGGCGTCATCCCGGACGCCGCGAAGCGGCGATCCGGGATCCATAACCCCTGTCTGTCCGCATCACGATCACAGGGGATATGGATCCCGGCACTCGCGCGTGCTTCGCACGGCTCGGCCGGGATGACGGCTGAGTGCGAGTGCCTCTCCTCAATCCACATCGAGCGGCGTCGTGCCGCTCGGCTTGCCGCCGGCATCGAGGGTGATCTTCTCGACCCGCGCCTCGGCCTGCTTGAGCAATTCCTCGCAGCGGCGCTTGAGCGCTTCGCCGCGCTCGTAGATCGCGACCGACTCCTCGAGCGCCACGTCGCCGCGCTCCAGGCGCTGCACGATCTGCTCCAGCTCGGCGAGGGCCTTCTCAAAGCTCAGTGCATCGATATCGGTGTTCTTATTGTCGGCCATTTTCAAATCCGTTGTTCGTTAACCGCGCATCAGCGCCGTGACGTGCGCTGCGACCGAGCGCGCCAGGCCTTCGAGGTCGTAGCCGCCTTCGAGCACCGAAACCACACGGCCCTCGCAGCGCGCGTCGGCGATGTCCATCAGCTTCTGTGTCACCCAGGCGTAGTCGGCCTCGACGAAGTTGAGGTTGGCGAGCGGATCGCGCGTGTGGGCGTCGAAGCCGGCCGAGATGATGATTAGGTCCGGACCGAAGCTCTCCAGCCGCGGCAGGATCGCGACGTCCATCGCCTCGCGGAAGGCATCGCCGCCGTCGCCCGCGCGCAGGGGCGCGTTGACGATCGTGTTGTGCGCGCCGCGCTCCGAGGCTGCGCCAGTGCCCGGATAGAGCGGCATCTCATGGGTCGAGCAATACATCACGGTCGGATCGTTCCAGAAGATCTCCTGGCTGCCATTGCCGTGATGCACGTCGAAATCGACGATCGCGACGCGCTCGGCGCCGTGCTTCTTCTGCGCATGCCGCGCCGCGATGGCGGCGTTGTTGAAGAAGCAGAAGCCCATGGGCACCGCCGTCTCGGCGTGATGGCCCGGAGGGCGCGTTGCGACGAAGGCATTGGCGACCTTGCGCGTCATCACCTCGTTGACGGCACAGACGGCGCCGCCGGCGGCGCGCAGCGCGGCCTCGAAGCTGCCGGGAGACATCGACGTGTCCGCATCGAGCCGAACCAGGCCTTCGCGCGGGCTGACATCGCGGATCTGCTCGACATAGTCCATGGGATGGCAGAGCGCGATCTGCTCGAGCTCGGCCATCGGCGCTTCCTCGCGGTGCAGCGTCTGGAAGCGTTCGGCCTCGAGCACGCGCTCGACGGCGCGCAGCCGGTCGGGCCGCTCGGGGTGGCCGAGCGGCATCTGATGATTCAGGCAGGCCGCGTGGGACAAGAGAAGCGTGGACATGGCCCGTCTTACGCCGCCGAACCGAGGATCACAACCATCTGGCTCAAGTGGTTCCCAGGCTTCAGCTCTTCAAGGGTTTGAGGCTCACGACCGCGGGCGGCGGCATGTCGTCGGGCAGGAAGAAGTCGGGCTGCAGCGGCTGAGTCGGATCTGCGCGGTAGCGATCGAAATCCGTGACGCCCTCGCCGGCCAGGAACGTGTCGTCGATCAAGAAATTGCCCGTGAAGCTCTTCGGCTTGAGGAAGATCGCATGCGCGGCGTCAGCCATGATCTCTGGCGTGCGCGAGCGGCGCATCAACGCATCGCCGCCGAGCAGGTTCTGGATCGCGGCCGTCGCGATGGTGGTGCGTGGCCAGAGCGCATTGACGGCGACCTTGCCCTTGAGCTCGCCCGAGAGCCCGAGCACGACCAGGCTCATGCCGAACTTGGCCATCGTGTAGGCGGTGTGCGGCGCGAACCACTTCTGCTGCATGTCGAGGGGCGGCGAGAGCATCAGGATGTGCGGGTTCTCGGCTTTCTCGAGATGCGGGATCGCGTGCTTCGAGACCACGAAGGTGCCGCGCGCATTGATCTGGTGCATCAGGTCGAAGCGGCGCATGTCGGTATCGCGTACCGGGGTGAGCTGGATCGCGCTCGCATTGTTGACCACGATGTCGAGGCCGCCGAAGGTGGCGGCGGTCCTGTCGAGCGCGGTCTTCACCGAGACCTCGTCGCGCACGTCGACGACGAGCGGCAGCGCCTTGCCGCCGGCCTGCTCGATCTCTTCGGCCGCCGTGTAGATGGTGCCCTGCAGCTTCGGGTGGGGCGTCTCGGTCTTGGCCGCAATCGCGATATTGGCGCCGTCGGCGGCCGCCCGCTTGGCGATGGCGAGGCCGATGCCACGCGAGGCGCCGGTGATGAACAAGGTCTTGCCTTTCAGCGACATCCGATCCCCCTTTTGTGATCGTGCAAGCGGCCTTTGCAGGGATCGCAATCCTGACGGCCGAGGGCTACATGCCGGTGGAACCCATCAGGATTTCCGCCATGCAGCTCACCGGCATTCATCATTTGACCGCGATCTCGGCCGACGCGCCGGGCAACAAGCGGTTCTACACCGACGTCCTCGGCATGCGGCTCGTGAAGAAGACCGTGAACCAGGACGACACCAGCGCGTACCACCTGTTCTACGCCGACGGGCTGGCGAGCCCCGGCTCCGACCTGACCTTCTTCGACTGGCCGGTGCAGCGCGAGAAGCGCGGCACCAACGCGATCACGCGCACCTCGCTGCGCGTGACCGGCGCGGACACGCTGGCGTGGTGGAAGCAGCGCCTGACCAAGGCGGGCGTGACGACCGGCGAGATCGCCGAGGTCGACGGGCGCTTGACGCTGCCGTTCGAGGATCCGGAAGGCCAGCGGCTCGCGCTGATCGACGACGGCGGCGCGGGCGAAGCGCATGCCTGGGCGAAGAGCCCGGTGCCGGCGGACAAGCAGATCCGCGGGCTCGGGCCGATCATGCTCAGCGTGCCGAACCTCGGCCCCACCGACGCCGTGCTGAAGATCCTGATGAACATGCGCGAGGCGCGAACCTATCCGCATCCCGACAATGCGGCGCACACCGTGCACGTCTACGAGATGGGCGACGGCGGGCCCGCGGCCGAGCTGCACGTCGCGGTGCAGCCGGACCTGCCGGCCGCGCGGCAGGGCGCCGGCGCGGTGCATCACGTCGCGTTCCGCACACCCGACCAGGCCGGCTATGACGCCTGGGCCGAGCGCCTCGACGAGCTGCGCATTCCGAACAGCGGCAAGGTCGACCGCTTCTACTTCCAGAGCCTCTACTTCCGCGAGCCGAACGGCATTCTGTTCGAGATCGCCACGGACGGCCCCGGCTTCGCGACCGACGAGCCGCTGGAGAAGCTCGGCGAAGGCCTCGCGCTGCCGCCGTTCCTGGAGGGACGGAGAAAGCAGATCGAGGCGGGGCTGAAGCCACTGTGACGAGTGCCACAGCGGGCCAAATCTAGAACCCGTCATCCTGAGGTGCTCGCGCATCAGCGCGAGCCTCGAAGGATGAACGGCCCGGGCGTCGCAGCGAGTTTGCTGCGGCGCCTCGGCTGTCGCCCTTCGAGGCTCGCGCGCTTCGCTCGCTCGCACCTCAGGGTGACGGATCGAGGTGGGAGCTCGCTTCAACCTTACCCCTTCTTTCTCGCGAAGAACGCCTCGAAGGCCTGGCGCGCTTCCGGGCTCTGCAGTCGCGCGCGGAAGGCTTCGGCTTCGGCGTCGATATGGGCGACGATCTCGTCGGGTGTGCCTTTCATCAGGCGGCGCGAGATGGCGACGCCTTCGGGCGGGAGCGCCGCGATGGTGCGGGCGGCCTTCAGCGCTTCGGCATCGACCTCACCGGCGGGCACCACCATGTTGGCGAGGCCGGCGGCTTTCGCCTCGGCGCCGTCGAGGGGCTGGCCCATGACGAGGAGCGCGAAGGCGCGGCGCTGGCCCATGAGGCGGGGGGCGATCAGGCTCGATGCGGCTTCGGGCACGAGGCCGAGGCCGACGAAGGGCGTCGAGAAGCGCGCGTCGGCGGCCGCGACCACATAGTCGCAGTGCAGGCACATGGTGGTGCCGATGCCGACCGCGACGCCCTGCACGGCGGCGACCAGCGGCCGCTCGGCGCGGGCGAGCGCGTGGAGGAAGCGCAGCACCGCGTTGCCGAGCCCCTCCCCGCCGGTCGCGGCTTTGAGGAAATCGCCGAGATCGTTGCCGGCCGAGAAGGCGCCCGGGACGCCCTGGATGAGGATGCAGCGCACCGGCGAGGACGCGGTCGCGGTCTCGATCGCCTCGGCCATGACGTCGTACATGGCGGAGGTGAGCGCGTTCTTCTTCTCGGGCCGGTTCATCCGGATGGTGCGGACGCCGTTGTCGTCCGTGACGATCACTTGCTCGGTCATTTTTCCCTCAGGCCACGTCAGAGAATTCGGTGATGGTCGCCGCGCCTTCCATCACGGCGCTGGCGAGCCCGACGGCCTGAACCGCGAGGTTCTCGGCGAAGAAGCGCGCGAGCGCGACGCGCTCGGCCGCATGGGCGCCGAGACGGCGCGCCGCGAGCGCCTCCTCGGCGAGCGCGCAGCCGCCGGACGCGTAGGCGAACAGCCGGAGATAGGGCGTGGCGCCGGCGAGCGCCTCGTCGCTGTCACGTCGCTCGAGCAGCCAGGCGGTGGCGCGGTAGACGCAGTAGATCGCCTCGGCGAGGCGCTGCGCGGTCTGGCCGAAGGCCGGATCGTTCACGGCCGCGACCTTGTCGGCGGTCGCCTTCAGCTCGTCCAGATAGGCCTTCACGACCATGCCGCCGCCGAGAGGCAGCTTGCGGGTGACGAGATCGATCGCCTGAATGCCGTTGGTGCCTTCGTAGATCGCGGCGATGCGGGCGTCGCGATAGTGCTGGGCGGCGCCGGTCTCCTCGACATAGCCCATGCCGCCATGCACCTGCACGCCGAGGGAGGCGACCTCGATGCCGATGTCGGTCGAATAGGCCTTGGCGATGGGAGTGAGCAGCGAGGCGCGCTCGTAGGCGGCCTTGCGCGCGGCCTCGTCGGGCGCGCGATGCGAGCGGTCGATGGCGACGCCGGTCGCATAGCAGAGCGCGCGCGAGGAACGCGTGAGCGCGCGCATGGTGAGCAGCATGCGGCGCACGTCGGGATGCGCGATGATCGGGCTGGTGTCCTTCGCGCCGGCGGCCTTGCCCTGCTTGCGCTCGCGCGCATAGGCGAGCGCCTGCTGGGTGGCGCGTTCGGCGATCGCCACGCCCTGCAGTCCGACCGCGAGGCGGGCGTTGTTCATCATCGTGAACATGCAGGCGAGGCCGCGGTTCTCTTCGCCGATCAGCCAGCCGGTGGCGCCGCCATTGTCGCCGAACACCATGGTGCAGGTCGGCGAGCCGTGAATGCCGAGCTTGTGCTCGACCGAGTGGCAGCGCACGTCGTTGCGCGCGCCGAGCGAGCCGTCCGGGTTGACCAGAAATTTCGGCACCAGGAACAGCGAGATGCCGCGCGTGCCGGGCGGCGCATCGGGCAGGCGCGCCAGCACGAGATGCACGATGTTGTCGGTGAGATCGTGCTCGCCATAGGTGATGAAGATCTTCTGGCCCGTGATGCGATAGCTGCCGTCCCCGGCGCGCTCGGCCTTGGTGCGCAGCAGCGCCAGGTCGGAGCCGGCCTGCGGCTCCGTGAGCTGCATCGACGCGGTCCACTCGCCCGAGATCATCTTGGCGAGATAGGTCTGCTTCAGCTCCGGCGCCCCGTGCGCGGCGAGCGCCTCGGTCGCGCCCATGGTGAGCACCGGGCCGATGCCGAAGGCCATGGAGGCGGCGTTCCACATCTCGATGCAGGCGGCGTTGAGCGCGTGCGGCAGGCCCTGGCCGCCGAACTCCGCGCTGGCCGCGAGCCCGTTCCAGCCGCCGGCCGTCCAGGCGTCGTAGGCGGACTTCCAGCCGGGCGGCATGGTCACCTTGCCGTTCTCCAGCGGCGTGCCGTGCTCGTCGCCGATCACGTTGAGCGGCGCGATCACGTCGGAAGCGAACTTGCCGGCCTCCTCGAGCACGGCGTCGACGAGGTCCTCGCCGAGATCGGGAAACAGGCCCTCCTCGATGGCGCGGCTGAGGCCTGCGGCGTGCTTGAGGGTGAACGCGATGTCGGCGACGGGCGCCCGGTAAGTCATGTTAAATCCTTCGGATAGGCACGCCTTGACGGCCCGAAGCCGGTGGCGCAAATGGCCCAGGCAATCTACCTGCCTGTTCGATACGGTGAAAGAGTGGACGTTCCGGTCGTCACGCGCGTCATCCCGGCGGATTCGGGGAGCGAGGCCGCCGCGCGCGCGCTGGCGGCGGGCGGGCTCGTGGCGTTTCCGACCGAGACCGTCTACGGCCTCGGCGCCGACGCGACCAATGGCAATGCCGTGGCGCGGCTCTATGCCGCGAAAGGCCGGCCCTCGTTCAACCCGCTGATCGCCCATGTCGCGAACCTCGACGCGGCGCGCGCGCTCGCTGAGTTCGACCAGCCGGCGTTGCGGCTCGCGGCCTCGTTCTGGCCCGGCCCGCTGACGCTGGTGCTGCCGAAGAGCAAGGATTGCCCGGTGCACGATCTCGCCACCGCCGGGCTCGACACGATCGCGATCCGCATTCCGGATCATCCGGTCGCGCATGCGATCCTGGAGCATCTCAAGCGCCCGATCGTGGCGCCCTCGGCGAACCGCTCGGGCCATGTCTCGCCGACCACCGCCGCGCATGTGCATGCGGATCTCGACGGGCGCATCGACCTGATCGTCGACGGCGGACCGACGCAGGTCGGCGTGGAATCCACCATCGTCGCCTGCTTCGGCGAGCCCGTGCTGCTGCGGCCGGGCGGCGTGCCACGCGAGGCGATCGCGCGCGTGCTCGGCCACGATCTGCCCGACATCGCGCAGGCGCATCGCCCGGTCGACGATGCGCCGGTGTCGCCCGGCCTCCTCGCCTCGCATTACGCGCCGCGCGCGCGCATGCGCCTCGATGCGCTTGCCGTGCAGCCTGGCGAGGCGCTGCTCTGCTTCGGCCCGGCGCGGCCGACCGGCGCCGAGACCGCGCAGGCGACGCTGAACCTGTCGCAGACCGGCGACCTCATCGAGGCCGCCGCCAACCTGTTCGCGCATCTGCGCGCGCTCGATGCGTCCGGCGCGTCGCGCATCGCGGTGATGCCGGTGCCGCGCGAAGGATTGGGCGAGGCGATCAATGATCGTCTCGCAAGAGCGGCGGCGCCGCGATCGTAGGGTGTGCTCGGCGCGCCGCGGCGCTGCGCACATTCACGGAGCGTGATCGCGCCGAGCGCACGCGTACGGCGACTCAGCACGCGTGCGCTCGGCGGATCGAGCTCTGAGTGCATCGCGGGCTTCCGGGCCGCCGAGCACACCCTACGAAGAAAACGCCTTCGGCTCCGCGACGCTTTTGCGTCCGGAGGCTTGCGGCTTCGGCGTCGTTCCCCCGAGGGGGATGGAGCACCGAGAGGCGCCAGCCCGCCAGCGGGCGGGCTTACGTCCCGGATCGCCGGGACGTTAGGGCGGGACAGCGGCCCCGCCCGGGGTCCCGGGCGCTCGACCGGGACCCCCTGCGCCTCTCGGCGCTCCAACACGGCGCGTCCGCTGATCAGCCGGACAGGGCCGTCTCCTGCTCCGTCGCGACGATACCGGTGACGCCCTCGCGAGCAGGAGTGAGAGGAGTATGCACAAACTGCGCGCGCGCGCAAGAGCTGTTTCTGAAAAGCGGAAGTTATCTTTTCGCGACCCTGCGTCGCACTCCACGTCATGCCCGGCCTTGTGCGGGCATCCACGTCTTCTCCTGCTTGAATCGCCGCAAGGCGTGGATGGCTGGGACAAGCCCGGCCATGACGGTGTGACAAGGCTACGGTGCGCGTTGGAACCGGAGTGTGCAGCCCGCGCTCCGGATGATATCTAGATGCTGGAAATCGTATCGAGGTCTCTATGAATCCGCACGTAAAGCCGACCGTGTCGCCGGAGCTGCTGGCGCGGTTCGCCGCGATCGTCGGCGAAAGGTATGCCGTCACGGATCCCGGCATGCAGGAGCCGTATCTCGTGGAGATGCGCGACATCTGGCACGGGCGCACGCCGATGGTGCTGCGACCGGCGAGCGTCGCGGAGGTGCAGGCGATCCTGCGGCTCGCCAACGAGACCGGCACGCCGATCGTGCCGCAGGGCGGCAACACCGGCCTGGTCGGCGGGCAGATTCCGCATCACGGCGAGATCGTGCTGTCGCTCAACCGGCTCGACAAGATCCGCGAGGTGGACGCGACCTCGAACACGATCACGGCGGAGGCCGGCGTGACGCTCGGGCGCGTGCGCGAAGCGGCCGCCAATGTCGACCGGCTCTATCCGCTGCTGCTGCCCTCCGAGGGCACCTGCACGGTGGGCGGCAACCTGTCGACCAATGCGGGCGGCACCACGGCGGTCGCCTGGGGCGTCGCGCGCCAGCAGGTGATGGGGCTCGAGGTGGTGCTCGCCGACGGGCGCGTGATGAACAACCTCAACAAGCTGAAGAAGGACAATACGGGCTACGACCTGAAGAACCTGTTCGTCGGCGCCGAGGGCACGCTCGGCATCATCACGGCCGCGGTGCTGCGCGTGATCGCGCGGCCGCGCTCGGTCGAGACCGCCTTCGTCGCGGTCGCCTCGCCCGAGGCCGCGCTCGACCTGCTGATGCTCGCGCAGAAGCGCGCCGCGAGCCAGGTGACGAGCTTCGAATTGATGGCGCGGCTCGGCATCGACGCGGTGCTCCGCCACGCCGCGGGCGTGCGCGATCCGCTCGCCCAGGTCTATCCCTGGTACGTGCTGATGGAGCTCTCCTCGCAGGCGACGCATGGCCTGCGCGAGACGCTGGAGGAGGTGCTCGCCGCCGGCATTGAGCGCGGCCTCGTGCTCGACGCGACGCTCGCGGACAGCCTCGAGCAGGGCAAGAGCTTCTGGCGCGTGCGCGAGATGTTCGGCGAGGTGCAGCGTCACGAGGGCGGCTCGATCAAGCACGACGTATCGGTGCCGGTCGCGAGCGTGCCGGCGTTCATCGCGGAAGCGAACGCCGCCGTGACGAAGCTGATTCCCGGTTGCCGCCCCCTGCCCTTCGGCCATCTCGGCGACGGCAACATCCACTACAACGTGGCGCAGCCTGTCGGAGCGGACAAAGCCGCGTATCTCTCGCACTGGGAAGAGATGAACGCGGTGGTGCACGGCGTCGTCGCCAAATACGGCGGCTCGATCTCGGCCGAGCACGGCATCGGCATCCTCAAGCGCGACCTCCTGCCGGGCGTGAAGGACCCGGTCGCGCTCGAGCTGATGCGCACGCTCAAGCGCACGCTCGATCCGAAGGGGATTCTCAATCCCGGCAAGGTGCTGTAAACGGAGCTAATTGGAACGACAAGGAGATGTGCCGTGACCGAGCATCCGCGCATCGCCCTCGATCCCGGTGTCATGGGTGGCAAGCCGGTGATCCGCGGCACGCGCGTCACCGTCGAGTTGACCGTCGGCCTGCTCACCCAAGGTTGGAGCGAGCAAGAGGTGCTGGGAGCCTACCCGCATCTCGTGCGCGACGACATTCTCGCGTGCCTCGCCTACGCGGGACATGGCGCGGATACAGTCGCGCGGTCGAGCGGTAGGATTTCCGACGTCTTCGGCTTGTTATCGAATGAGAACACATCGTCGCTCTCGATTGAGGAGATGAACGAGCTCGCGGCCCGAGGCTGGGCCGGTAAGCGATGAGCAGAACAATCTCCTTTCACTTCGTCGACGTGTTCGCGATCGAGCCGCTCACCGGCAATCCGCTGCCGGTGGTGGACGGCGGCGAGCTGCCGGTCCCGCTGATGCGGCGCATCGCGCGCGAGTTCAATCAGCCCGAGACCACCTTCGTGATGCGGTCGGCGCGGGACGATGCCGACTGGAAGCTGCGCTCGTTCACGGCGAAAGGCGTCGAGGTGTTCGGTCCGGGCGGGCACAACTCGCTCGGCGCCTGGTGGTGGCTCGCGGTCGCGGGGCGGCTCGACCTCGTCGAGGGCGCGACGGTGCTGCGGCAGGAGATCGGCGAGAACAGCTATCCGGTCACGATCTGGCAGAGCGGCGGCGCGCTCGACCGCATCGTGATGACGCAAGGCGCGCCCGTGTGGGGCCGGCAGCTCACCGATGTGGGCGCGCTCGCCGAGTCGCTCGGGCTGACCGTGAGCGACATCGCGGTGAGCACCGTGCCGTGCCAAGTGGTCTCGACCGGCGCCGCGCATCTGATGGTGCCGATCCGCGATCGCGACGTCGTCAACCGGATCGCGCCGGACGCCGCGAAGCTCGCTGCCCTGCTCGAAGCCGCCGACGGCGAAGGCTGCTACGTGTTCTCGCTCGATCCGCGGCTGCCCGGCACCGTCGCCTATGCGCGCTTCTTCGGCCCGCGCGTCGGCATCCCCGAGGACCCCGCGACCGGCACCGCCGCCGGCCCGCTCGCCGCGCATCTTGTGCGGCACGGCAAGGCGAAGGGCGGCATGCTCCGCATCGAACAGGGCACGGCCTTCGGGCGCACCAGCATCATCACGGCCGAGGTCGACGGGGATACGGTGAGCATCGCGGGGCGTGGGCTCGTGGTGGCGAGCGGGGAGCTGTTCGTGTAGGCGGCGTCTTGGCGCGATTGTAGGGTGTGCTCAGCGCGCCCGATGTGATTCAGTCGGGTAATGACTTCGATCGCGCTGAGCGCACGCGTGCGCTCGGCGGATCAAATGTTCACGAATTCAATCGCGACGCTCGGGCCGCCGAGCACACCCTACGGGCACCGCATGGACAAGCCGAACACTGCCTCTATCGCCGAGATCACCGACGCCGACGTCCCGGCCGTGATCGCGCTCTGGCAGCGCTGCGAGCTCACCCGCCCCTGGAACGATCCCGCTTCAGACATCGCCTTCGCGCGCCGCGGCGAGAACTCCACCATCCTGGTCGCGCGCCTCGACGGCGCCGTCGTCGCCACCGCCATGGTCGGCCACGACGGCCACCGCGGCTGGGTCTACTACGTCGCGGTCGAGCCCGACCGCCGAGGCACCGGCCTCGGCCGCACCATCATGATGGCCGCCGAAGACTGGCTGCGCAGGCGCGGCGTCCTGAAGGTGATGCTGATGGTCCGCCCCGAGAACACCAAGGTGCAGGCCTTCTACGAGACGTTGGACTACGAGGAAGAGGAGCGCGTGATCTTCGCGAAGTGGCTGGATGGAAGGGAGAGGATGGCGTAGGGCTACGCTCGATTCTTGCGATCAGTTGGCTGCAGCGCCTTCTCAGAACGACCGGCACATCTATCTCTTGAAATCACTAAGACACAGCCCGGAGCCACATGATGGCGAAGCTCGATGACGCTCGCGTTGATGCAATCTACGAGAAGCTCACGGGCAGCAAGCCCGTAAGAGGCGCGTGGGATGTTCGGAAGCGCAACCTCGCGCAGAAGATCGTCTATATCGACGAAGCTTGTAAGTCTGTCCTTGCAGCCATCCACGACATCGAGCACGCGCCGCCAGGTGCTGACATGGAGGCATTGGAAGCCGCGCTGCGGACGGAATTCAAGTTCTTGGACACGCTCCAAGACTATTGACGGACGAGTGGCGTCGGAACGAGCGCATCATCATTAGGGCTGGGCTCCCGGTAAGGGTGTATCAAGTTACACGCGTACTCCTGCACTCAGCGCCGCCCCCCTCCCCCGCGAGCGCCTTCGCCTGATGGCGATGCCCCCGAGCCTCGTAGCCGATGACCGTGACGGCCGGCGCAAACATCAGGACGACCAGGCACACCGCCATACTCACGCCCACGAGCGCGGCGGCCACCGCCAGCGCGGCCACCCCCGCCGTCCCGCTCAGCAGCCAGATGTGGAACGGGTCGAAGCGGCGGACGAGATAAGCGTAGATCGCGTAGATCATCGCGAGATAGACGCCGACCGGGAGCGCGACGCTGAGCACGGTAGCGAGCGGGCCGATATGGGCCTTGCCCTCGATGAAGAGCGCTGCGACGTGGAGGCCGGCGCCGGTGGCGACGATGGCGGCGATGATGAGGAACTGGCTGTAGCCCCAGACGAAGGAGCGCTCGCGGTGCTGGCTCAGCACGCGCGCGGACGGGAGGATGTAGTAGGTCCACCACATGCCGAAGGTGAGCCCGGTGCCCGCGACGGCGACCAGCGCGGCGTCGAGGGTCCAGCCCTGGCGCTGCACCACGGCCGAGAGCGTCGCGACGGTGCCGACCACGCCTTCGCCGAGCGCGATGATGGCGAGCAGGCCATAGCGCTCGACGATGTGATGGGCGTGCCAGGGCGTGCCGCCGTCGCGGCGCTCGGCGATGATGGGGCCGGCCATCTCGACGAGAATGAGCGCCGCGCCGAGCAGGAAGCTCGTGCCGACCGAGAAGTCGAAGGCGATCTGCGCGATCCAGCCGAGCTGGGCGAGCGAGATCGCGACCGCATAGGTGAGGCAGGCGCGGCGGCGCGCGGGATCCTGCCGCGCGGCGCGCAGCCACTGGAAGACCATGGCGACGCGCATGATCACATAGCCGAGGACCATGATCGAATTGTCGACCGGCAGGTGCTGCTCGATCGACCGGAACATGCGCGGCAGACCGACGGCGAGCACCAGCACGCCGGTCATCTGCACCATGGTCGTGACGCGGAAGATCCAGTCGTCGGTGTCGTAGGCCGAGGCGAACCAGGAGAAATTGATCCAGGCCCACCAGATCGCGAAGCTCGCGAAGCCGAAGCCGATCAGGCCGGCCGCGATGTGGCCCTCCGCGACCTGATGCGCGAACTGCGAGGCCACGCTGCCGAAGCCGATGACGAAGGTGAGGTCGAACAGCAGCTCGAGCAGCGTCGCGGCGCGGTGCGCCTCGTGCGGATCGCGCCCGCCCATGCGCCGGGTGTGATGATGGAGCGTCTCGGAGCCGGTGTTCATGAAGGGTCCTTAACTCTCTTGCGGTGAGACGGGCGGCAACGCGCCCGACCCATGCGCAGCGCGGGCGCGATCTTCGGCCAGGCGACACGCGGCCGCAACTGATCGCCCCGGCGCACAAATGCGTGAGGCGACATTCGCGCGAGACGGGCGAAGTGCCACAATCAGAGCCCGTCGCATTCGCGCCTGATCGGTCTCAACTCCCGGAGCCCGCCATGTCCTTGCAGGAAGCGCAACGCGAACGCGCCGGTGCGGCGCGCGAGCCGGTGCTGGTCGATCTCGCCTTGCAGGGCGGCGGATCGCACGGCGCCTTCACGTGGGGCGTGCTCGACCGGCTGATGGACGAGCCGTGGCTGCGCATCGACGGCATCTCGGGCACGTCGGCCGGCGCGATGAACGCGGTCGTGCTGGCGGACGGCTTCGCGGCCGACGGCGCGGCCGGCGCCCAGGCGGCATTACAGGCGTTCTGGCGGCGGGTCTCGGATGCGGCGCGGTTCAGCCCGATCCGGCGCAGCCCGCTGGACATGCTGCTCGGCCGCTGGACGCTCGACACCTCGCCTTTCTATCTCGCCTTCGACCTCGCGAGCCGCGTGTTCTCGCCCTACGACATGAAGTTCGCGGGCGGCAATCCGCTCAAGCAGGTGCTCGCCGACTCGGTCGACTTCGCGCGCGTCGCGGGCGCGCCGATCCGGCTGTTCGTCACGGCGACCAATGTGCGCACCGGCCGTGGCCGCGTCTTCCGCAATGCCGAGCTCACGCCCGACGTGCTGCTCGCTTCGGCCTGCCTGCCGACCCTGTTCCGCGCGGTCGAGATCGACGGCGAGCCCTATTGGGACGGCGGCTATGCGGGCAACCCGACGATCACGCCGCTCGTGCGCGAATGCGACTCGCACGACACGATCCTGGTCGCGGTCAACCCGGTCGAGCGGCCCGGCACGCCGCGCTCCGCGCGCGACATCCTCGATCGGCTCAACGAGGTCTCGTTCAACGCCACACTGCTCAAGGAGCTGCGCATGATCGCGATGCTGCGGCAGGTGGTGGATGCCGGCAGCTCGGAAGGCCGCAACTGGGCCGAGATGCGCATTCATCTGGTCGCCAGCAAGGTGCTGGCCGGGCTCGGCGCCTCGTCGAAACTCAATGCCGAATGGGACTTCCTCTGCATGCTGCGGGACGAGGGCCGCCGCGCCGCGGAGACCTTCCTGACGACGAGCCGGGAGAACATCGGCAAGCGCTCGTCGATCGATCTCGACGTCCTGCTGCAGCAGGTGTGACGCCATGGGCCTCGTCGGAATCCTGGTCGCGCTCGGCCTTCTCATGTGGCTCTCGTTCCGCGGCTGGAGCGTGCTGCTGCTCGCGCCGGCGGTCGCCATGGTGGCGGCGCTGCTCGCGCGCGAGCCGCTGCTCGCGCATTGGACGCAGACCTTCATGGGCAGCGCCGCGCAGTTCATCGCGCAGTTCTTCCCGATCTTTCTGCTCGGCGCGCTGTTCGGCAAGCTGATGGACGACAGCGGATCGGTGCACGCCATCGCGCAGTTCATGAGCCGCAGGCTCGGCAAGGGCCGCGCGATCCTCGCGGTCGTGCTCGCGGGCGCGCTCGTCACCTATGGCGGGGTGAGCCTGTTCGTCGCCTTCTTCGTGCTGGCGCCGATGGCGCGCGAGCTGTTCCGCGCCGCGGATATCCCGCAGCGGCTGATGCCCGCCGCGATCGCGCTCGGCACCTCGACCTTCACGATGACCGCCCTGCCCGGCACGCCCGCGATCCAGAACACGATCCCGATGCCGTTCTTCGGCACGACGCCGTTCGCGGCGCCCGGACTTGGCATCATCGCGGCCGCGATCATGCTCGCGTTCGGGCTGTGGTGGCTCGCGCGCGCCGAGGCGAGCGCGCGCAAGCGCGGCGAGGGCTATGGGGCGGAGCCGAACGCCACGGCGATCGCGGAGGATCAATTCATTCGCGAACGCGCCACGTCGTCGCACGAGTTCGACACCGCCGAGATCGCGCATGGCAAGCGCAGCGCCGTGTCGCCGCCGATCGCCACGGCTTTCATTCCGCTGGTCGTGGTCGTTGCCGTGAACCTCGCGATGTCGCTGCTCATCCTGCCGCGGCTCGACTTCGCGTTTCTCGGCGAGGCGCGCTGGGGCGGGACATCGCTCGCGGGCGTCGCCGGCGTGTGGTCGGTCGCGGTCGCGCTCGCGGCGGCCACGGCGGTGCTCATCGCGCTCAACCGCGCGCGGCTGTCCGATCTGCGCGCCAGCATGGATGCGGGCGCCAATGCCGCGGTGCTCCCGATCTTCAGCGTCGCGAGCCTCGTCGGCTTCGGCGCCGTGGTCGCGGCGCTGCCGGCCTTTGCCCTGGTGCGCGACTGGGTGCTGTCGATCTCGGGCGGTCCGCTCGTCTCGCTCGCGATCGCGACCAATGTGCTCGCCGCCTTGACGGGCTCGGCATCGGGCGGATTGACGATCGCGCTCGATGCGCTCGGCGATACCTTCCTGCAGATCGGCCGCACGGCCGGCATCGACCCGGCGCTCATGCACCGCGTCGCGGTGATCGGCTGCGGCACCCTCGACAGCCTGCCGCACAACGGCGCCGTGGTGACGCTGCTCGCCGTCTGCGGCGCGACCCACCGCGCGAGCTACTTCGACATGCTGATGTCCTGCATCGTCGGGCCGATCATCGCCCTCGCCTTGGTCATCGCTCTGGGTTCGATGTTCGGCTCGTTTTGATCGACCTCTACTTCCCGATCTTCAGCCACTCCTCCCGCGGCTGCAGCCTGTCGGCGGCGGTCCAGCCGCGGTACTGAGTCTGGGTGATCGAGCGGTCCAACAGCGCGCGGCGGCGTTCCGAGCGGAGCATGAAGACGACCCTGGCCATGCCGTTCTCGTCGCCGAGGCGGCGGATGAAGGGCGGCATGATGTCCTCCTGGTCCTTGTCCTCGACGTGGATGCAGACCTCGGCGAGCTCCCGGCGCAGCGCGCGGGTCGCACCCTCGGCCTTGGCGCGCCCGACCGCCACCTCGTAGGTCTGCGGGCTATCGCACACCCAGGCGCTGCCGCGGAACATGTAGAGGTCCTCGGCCTGCGCGCGCGGCGCGAGCGCGAGCAGGAGCGCGACGGCGAGCAGGGACACGCGCATCAGTCGCTCCATTTGGCGCCGGGCTGCGCCAAAGTCTCGAGATAGGCGCCGATCTCGTTGATCTGGTCGGCATTGAGCACCGCGCCCCAGGGCGGCATGCGCTTCTCGGGGCGGCCGGCCGCGACGATGTTCACGAATTCGCTGTAGCCGCGCCAGTAGCGGCGCAGATCCGCGCCGACGCGGCCCCAGCGCGGCGAATTGCCGTCGCCATTGGTGCCGTGACACTGCAGGCAGAACTTGTTGTAGAGCTTCTCGCCCGACGCGATGGCGTCCGGCGATTTCGACAGCGGATTGGACGCGCCGCCGTGCGCCGGCTGCGCGGGCTCCTGGCGTGGCGCGGCGCCCTGGGGATGCCGAACGCCGCTCTGCGCGGCACCCTCTTCAGCTAGAGCAAGATACGCGAGCGCAACGATCACCAGCGCCGCGGCGAAGCGGACAATCCGTTTCAAGCGAGCCTCCCGAAGCTGAAAGAGAGGCGGGAGGCATGTCCTCCCGCCCCCGCTGACCTCTCAGTCGACCGCGAAGGTCGCCACCAGGCGGCCTTCCTTGTAGCCCTTCAGCTTGTCCTTGAAGTAGCCCTCGGCGAGCGCGCGGCCCACATAGCTGCCGTGGCCGCTCACCACCGAGATGTACTGCTTGCCGTTCACCGCATAGGAGATGATGCCGCCGTTGGAGCCGGAGCCGAGATTGAACTCCCAGAGCACGTCGCCATTGGTGGCATCGAGGGCCTGCACATTGCCCTCGTAGTTCGCGATGAACAGGAGGCCGCTCGCCGTGCTCAGGAGCGCGGAGTGCGGGATGATGTCGTAGCGCTTCTCCCACTTGAGCGTGCCGGTGACGGGATCGCGCGCGGTGAGCCGTCCGTGCGCCTTGTCGCCGGGCGGATCGGCGCCGTTCCAGTCGGCCGCGAAGAAGGTCTGCGCGAACGGCTCAATGGTGCGCTCCTCGGCGCCCAGCAGGACCTTGCCGCCGGTCTTCGGCTTGATCGTCAGGTCCATGCACCACTCGTTGGCGATGCGATAGAACAGCCGCGTCTCCGGATTGTAGGAGCCGGCGTTCCAGGAATGGCCGCCGTCGATCGCCGGACACACGAGCGTCTTCTCGCCGGCCTTCGGCCACAGGCGCTTCTCCCATTCGCCGCTCGCGAGATTGAAGCCGCTCGTCCAGTTGAAGTTCTTCATGTCCGGATAGACCGCGACCGGCTTGCCAGTCTTGGTGTCGTGGACATGATTGAAGCCGTTCTTGCCGGGATGCAGCACGAGCTGGCGCCCGCCCTCTTCGGGCAGGATCACGTATTCGCCGACCGCGGCGTCATAGTCGTAGTTGTCGGCGGGCGCTTCCTGGAAGTGCCAGTTCACCTTGCCGGTGGCGAGATCGAGCGCGACCGTCGAGGAGGTGTAGAGATTGTCGCCGGAGCGATGGCCGTCGGCGCTGGTGTCGCGGCACTTGTCGCCGCAATAGTCGTAATCGGGATTGGGATTGCCGGTCCCGAGCAGGATCTGGTTGTTGGCGTAGTCGACCGTGCCGGGCTGCCAGCTGCCGCCGCCGCCGAACTTCCAGGACTCGCCCTTCCAGGTGGCGAGCGCCTTCGGATCATCGCGGCCCGTGGTGTTGAAGACCCAACGGATCGAGCCGTCCTTGGGATTGATGCCCCAGACGCGCCCTTCCACCGGATACTCGCCGGCGTTCTGGCCGATCACGAGCAGATCGGAGCTCACGAAGGTGCCCGCGCCCGAGAAGCCGGCCGTGTCCTTCGCGGAGTTGACGAGCTGGCGCTCCCAGACGGGCTTGCCGCTGTTCTCGTCGACTGCGATGAGACGGCCGTCGGCGGTGCCGACATAGAGCCGGCCGTCACCGATCGCGATACCGCGCGTATGGGCGAAGAAGGAGCGCGACGTGATCGCTGGATCGAGCTCGGGCTCGAAGGCCCAGACGCGCTTGCCGGTGGCGGCGTCGAGCTTGTGGATCGTGGAGGGGTTCACCGGGATATACATCGCGCCGTCGATGACGAGCGGCGTGCCGTGCATGCCCTGGTATTCGCCGCCGGGCTGGAAGAGCCAGACCGGCCGCAGGTTCTTCACATTCTGGCGCGTGATCTGCGCGAGCGGGCTGTAACGCCACGCCCCGTCCACGGTGCGGTGATAGGCGCACCAGTTCTCGGCCTTGCAGTTGCGGATCTCGGCGGCCGTGGACCCGGCGGCGGCCGCCGTCGCGGTCAAGGCGGTCATGGCGGCAGCAAGTGCGAGAGCGCTGCCATAGGCAAACAGGTAAGAAGGATTACGCATCAGCCAGTCCTCCCTGTTGTGAAGCTTCAACCTCCCTGGGCTCGTCGTCCCGCCTCGGCAGCCGGATCGCGTTGCGATCGGGCCTGAGAGGCGGGCTGGCGACGTAAGATTGCGTGATTGGCGCTTAGCATCGCGCCGTTGAACCGGCTTGGCAATCCGGAAACGTCATGCGCCGCGAGCATGCGTGGTCAGCCGCGGCGAGACGATCGCGCCGATGCGTCCGTCTGTGCCTTGCCGGCTGGCGCGCCCGGGGTATGCTTCCGCGCAAAGAAACCTCAAGCGTCACGCCTCGGCGCACCGACGCGCCGTTTTGACGACAAATGTCGACGTCACTCCGCATCGTCTTCGCGCAACGAAGGAGCCTGTCATGGACATCCGCAAGTGCACGGCCGAGGCGATCGGCACGTTCTGGCTCACCTTCGGCGGCTGCGGCAGCGCCGTGATTGCGGCGGCGTTTCCGCAGGTGGGTATCGGATTGCTCGGCGTGTCGCTCGCCTTCGGGCTGACGGTGCTCACGATGGCCTATGCGATCGGGCACGTGTCGGGCTGCCATCTCAATCCGGCCGTCACGGCTGGCCTCTGGGCGGGCGGGCGCTTTCCCGCGAAGGATGTCGGGCCCTATATCGCGGCGCAGGTGATCGGCGCCGTGCTCGGCGCATTTGTGCTCTATCTGATCGCGAGCGGCGCGCCGGGGTTCGACCTCGCCAAAGGCTTCGCGGCAAACGGTTTCGGCGAGCACTCGCCGGGCAAGTACAGCATGACCGCGGGTTTCGTCGCCGAGGTCGTGCTGACCATGGGCTTCCTGTTCGTGATCATGGGTGCGACCCACGGCAAGGCGCCGGTCGGCTTTGCGCCGATCGCGATCGGCCTCTGCCTGACGCTGATCCATCTGGTGAGCATTCCGGTGACCAATACCAGCGTGAATCCGGCGCGCAGCACCGGGCCGGCGCTGTTCGTCGGCGGCTGGGCGCTGGCGCAGCTCTGGCTGTTCTGGGTCGCGCCGCTGATCGGCGGCATTCTCGGGGGCATGCTCTATCGCTGGCTGAGCGAGGAGCCGCGGGCGCAAGTCACCGGCATTGCGCCGGCCGCACCGGCCGAGTGAGGCGCGCTCGCTTCGGTCAAAAGCGATGCGAAAGCCGCCGAGCCGACGTCACGGGCGACATGCTGCCGCGCCCCTGAGTTCCGTGGCGGCCCGGAACGCTCGGGCCCGCTGTTGGTTGGAAGCTGATACGTGAGCAGCATCCGACCACAGGAAAGAATGCTTCGTGAGCATTGGCCTCCTCGCCCTCCTCGACGACGTCGCGGCCCTCTCGAAGGTGGCGGCGGCTTCGCTCGACGACATCGCGGGCCAGGCCGCCAAGGCGGGCATGAAGGCGGCGGGAGTGGTCATCGACGATGCGGCCGTCACGCCGCGCTACGTGATCGGGTTCTCGGCGGCGCGCGAGCTTCCGATCGTGCGGCGGATCGCGATCGGCTCGCTGCGCAACAAGCTGCTGATCCTGCTGCCGGTCGCGCTGGGGCTGAGCTACTTCCTGCCGCGCGCGATTACGCCGCTGCTGATGCTGGGCGGAGCCTATCTCTGCTACGAAGGCGTCGAGAAGGTCTTCCACGCGCTGGCGCCGCATAAGGCACAGGCGCACGAGACGCAGCTCGATCCGGTGGCGCTCGATCCGCAAACCCTCGAGGACGAGAAGGTCGCGAGCGCCATCAAGACAGACTTCATCCTCTCGGCCGAGATCATGGCGATCGCAATCGCGGCGATCCCGCCCGGCCGGCCGATCAGCCAGACGATCGTGCTCGCGCTCGTCGCGGTCGGCATCACGGCCGTGGTCTATGGCGCGGTCGCACTGATCGTGAAGGCCGACGACGCGGGCGTGGCGCTGGCGCGGCGCGAGGGGGACACCGCAGGGGCGAGGTTCAGTCGCGCGCTCGGGCGCGCGCTGGTGCGCGGCATGCCGCATCTCCTGACGTTGCTGAGCATCGTCGGCACCGCGGCCATGATCTGGGTCGGCGGCGGCATTCTGGTGCACGGCCTCGAGACGTACGGCTTCAACGACATCGGGGCCGCCATTCACACGCTTGCAGAGCTCGCCGGCCACGCCGTTCCGGCGCTCGCGGGGCCCGTGGAATGGCTGGTGACGGCCACAGGATCGGGGCTCGTCGGACTGATCATCGGAGCCGTTCTGATTCCGCTCGTCGGCTTTGCGCTCGCGCCGGCCTGGCGCCTGCTGAGACGCGCGCTCAGGCGCGCGCCGGCGGCTCCGGCGGAGTGAGCCGCGCTCACGTCATTTGCATGAGCGTGTGGCTCTGCTCGCGCATGAACAGCGGCAGATAGTTGAAGCCGAAGCCGTTCTTGCCCGTGAGACCGGACCCTTTCCAGCCGCCGAAGGTCTGGATGCCGGGCCAGGCGCCCGTGGTCGCGCCGGAGCGGCGGTTGGCATAGAGGACGCCGGCCTCGGCAGTGTCGAGGAAGAAATCGAGGTCCTTCTGGTCGCGGCCGTAAAAGCCGGCGCAGAGACCGTAGTTCACGGCATTCCCGCGGCGGATCGCGTCCACGAGCGAGGTCACCTTCTGCAGCGCGACGAAGGGCAGGAACAGCTCCTCGCGCAGTTGGCGGTGGTCCGCCGGCAGATCCTCGACGATGAGAGGTTCGACATAGACACCGCGGTCGAAGAGATCGCCGGAGAGCCGCTTGCCGCCGAACGTGATCTTGCCGTCACGCCGCGCCTCCGCGGCCGCGGCCGCATAGCGCGCGCCGGCGGCGTCGTCGATGATCGGGCCCATGAACACGTCGCGCGCTTCCGGAGTGCCGATCTTGAAGCGCGCGGTCTTCTCGACCAGCAGCGGCACGAAGCGGTCGTAGACCACGGCATCGACATAGGCGACCTCGCAGGAGGAGCACTTCTGGCCCTGCAGGCCGAAGGCCGAGCGCGCAAGGCCTTCGGCCGCGACCTCGAGATCGGCGCTGGCGGTGACATAGGTCGGATTCTTGCCGCCCATCTCGGCGATCACCGGGCGCACCTGATCGCCGCAGGCGAGCTTGGCGTGAATGGCGCGGCCGGCCGCTGTCGAGCCGGTGAAGACCGCGCCCGCGATGTCGGCCGCGACCAGCGCCTCGCCGGTCTCGTCATCGCCGCAAACGAGGTTGAGCGCGCCGGCCGGCAGGCCTGCCTCGATCAGGCCGCTGACGAAGAGCGAGGCCGTGAGCCCAGCTCCCGGGCTCGGCTTGTAGACCACCGTGTTGCCGGTGATCAGCGCCGAGACCACCATGTTGATCGGCACCGCGATCGGAAAGTTGAACGGGCCGATCACCGCGAAGACGCCGATGGGCTTGAGCCGCGTCGAGGTGCTCTCGCCCGGGACGGCCTGCGCGAGCTTTCGCAGATAGCCGTCGTTGCGGCGCATCTCCTCGGCGTAGAATGGAATGATGTCGAGCGCCTCCTCGGCCTCGCCGATCGCCTCGAAGCGGGACTTGCCGACCTCGAACAGCGCCGCGATGCCGAGCTCATACTTGCGCGCCGCGAGGATCTCGCGCCCGGCCTCGAGAATGCGCACGCGCTCCTCCCACGGCGTGCGCGACCAAGCCGGGAATGCGGCCTGCGCGGCCGCGACCACGCGCGTGACGGTGGCGCGATCGGCCGCGAAGCAAGTGCCGAGACGAAGCTGCGAGTCGATCGGGCTCGCGATCGCGTAAGCACGGCCCTCGGTTGAGGGCTTGCCGCCGATCAGGTTCGCGATCTCACCGCCGAGCTTCGCCCGATAGGCCGGAATGGCCCCGTCGAGCATTTCCTGCAGGCTGGTGAAGTCGGCGCCGATATTGGTGTAGGTCACTCGCGGATAGGTCGTACCGTGCATGCGTCTCCTCCTGGCGCGGAGAGATTAGCACGGCGGATTGTGACGGGGTGTTGGGGAGGCGGGTGCCTCGACATGGCGCGCATGAACGCGCCGCGGCAAAGCGCCAGGCAGACCCCTGGCGCTCGCCGAATGTCGGCTCAGCAGTTCTGCATTCCGGCCGGCCGGGTCCCGGCAGCCGTGCCCGGCTTCGCTGCGCCGCTCGGAGCCGCGCCGGTCGTGCCGGTCGTGCTCTTACTGGCGGTTCCGCCAGCCGTGGCGGGCTTGCTCTTCACCTGCTTGCTCGCCTCGTCCCAGCACTGGCCCTCGTTCATGGAGCCACCCGCGCCGGCGCCGGCGCCGCTGCCGGTTCCCGCGCCGCCACTGGATTGGGCGGAGGCCGCCGCCATTCCCACGGCCAGCAGGGCCGCAGCCGCAACCATCGTAATTCCTTGGAATTTCATGATCGTTTCCTCAGAATTGACGGGACCGGCATCATTGCCGGCCCGTGGGACGGTAATTCGGGCCGGCACGACATCGTTCCACTTACGTTACTCAGCCCTCGAAAATCTGAGGCGCCGGAAACAGCCGCAGCAGCTCGTTGATCGGCTTCGCATAAATGTCGCGCCCGACCGGAATCGGGCTGCCGATGACGCGCTTATCCCAATAGCCCGACAGGTCGGGCGGCGGCTCGCGCCACTTCTGCAGCTCGGGCCCGCGCGGCCCGCGGACCCAGACGACGTATCCGGCAACGCTGCTCACGGGTCACCATCAGCGATACGCAGAGCGCAGGCGCTCTCGCGGCTCATCATAGTGGAACGACAGCGCGAAGTATCGGGCCGTCGCCGTGCGGGCGACATGTGAGGTCGATCATACAGGCGCGCGGTGGGTGACCTTAGACGAGACGTGTGAAAACATGCGCCATCACGGGAGGTCCCATGCGTGCATTGTCTCGCCTTTACCTCGTCCTGATCCTCATCGCCTGGGCGGCGCCGGCGCTCGCGGCGACGTCCGAGCCTTACGCGCGCGGCGGGCGGACGCGAGAATTTGCGGTCGACGTGCAGCGCTATCGCCAGAGCGGCGAGCCGTTCCGCATCACGGGCCACTGCCAGTCGGCCTGCACCATGTTCCTGGCGCTGCGCAACGTGTGCGTCGAACCGAGTGCGCAGCTTCTCTTCCACGCGGCCCGAACACCCGAGGGTACGCGGCGCATGTTCAATTCCTACAATGGGCGGCTGCGCGCCTATCTCACCACGCATCGCGTGATGGACAGCCTCGCGTTCCACACGATCTCGGGCCAGGACATGATCAGCCGCTTCGGCTATCGCGCCTGCCGCTGAGCCGCCGGTGAAGCTGGCCACGACCTCACCCTCATCTGACCCCTGCGGCGCGATCGCGAGATCGCGCGAGCTGGCGCGCGCCGGTGCGCGAGCCCTAGCCGCTGCGCTCCCCTCTTGACTGATACATCTTCAAGTTGTATTAATATCCAGTCACCATCTGGAGGAGCAAGCACATGGCTGACGACAAGAGCGAACTGAAGAAGTCCCTCGAGAAGTCCGTCGAGGAGATCAAGAAGACGATCAAGCGCATCGACGCGGCGAGCTCGTCCGAGCTCGCCGAGATCAAGGGCGTGACCCATGGTCTGAGCGCCTTCGTCGACTTCAACAAGGGTTGCGGCTGAGCCGCCGGGCGGGCGGCCAAGCGCCGCCCGCATTCGTTGCCGCCCGCATTCGCATCATGTGGACACTCTCCAAATATCTCGTGGCCTCGAGGCCCCTGCCCTCCGACTCCCCGGAAGCGGCGCGGCGGATCCTCTTCTCCACGCGCACCTGCACCACGCTGCTGGTGGCGGAGTCGCTGTATGAGCGCCTGCTGGCGGGCCGCCTCGGCGAGATCGCGCCGGCGCAGATCACGGCGCTCTCGGCCGCGAAGATCATCGTCGATCGCGAGGAGGACGAGCTCGGCACGATCCTCGCCGAGAATGCCAAGGCGA
Organism: Pseudomonadota bacterium; assembly: GCA_023404705.1. Taxonomy (GTDB): domain Bacteria; phylum Pseudomonadota; class Alphaproteobacteria; order Rhizobiales; family Xanthobacteraceae; genus FEB-22. The sequence continues at coordinate 37,068 of JAEYAU010000002.1, forward strand.
TCGCGGAGACCGAGCAGCTTTACGAATGCATCCAGCCGACCGCGGCCTGTAATCTCGCCTGCACATATTGCGGACAGAACCACGAGCTGCGCACACTCTCGGAGCGGAACCAGGACCTGCTGATCGCGCGCATCGCGGCGCGGCTCGCGACCGGCCGCTACAAGCGCTTGAAGACCGCCTGGTTCGGCGGCGAACCGCTCTCGGCCATGAAGGTGATCCGGCGCATGGCGCCGCTGCTCGCCGAAACGGCCCGGCAACACGGCTGCGGCTACACTTCGGCAGTCGTCACCAACGGCATCGCGCTGACGCGCGAGCTCGCCCGCGAGCTCCAGCATGAGCACGGCGTCGAGGAACTGGAGATCACGCTCGACGGACCGGCGCGCACCCACGATGCGCGGCGCGTGACGAAGCGCGGCGGGCCCTCGTTCGAGCGCATTCACGCGAACCTGCGCGCGATCGCGGCCGACGCCGAGCTGACCGCGAAGATCACGGTGCGCTGCAATGTCGACTCCACGAACCATGACGCGGTCCAGGAGCTGATCGACACGCTCGCCGACGAGGGGCTGCAGCAACGCATCCATCTCTACTTCGCGCCGATCCACGACTGGAGCAACGGCGCGGACCGCCAGTCGCTCTCGGCCGCCGACTATGCGCAGCAGGAGCTGCTCTGGCTCGCCTATATGCGCGAGCGCGGGTTCGCGGTGCCGCTGGTGCCGCAGCGCAAGCATTCGGTCTGCATGGCGGTCAATCCGTCGTCCGAGCTGACCGATCCCTACGGCGCGCTGTTCAATTGCACCGAGGTCTCGCTGGTGAAGCGTCTCGGCACGCCGAACAGCTTCGCGCTCGGCCAGCTCGGCGAGGCGCCGCGCGCGTCCGAGAATGCGAGCCGGCTCGCCGGCTTCTACGGCGACGTAGGCAGGGGCGAATACCCATGCGCAACCTGCCCGATGTTCCCGGTGTGCGGCGGCGGCTGCCCGAAGCAGTGGACCGAAGGAACGGCCGCCTGCCCCTCGGCCAAGCTCAACTTGCCGGATCGCCTGCCGCTGCTGCTCGCCAACGCGTGAGGCCGCCATGCCCGAACTCGACGCGCTCTTTCGGCTCGCCAAGTGGACGGAGAGCGACGACACGCTTCTCCGTCGTCTCACGTCCGGCTGGATGGAGACCAATTTCGCGCTGCTCTGCGCGCTGATGCGCGACCAGCGCGCGAGCCTGGCGATGCTCGAGCAGCTCGATGACGCGGCGGTGGTGCGCCTGCTGCTCGCGCCATCCTTCGGCTACGCGCTGCGCGCGGGCGACCGCGCGGCCGTCGCGGCGCTGATCCGCGCCGAGGCGGATCCGTATGAGACCTGGAGCGCGCTCGGCGATATCTGGCACGGCGCGGCGCCGCCACCGCACGCGAGGGACGTATTGCGCAAGTCTGACGGCGTCTTTCACGCGCCGCGCCTTTCCTGCGGAATTCCGATCGACCTCTCGATCACGACGGCTGCAACGGTGCCTTCGACCGGCCTCAAGGATCCGGTCTGGCTCGACCCAGACGAGATCACCGCCGCGCTCGCTCGCCTCGATGCTGCCACCGACCTGCTCGCCGCCGTCAATGGCCATGCCTTCCGCCTCTTCACCGCGCTCACACAGAACTTGGTGCTGCGCGCCTCGGCCACGGGCCGCGCGTCGCTGCGCAGCGGATCGTCGGCCGCGGCGCTCGGCCGGATCGTGCTGGTGAACTGCCAGGATCCGCAGATCGACACGCACGAGATCGCCGAGTGCCTGCTGCACGAGGCGATCCATACGGCGATCAGCTGCACCGAGCTGAGCGAGCCGCTGGTCGCGCCGGAGCTTGCGACCGATGCGTCGCTGGTGGTGCCGTCGCCATGGACCGGCGCGCCGCTGCACGTCCACGCCTTCGCGCATGCGTGCCTGGTCTGGTTCGCGCTGCATTCCTTCTGGGCCTCGCGCCCCGCGCCGCGCTCCACATGGGCCGCGCAGCGGCTCGCTTATATCGCGCGCGGCTTTCGCTCCCGCACCTACGAGACGACGCTGCGCGCGGCCGCCGGACTGCTCGCGCCGCATGCGGCGGCTGTCCTGTTCCAGGCGAGAGAATGCATTCCAGCAGGAGACGAAGGCGATGAACCCGGCGTATTTCTCGACCATCGAGCAGATCATGCAGCCCGTCGGCGCGGCGGCCTTCGCGGAGGCCTACTGGCAGCAGAAGCCGCTGCTGATCCCGCGGAATGATCCCGGTTTCTACGCCAACCTTGTGAGCCTCGACGACATCGACCGCGTGCTGTCGGAGGCCGCGATCCCGCGCGAGAACATCGACATGGGGCAGAACGCGGTCAGCGTCCCGAAGGACAGCTACTGCATCGACCGCTTCGTCAATCCGCAGAAGGTGCTCGCCTTCCATGAAGCCGGCGAGACCATCATCTTCCGCGGCGCGCACAACTGGTTCCCCAAGCTGATGGCGCTGTGCAACGACCTCTCGTTCTTCTTTCACTGCCGTGCCCAGGCGAACCTCTATCTCACGCCCGCGCACACGCAGAGCTCCTATCCGCACTGGGATTCGCACGACATCTTCGTGCTGCAGCTCGCGGGGCGGAAGACCTGGAAGCTGCACGAAGACCGGCTGCCGATGCCGCTGCCGCGCTACGAGTTCGCGCCTGGCCGCTACGAGGTCGGTCCCGAGAACGGCGCCATGACCTTCTCGGCGGGCGACTTCGCCTATGTGCCGCGGGGGCTGATCCACAATCCGGTAGCGGATGCCTACTCGATCCATGTCGCGGTGGGATTGCCGGTCGTCACCTGGGTCGAGCTGCTTGAGGCGATGGTCGCGCGCTGCGGCGACGCAAAGGCGCCGCTGCGGCAGGCGTTGCCGGCCGTGATCGGAGAGGATCATTTCGATCTCGAGAAGGTTGCGCGCCAGTTCGCCGAGCTCGCCGCGCTCGCCATGGACAAGGAGCGGCTGCCCGCGCTGCTGCAGGAGCTCACCGGCCGCGTGCTGGGCCGGCGGCGGCCTTCGGTGCGTCACCGGCTCGCCAACTTCATCGCGCCGATGGAGCTCGGGCCCGACACGACCATCAAGGTGCGCCCCGACGTGCGCATCTCGCTCGAGAAGCGGCCGGCCGCGATCGCGGTGTCGTTCAACGACACGGAGCTCGAGTTTCCCGAGAGCCTCGAGCCGGAGCTGCGCAACGTGCTCGACCGGCGCCGGCTGAAGGTGCGCGAGGTCTCGCCGCATCTCGATTGCGGCACGGCGATCGCCGAGTCGCTGCTGCAGCATGGCTGCATCGAGGTGATCGCCCTCGACGGCAACCGGGCGCATGGATGAGCGGGCCCGGGCCACCGCTGCGATATCACCGGCCGGATGCCCGCGAGCGCGACTGGATTCGAAGCTGCCAGGCACAGACCTTGCGCGCGAGCCATGGCGGTGTTGCGCCCGCCGAGGAGGTCGCCTTCCTGGACGCGCGCTTCAATGCGGCGCTGTTCGACGAGCGCCAATGCGTGCTGGTGATCGAAGGCCAGGGCGCGCTCGTCGCCTACGAGCTGATCGGCTATCTGTGGCTGGACATGAGCCGCGCGCCGGCCGTGAGCCTGCTCGACATCTACGTGGTACCCCACCGGCGCGGCCAGGGACATGCGACCGCGACGCTGCGCCGCGCGATCCTGCACGCGCGGCGCGCTCATTTCACGCTGATGGTGCTGGCGGTCGCGGCGACGAACCCGGCGCTCGCGCTCTACGAGAAACTCGGCTTCGTGCGCACCGCGGAGAAGGAGGAGCACGGGCAGCGCTGGTTCCGGATGGAGCTGCGGCTCGACCGCGATTTCACGCGTTAGAGCTCACGACGAACTCCGCATTGGCCGAGATGATGACCTTGTTGGTGCGACCGACGGTCGGTAGCGAGCCGTGCACGATGTGCGAGGGGAAGATCACCAAGTCGCCCTCCTCGGCCTCGATGACGAAGGACGAGTTCGACAGATAGGAATTTCCGAGATCGTGCCGGTCGTCGAGCTTGGTGCGCGGCGAGAGCAGATAGGTCGCGCCGTTCTGCGCGCCGGCTGAGGGGTCCTTCTGGAGATAGTAGACGCAGGACCAGGAGCCGCCATGCGAGTGCGGCAGGACGAAGCCCTGCTCGCTGTACTCGATGAACCAGGAGTCGACGATCCGCAGCGCGACGTCGTCGCGCGTGACGCCCTTGCGGCTCCAAGGGTCGCGGTTCACGCGGCCCGCGACGTCGAGGAATGTCTCGCGCGCGAAGGCGAGGAAGTCGCGGAAGCAGGCGGTGCCGGCGAGACGGTCGAAGAGATCGTAGTGGCTCTCGAACAGCCGGATGTTCTCGCCCCTGCCCCGCCCGGCGCCCTTCGCCTTGAGATCGAACAGCACATCCAGCATCGCGTCCCGTTGCGCCGCGTGACCCGCGAAGGTCCGTTTGTGCACGAACGTCCCCCACAAGGCGCTCAGCGCCATGCCATCAGGCTCATGGGTCAGGATGCGCATCGGCACCTCGGCTGCGGGTTATACAACCTTAAGTATATATCAACTCCAGCCCTGACGGAAAGCATTTTGTCGCCAGCGACAGCGTAAACGCCACGCTAACCGGACAGAGACAATGCCGCGCGTCCGGGCATTAGCCGCAATTTAGGAGTTGCGGACGAGAGTGGCCGCATGCGCAAACGGTTCAAGTCCGTCTCGGCCCTGGTGCTCGCGGTGCTGCTGGGCTTCCTGCTGCTGCAGTGGTTTCCCTACACGGGCATCTTCCTGATGATCCTGGCGGGCCCGCTGATTGCGGGGCTGCTGGTGCATGCGTTTCTCGTCAGCGTGCTGGTGGAGTCCTGCATCGGCCGCTTGCCGCGCCTCTGCATGCTGCTGCCGGTCGCGGCCTATGGCGGCTACTACGTGCTCTATGCCCAGCAGGCGAAGCAGGTCGCGGCGCTCTCGGCCGAGCTGACGGCGACCAACCCGAAGCAGGTATTCGCGTTCGACCCCGAGGCGCATGCGCTGGTCTCCACCCAGGCGCAGGACCTGGTGCGCAACTTCGCGGTTCCGGTCGCCTATCAGGTGAGCCCGCACATCAAGCCGGAAGCGCATCTCGCCTTCCGGCTGATCCGGCGCGATCAGTGCGACATCCCGAAGGACAGCCAGTCACGCGTGCAGACGCACGGCGTGCATGTGGACGGCAAGCTCCAGAAGCAGCTCTGCATGCTGCAGCTCGCCGAGCGTCCGCTGCAGCGGCAGGTGCTCGTGGAGCACGGCAAGGAGCACGTGGTCGGACGGCCGTTCTGGCAGATCAAGGAGACGGCGGTGCGCATTCTCGTCGACGGAGCCGTGCAAGGCACGTTCCGGACCGCGAGCGTGCAGAAGCTGCCGCGCCTGCCCCTGGTCGTCATCGGCTGCGCGCTCAACAGCGGCGCGGCGCGCTGGGATTGCTTCGCGGAGTTCTGGCGGCATCGCGAAACGATCGATGCGACGCCCGCCGGAGCCGCCCGCGCGCTCGCCCGGTCGCCGGAAGCCTTGATGCTGGGCCTGCGCAAATACACCGCGGCCGAGCTCGCGGATTATCGGGGCTACCCGGCCCATGCGGCCGCGCTCGCACGCGCCGTGCAGGAGCCGCAGCGTGTGACCGATGCGATGTTCGCGGCGCTCGAGACGCTGCTCGAAGGCTGGAGCACGGAGCTGCCGCACAACCTCGGCTACGCGGTGGCGCGCGAGCCGGCCCGGCTCGGGCCCTTCGCGGAACGCATGGCGCAGCGCTTCATCGTGCTGCAGGCCGAGAAGCCGGCGCGGCATGACGAAGCTCAAAACATCCTCGCGACCGCGCTTGCAGCGCTGCCGCCGGAGGATTTCGGCCGCGTCGCGGGCAGCGTCTTCGCGGCCGTGCGCGCCGGAAGCGCCGAGCGCTACCCGCTGCTGTTCCTGCGGGCGGCCGACTATGGCGTGCAGGCGCAACCCTTCTATACGGCGCAGTTCGCCAGCGCCCGGCCGCAGACGCGCATGCTGGCGACGCTGGCGCTCTGCCGCATCGGCGCGGCGGATGCCGCGACCGTCGCCGAGATGAAGGCGCGCATCACCGCGCCCGAGATCGAGAAGGATGCGCGCCACTTCTCGGCGCTCGTCGTCGCGCTCGCGCGCTTCGGCGAGACCGAGTTCCTGCGCGGCGTCGCGGTGCCGAAGCAGCGCCTGGAGGACTGGGTCGAGAAGGTGCTCGCCGGCGAAAGCGACACGCCCGCCGGACCGAACAACTGCATGAGCCACGAGTGGGGCCTCTCGGGCCATCTCGGCGCCGCCATGCAGCCGGCCCTGGTGCGCGGCCGCGGCGGCTGGATCCGGCGGGCGGGCGTGAGCTAGTCGGCGGCTACCCGTACAAGCCGGCCGGCATGCGGCAGATGGCGAGAACAGGCAGCATCGCGTAGGGGAGTTTGAAGCTGAGCACCACCTCGGTGAAGGCGCGCCGAGCGCGTTGACGGGCATCAAAGCGCGCGCCGCCGGGACGCGCATGGTGACGGTACGGCGCGCTCGCCGCAGGGAGACCCGCATGAGCCGGCTGCATTCGGAGCGTCATCTCGTCCAGCGAGTCGGGTGGCTGCGCGCAGCGGTGCTCGGCGCCAATGACGGGATCGTGTCGACCGCGAGCCTGATCGTCGGCGTCGCGGCGGCGGCCGCCACCCGCAATGACGTGCTGATCGCGGGGATCGCGGGCCTGGTCGCCGGGGCGATGTCGATGGCGGCCGGTGAATACGTCTCGGTATCTTCCCAATCGGACACCGAGCAGGCCGACCTCGCGCGCGAGCGCCATGAGCTCGCCACCGACCTCGCCTTCGAGCGCAAGGAGCTCGCGGAGATCTACGTCGAGCGCGGCCTCGCCCCCGAGCTTGCCCAACAGGTGGCAGACCAGCTCATGGCCAAGGACGCACTCGGCGCCCATGCGCGGGACGAGCTCGGGATCTCGGAGGCGACGGCGGCGCGGCCCGTGCAGGCGGCGCTCACCTCGGCCGCAACCTTCGCGGTCGGCGCGGCGCTGCCGCTGGCCACGATCCTGATCTCGCCGCAGCACCTGCTCGTATGGATCGTGTCCGCAGCCTCGCTCATTTTCCTGGCGCTGCTGGGGGCGATCGGCGCGCGAGCGGGCGGCGCCAGCGTCGCGCGCGCCACGGCGCGCGTGACCTTCTGGGGCGCACTCGCCATGGCGCTCACCGCCACCATCGGCAAGCTGTTCGGCACGGTCGTTTGACCGGGCGGCCGCGCGCCATTGCGAACCTGACAAGTCTGCGCGGACCAGATGGCGGCATTGGGGAGCTAGCGGCAGCGGCGCGAGGTCGTCGCGCCCTTCGCTACCCGTACAGCCCCTGCACCACCGGCATGCGTGCGGCGCGGATGGCGGGGAAGAGTCCGCCGACCAGGCCGACGATCAACGCCAGGATCAGGCCCTGCAGCATCAGCGTTGGCGTGAGCTTGAAGCTGAACACGACCTGGGTGAAGGACGCGCCCAGTGTCGAGGCCGAGAAGCCGTCGAAGACCAGCATGGTCGCGAGCACGCCGATCAGGCCGCCGGCGGCGGCGAGCACGAGGGATTCGACGAGCGTGCCCGCGAAGGCCGGGAAGGCCGCGAAGCCGATGGCGCGCAAGGTCGCAATCTCGGTCGCGCGGGCCGCGACTGATGAGTACATGGTGTTGAGCGCGCCCGCGAGCGCGCCGAAGGCCATCGCGATGGCGAGAGGCCAGCCGAGGTTCTGGATCAGGTCGCCGGTCTGCGCGGCCTGCTCGGCGAAATAAGCCTGCTCGGACTTCACCTCGAGCTTCAGGCGCGGATCCTCGTCGAGATATTTGGCGAGCGCGGGCAGCGCATTCTGATCGGCGAGGCGCAGGCGCACGGTCTGGTAGGCGTTGTTGCGCCTGAACAGGCTCTGCACCACCGGTAGGTCGGCCCAGATCTCGGACTCGAACACACTGCCTTCCGCGTCGAACACGCCGACGACTTTCCAGGTGCTGGTGCCGAATCGGACCGTGTCGCCGAGATCGAAGCCCGCGAACTCGCGGGTGAGCGCCTTGCCGACCACGATCTCGTTGGTGCCCGGATTGAACATGCGACCTTCGGCGATGCGGATGTTCCGACGCACCGCCGCGCCCTCCTGGCCGATGCCGCGCAGCGGCAGGTTGGCGCGCGTGTTGCTCGAGCGCTTGAGGCCATCGACCGTGAGATAGAGCTCGGCCGAGGTGAGCGGCTTGCCCTGCGGATTGCGGGCGATGCCGGGCCCCTCCTCGATCAGCACGATCTGATCGCGCAGGATCACGCTATTGAGCTCCGACTGGGAGCCGCCGCGCAGCACGATGGCGATGTCGGGCGAGCCGGAGCCCGCGATGGTGCGCTTGAAGCCGTTCGCCATAGCGAGGAAGGCCAGCAAGACCATGACGACGAGCGCAACCGCAACGACGGTCGAGAGCGAGAGCCAGAGCCGCTGCGGAATGCTGCGCACGTTGATCCGGGTGACGGCGGCGATCTGCAGGAGAAGGGAACGCATGGATCAGCTCCGTCCGAGCGCGGTGGCGATCTTCAACCGCATGGCATTGACCGCCGGGATCAGCCCGGTGACGAGGCCGAGCGCGAGCATGAGCGCGAGCGCGGCCAGCGCGATGCCCGGCGTGACCGAGATCTTGGGCACGAAGTTCTGCGGACTGTCGCGCAGCATCTGCGTGACCAGCGCCGCGATGGCGAGCCCCGGAATGCCGCCGATCAGCGCAAGCAGCACGGACTCGCCGAGCACCAGCTTGAGGATGCGCGGGCTCGGGAAGCCGAGCGTCTTGAGCACCGCGATCTCCTTGGTGCGCTCGCGGATCGAGAGCGCCATGGTATTGCCGACGATCATCAGGATGGTGACGAAGGCGGCGCCGACGACGAGGCCGACGATCAGCGCGATGTTGCCGAGCTGGGCGACGAAGGCCTTGTTGAAGGCTTTCTCGGTGTCCGTATTGGTCTCGTACATCGAGTTGGCGAACATGGTGTCGATGGTCTTGGCGACCTCATCGTTTTTCTGGGCCGAGCTCGTCTGCAGCACCATCCAGCCGATCATGTCCTTGCCGAACGAGCGGGTCTCGTCGAAATAGGCGTATTGGAAGACCATGAAATTGGTGTCGACGCGCGGCTTTTTCGGCTTGAGGATGCCGACGATCTCGAAATCCCAGCTGCGCGCGCCGCTCTTCTGCGAGAAGATGTTGGAGGCGATCGGCACGCGGTCGCCGACCTTCCACCCCCATTTCGCGGCCATGGCCTCGCCGACCAGCGCGCCGGTGCGCTCGCGCAGGAAGCGCTGCTGCGCCTCGGGCGCGATGTCGACGTCGCTGCCGTAGACGTCCATGTAGCTCTGCGGCTCGACCGCCATGACGATCAGAAAGTTCTTCGGGTCCTGGTAGTAGCCGCCGAACCAGTTGAGATGGGCCACGCGCTTCACGCCTTCGACGCCGGCGACGCGGTTGTAGTAGGCGATCGGCAGCGGCTGGGTGAAGTTGATCTTGTTGACGACGACGAGACGGTCGTCGGCCGCCACTTCCTCGCCGGCATTGAAGGCGCGCTCGAATGAGACCAGCACGCCGAAGATCGCGAAGGCGATCAGGATCGAGACGATCATCAGAATCGCGCGCAGCTTGCGGCGGAACAGGTTCTTGCGGATCAGCACGAAGTCGTTCACGCGGCGAGCTCCTTCTCGATGAAGTTGCCCTTGTCGAGATGCAGCACGCGGCGCGCCCAGCTGGCGGCCGCGGGATCGTGCGTCACCATGACAATGGTCTTGCCGAGATCGCGGTTGAGCAGCTGCAGGATCGAGAGGATCTCGTCCGCGGTGGCGCGGTCGAGGTCGCCGGTCGGCTCGTCGGCGAGCAGGAGCTTGGGATCCGAGACGATGGCGCGCGCGATGGCGACGCGCTGCTGCTGGCCGCCCGACATCTCGCGCGGACGATGCTTCATGCGATCGCCGAGGCCGACCACCTCGAGCGCGGTCTGCACGCGGCGCGCGCGCTCGGCCTTGTTGAAGCTGGTGAGCAGCAGCGGCAGCTCGACGTTCTGCGCCGCCGTGAGCATGGGCATCAGATTGTAGAACTGGAAGATGAAGCCGATATTGGCAGCGCGGAAGCGGGCGAGCTCGGCCTCGGAGGCCTTCTCGATGTGCTGGCCCGCGATCTCGACGCAGCCCGCGTCGGGCTTGTCGATGCCGCCCAGCATGTTGAGCAGCGTCGTCTTGCCCGAACCGGACGGGCCCATGAGCGCGACGAAGTCGCCGGCCGGGATCGTCATGTCGAGATGATCGAAGATCGTGATCGTCTCCTTGCCCTTTACGAAGCGTTTGCCGACGCCGGCGAGACGAACCATGGGGGATTGCGACATTGCTACCTCGAACTCTTCGATGAGGGTTGAGCGTCCTGCTCTGGCTTCTCTCTGAAAATTTACTGCGCGGCCGAAAGGCCGCCGGAGCGCGTGGGCCGCTCCTCCAGGAAGGTGACCTTGACGGCCATGTCGGGAAGGATGCGCGGATCCTTCTGCGCGAAGGCGATGCGCACGCGCACGGTCGCCTTCTCGCGATTGGCGGCCGGCACGATGGCGATGACCGACCCCGGAATGGTCCAGTCCGGATAGGCGCCGAGTACCGCCTCGACCTTGGTGCCGGCCTGCACGCGGCCGATATAGGCCTCGTTGACGTCGACCTCGACCTCGATCGAGTCCATGTCGACGATGGTGCAGATGCCGGTGCGGGTGAAGCCGCCCGAGGACATCGGCGAGATCATCTCGCCGACCTGCGCGCTGCGCTCGATCACGATGCCCGAGAACGGCGCGCGGATGCGGTGCTTGTCGAGCATGGCGGCGGCGCGCTGCGCATCGAGGCGCGCGGTCGCGAGCTGGGCCTGATGCTGCGAGAGCTGCGCGCTCACCATGGCGACGCGGGACTCGGCGCGGGTGCGCTCGGCCTCGCTCGCGTAATTGCGCGACGAGAGGCTCTTGACGCGCTCGAACACGCGCTCGGCCTCGGCGAGATCGGCCGCGGTCGCAGCGGCACCGGCTTCGGCGGCCTTCACGCGCGACTCGGCGAGCGCGAGATCCTTCTCGGCGAGCACGCTGTCGAGGCGCGCGATCACCTGGCCGGCTTCGACCACCATGCCCTCCTCGACCATGGTCTCGACCACCTTGCCGGTGATCTCGGCGGCCACGGTCGCCTTGCGGCGCGCGACCACGTAGCCGGACGCGATGAGGCCACCGC
>JAEYAU010000039.1 GCA_023404705.1 Pseudomonadota bacterium
TCGCCCGAGACCACCACGGCGTGGCCACGCGAATACTTGTGTCCGTCGATGCGCGGGATCGGGAACCGCGCGGCCCAGAGCGCCGGGTCGTTGGCGAAAGCCTGCGGCTTGATCTCAGCCAGCACCGCGTCCGCGATGCCGATGTCGGCGACGCGCACCTTGCCGCAATGGACGCGTCCCGGCAGCAGCACGTGCCCGGGCTTGCGGCGGAAGAAGGTGACGGTCTCGGCCGCCCGCACCGCCACGCCCATCACGGCGCCGCTCGCCCCGTTGATCCCGCTCGGCAGATCGACCGCGATGATCGGCGCGCCCGCATGGTTCATCGCCTCGATGATCGCGCGCGGCGTGCCCTCGACAGGGCGATCGAGCCCGGCGCCGAACAGCGCATCGACGATGACGCCTGCATCCGCCACCTGCTCCGGCGCGGCCGCCTCGACCCCGCCCTTCCAGGCCGCGGCCGCTTGCGCAGCGTCGCCCTTCAGCTTCGCCGCATCGCCGACCAGCATCAGCCGCACCGGATAGCCGCGCTCGGCCAGCACGCGCGCCGCGACGAAACCGTCGCCGCCGTTGTTTCCCGGGCCCGCGATCACCAACACGCGCGTGCCGAGCGGATGCCGCGCCACCGCATCGGCGAGGGCGCGCCCCGCCTTCTCCATCAGCGTGAGGCCGGGCGTGCCGGCCGCAATGGTCGCGCGGTCGGCGGCCGTCATCTCTTGCGGTGTCAGAAGCTCGTTCATTGCAACCACTGCGCCTCGCGCGACCGTATCGGTGCGCTCACGGTTCGACAACGCTACCGAGCCGGGCCACAGACCCGAGAGAGCTCGCCACGATCCGAGTGTCGCGGCCCAAGGGCAGTTGAAAATCCAGCCACGACAATGCTTTTGCACTGACTGCGCAAAAAATGATCAGTTTGCCTATTTTCTGACCACCAACTTGACCGCAGAATGCCTGCGCCGTACGCAGTCGCGCGGCAAAGACCTGAAAACAAGGTAATTTTTTCAACCCGGCCGGTTGGCACGGAGCCTGCTAACGACTGGCCCATCTCCGTCGGCCGTCTGAGCCGTCGGAGCGGGAGGCGGAAGATCACATGCCGATGAAGAAGATCGAGGCGATCATCAAGCCATTCAAACTCGACGAGGTGAAAGAAGCTCTGCAAGAGGTCGGTCTGCAAGGCATCACAGTCACCGAGGCGAAGGGCTTCGGACGCCAGAAGGGGCACACTGAACTGTATCGTGGCGCCGAGTACGTGGTCGATTTCCTCCCCAAGGTGAAAATCGAGATTGTGCTCGGTTCGGACATGGTCGAAAAAGCCATCGAGGCGATCCGACGTGCTGCCCAGACCGGGCGGATCGGCGACGGCAAGATCTTCGTCTCCAACATCGAGGAAGCAATCCGGATCCGTACCGGGGAATCCGGCCTGGACGCCATCTGATGCGTGTCCGCCTGACCTCTTCGCTCAACGCTTGTTTCTAGAAAGGGTATGCATCCTATGACGACGGCCAAAGACGTCCTGAAGTTGATCAAGGACAACGACGTGAAGTACGTCGATTTCCGCTTCACGGACCCGCGGGGCAAGTGGCAGCACGTCACCTTCGACGTGTCGATGATCGAAGAGGACACCTTCGCGGAAGGCATCGCGTTCGACGGTTCCTCGATCGCCGGCTGGAAGGCGATCAACGAGTCCGACATGACGCTGATGCCGGATCCGGTCACGGCCTGCATCGACCCCTTCTTCGCCGAGACCACGCTGGTGCTCACCTGCGACGTGCTCGAGCCGACCACGGGCGAGCCCTATAACCGCGACCCGCGCTCGATCGCCAAGAAGGCCGAAGGCTTGGTGAAGGCCTGGGGCATCGGCGACACCATCTATTTCGGCCCCGAGGCCGAGTTCTTCATCTTCGACGACGTCCGCTACAAGGCCGACCCCTACAACACGGGCTTCCGCGTCGACCACAGCGAGCTGCCGACCAACACCGACACGATCTATGAGGGCGGCAACCAGGGCCACCACATCGGCTTCAAGAAGGGCTACTTCCCGGTGCCCCCGCTGGACTCGGCGCAGGACATGCGCTCCGAGATGCTCGGCGCGATGGCGAAGATGGGCGTGAAGGTCGAGAAGCATCACCACGAGGTGGCGTCTGCCCAGCACGAGCTCGGCATGAAGTTCTCGCCGATGACGCTGATGGCCGACCACATGCAGATCTACAAATACTGCATCCACCAGGTCGCGCACATCTACGGCAAGACCGCCACCTTCATGCCGAAGCCGGTCTATGGCGACAACGGCTCGGGCATGCACTGCCACCAGTCGATCTGGAAGGACGGCAAGCCGACCTTCGCGGGCAACAAGTATTCCGACCTGTCGGAGACCTGCCTCTCCTACATCGCGGGCATCATCAAGCACGCCAAGGCGATCAACGCCTTCTCGAACCCGACCACCAACTCCTACAAGCGTCTGGTGCCGGGCTTCGAGGCGCCGGTGCTGCTCGCCTACTCGGCGCGCAACCGCTCGGCCTCCTGCCGCATCCCGCTCGCGTCCTCGCCGAAAGCGAAGCGCGTCGAGGTGCGCTTCCCGGATCCGCTGGCGAACCCCTATCTCGCCTTCGCGGCCATGCTGATGGCCGGCCTCGACGGCATCAAGAACAAGATGGATCCCGGCCCGGCGATCGACAAGGACCTCTACGACCTGCCGCCAAAGGAGCTCAAGAAGATCCCGACGGTCTGCGGCTCGCTGCGCGAGGCGCTCACCAACCTCGACAAGGACCGCGACTTCCTCAAGGCGGGCGGCGTGTTCGACGACGACTTCATCGACGCTTACATCGAGCTGAAGATGCAGGAAGTCATCCGCTTCGAGCACACCCCGCATCCGGTCGAGTACGAGATGTACTACTCGGCGTAAGTCGCGGGTTCACGATTGCTTTGGGGCGCCCTTCGGGGCGCCCCTTTGCTTTGTAGGGTGTGCAAACGCGGCCGGGGCGCTGCAGACGAATGAGTGCGCGCGTTCCGCGTTTGCGCACGCGTGCGGCCTCACAGCTTGCTTCGAAGTCAGCACCGCGTGCGCATGGCGGATCAAAGGCCTGCGAGCGACTGGTGCGCTCGGGCCGCCATGCACACCCTACGAAGCGATCACATCATCAGGAACGCGAACGCCAGCAGCGCCACCAGGCCGATGCCAGTGAGCGAGCGCACCATGGTGCGGCTCTGGCGCTGCGCCGGGAAAGCACCTGCGGCGCGTTTCACGCGGATGACTTCCGCCTCGAACTCGTCCGAGGACGAGAACAGGCAAGCGAGCGCAACACCGGCGCGATCGGCGGCGACACGCAGCGCGGCAAGATCACTCTCGACCTGGGCAACAGTGCGCAGATGGCTCATGGCCCGCATGGTAGCCCGGGCGTGGTAAACGAGTGGTTTCCCGTAACCGCCCTGTGGCGGATGCGGCGATTGCGCATCGCAGCATCACGCTCTTTCCGGCACCCACCCGACCGCAGGGACGAGGCTCGGCTCTTGCAGGCTCGCAAAGCCGGCACGGCCGAAATCAGAGCCGAGCACCTCGACGCGATTGCGCCCCGCGCGCTTGGCGCGGTAGAGCGCGACGTCGGCGCGCGCGAGCAGATCGCTCACGACGACCGCGCTCTCCTGCGTGCAGACGATGCCAACGCTGACTGTGGCGCACAGCATGCGGCCGTCCAGCTCCTCGGCTTCGTAGGCAAAGCTCTCGCGGATCAGCTCGCCGGTCGCCACTGCCTCGTTGAGATCGGCGCCGGGCAGGAACACCGCGAACTCCTCGCCGCCGAGCCGCCCCGCCACGTCGTCGAAGCGCAGGTGCCGCGAGATCACGCCCGCGAAGATCTGCAGCGCGTGATCCCCGGTCGCGTGGCCGTAGCAGTCGTTGATCTCCTTGAAACGGTCGAGATCGAACAGCAGCACCGCGACCGGCCGGCCATGGCCAACACGCGTGCGCACGAGCTGCTCGGCGCGATCGAGGAAGGCCCGGCGATTGGGAAGCCCGGTCAGCGGATCGACGAGCGCGGCCGTCTTGTAGCGCGCTTCCGCGCGCTGGCGCGGCAGGATCACCAGCAGGAAGCCGAGCGAGAGGCCGAGCACCAGGCCGCCGAGCGCGCTCTGCATGAACCAGCCGCTCGTCGCCAGCGGGTGACCGTTGGAGATGGGCGCCAGCAACGTCAGCACGATGCGCGAGAGCAGCAGGGCGGCATAGATCGCGAACAGAATGATGATCGCGGTGCGCGCCCGCAGCTGCTCGGCACGGCCGCGCCAGAGCTCGAAGGCCGCGAGAGCAACAAGGGTCGCCATCAGGGAGGACGCCAGCAGGATCCGCGGATTCACATCGGCGACGAAACGCGGGAATTGGCATGCGGCGATCCAGATCCCCGGTGCGACCAGGATCAGGAATGCACGCTGCGGCCGCGCCTCGAATGCGCGGGCGCCCATCCACACCATGCCATAGCCGGCGAACACCATCGCGTTGGCAAGGACGATGGTCACGAAGGGCGCGAGTTGCGCGCGCATGATGATCAGCAAGTAGCCGCTGGCGATCAGCAGGTAAGCCCCACCCCACCAGGCCCAGGCCGTCGTGGCGCGCTGCTCTGCAAAGGACACCAGCATCAGCACGCCGATGATGCCGGCAACGCCGACCGCAACGATGGCAACCGTGAGGAAATCGAGAGTCACGTTCGCGGCCCGCCCCGTCACCCACGGGGGCGGGTGACGCGAGCAACCTATCCGCAGAGTGCTGCCGCCACGTTAATGCGCGCGGAAAAGGACGAAGACCAACCCACAGCGCGCAGCTGCGAATCCGCAGCGTCATCGTCGTGGCCGCACACGCGCAACGTCATGACGCGCGCTCTGATGCTGTGCTGAAACAAAAAAGGGACGCGCCGCGGCGCGTCCCTTTGCATAGGCGATCGAAATGCCTGATCAGCGCTTCGAGAACTGGAAGGAGCGGCGGGCCTTGGCGCGGCCGTACTTCTTGCGCTCGACCACGCGCGAGTCGCGGGTGAGGAAGCCGCCGCGCTTGAGCACGCTGCGCAGATCCGGCTCGAAGTTGGTCAGCGCCTTCGAGATGCCGTGACGCACCGCGCCGGCCTGGCCCGAGAGGCCCCCGCCCGACACCGTGCAGATCACGTCGTACTGGCCGGCGCGGTTCGCCGCGACGATCGGCTGCTGGATCAGCATGCGCAGCACCGGCCGCGCGAAATAGGTCTCGATCTCGCGCTCGTTGATCACGATCTTGCCGGCGCCCGGCTTGATCCAGACGCGGGCGACCGCGTCCTTGCGCTTGCCGGTCGCGTAAGCGCGGCCCTGCTTGTCGAGCTTCTGAACGTATTTCGGCGCTTCGGGCGCGGCGGGCTTGAGCGCGCCGAGCTGATCGAGCGACTGCATGGTTTCGGCCATGGTCACGCGCTCCTCGTGTTCTTGCGGTTCATGGCGGCGATGTTCAGCACTTCCGGCTGCTGCGCCTCGTGCGGATGGGCCGGGCCCTTGTAGACGCGCAGATTGCCGAGCTGACGGCGGCCGAGCGGCCCCCGCGGCAGCATGCGCTCCACGGCCTTCTCGACCACGCGCTCCGGATACTTGCTCTCGAGGATGTACTTCGCGGTACGATCCTTGATGCCGCCGATGAAGCCGGTGTGGTGGTGATAGACCTTCTTCTCGCGCTTGCGTCCGGTCAGCACGACCTTCTCGGCATTCACGATGATGACGTTATCGCCGCAGTCGACGTGAGGGGTGAAAGTCGGCAGATGCTTGCCGCGCAGCCGCATCGCCACGAGCGTGGCGAGACGGCCGACGACGAGCCCTTGCGCGTCAATCAGCACCCATTTCTTCTCGACCTCGGCGGGCTTGGCCGAATAGGTGGACATATTGGTCCCCAGGAGTTTGACCCGTTGGAAATGGAGGCGGCGCCCTCAAGGCGCCGGATGGCGAGGCTTCTACATGAGCCCCGGACTCGCGTCAACGCGCTCGGGCGCCAAAAACACGAGCGTAATCAGCGCATTATAAATTAGGTGCAATATTACCGGCTTCCATCCCCATTGGGGGGCGGTATGGAATAGGTCGACGTGACATGAGCCACGGGCTCCTCCTCACCGTCGGATTGGATGATCACCTCCCCGACCGCCAGCCGCTTGCCGAGCTTGAGCAGTCGTGCCTCAGCGATCAGCGCCGCCTGCGCAGGCTTGCGGAGGAAGTTGATATTGAGATTCGTCGTGACGGCCAGCGGGACCGGCCCGATCGAGCCGAGCACCGCGACATACATAGCGAAGTCCGCGAGTGCCATCATGGTCGGCCCCGAAATGGTGCCGCCTGGGCGCAGCATCCGCTCGTGATACGCGCGCCGCACCCGGCAGCCCTTGTGCCAGACGCTCTCGATGGTGAGGCCGCTGTCCTGAGAGAAATACTGCGGAAACTCGGCCGCAAGCAGCTTCCCCAATTCCTCCGGCGTCATCACGGCGTCCGGCATGCGCCCCTCTCCCCTGACCTGCTCATCAAGGGGCTTAGACGATCGATCGTTGAAGCGGAAGATCAGGCGCGCGAGCTCTGCTCGCCTTTAACACGCGTCTTCGGCCGCCGCGCCGGCGCGCTCTTGCCGCGCGTCATGAGCTTGCGCCGCGCGGATGGGCTCTTGCTGCTGAGGTAAAACGTGAATAGCGAAATCACCGATGCGGCCTTTCGCGGCCGGGACGTCCTGGTCTTGGCCATGGCGGCTCCTCCGCGATCATGAGTCACAACGTCCGTGGAAAGCTCTTGGGGTGAACGGCTGCCGTTGCCATGAGTTCCCCCTTTGGAGACGCGGACTTGCGCCCAACCGTCGCGGCGTTAAGTATCGATCAGATGGAGTGTTTGCGATGACCGCATCGGCCGCCCGCCCGCTTTCTTCTGACACATCCGTGCTGCTGCGCGAGGACGTCGAAGGCATCGCGCTGCTGACTCTCAACCGGCCCGAAGCGCGCAACAGCCTTTCCGAGGCGATGCTGCGGGCGCTCGGCGAGGCGTTCACCTCGATCGCCGCCGACCGCAGCGTGCGCGCCGTGGTGCTCACCGCCAACGGTCCCGTCTTCTCGGCCGGCCACGACCTCAAGGAACTCACCGCGCATCGCAGCGACCCGGATCGCGGTCGCGCCTATTTCAAGCAGGTGATGGATGCCTGCAGCGCCGTGATGCAGATGATCGTGCGCCTGCCGCAGCCCGTGATCGCGGCCGTGCAGGGCACTGCGACCGCCGCAGGCTGCCAGCTCGTCGCAAGCTGCGATCTCGCGGTCACCTCCTCGGCCGCGAAGTACGCAACGCCCGGCGTGAACATCGGCCTGTTCTGCTCTACGCCCATGGTTGCGCTTTCACGCAATCTCTCGCGCAAGCACGCCATGGAGATGCTGCTCACCGGCGACATGATCTCGGCCGAGGACGCGCTGCGCTTCGGCCTCGTCAATCGCGTGGTCGCGCCGGGCGCCGAACGCGCCGAGGCGCTGGCCTTCGCGCGCAAGATCGCGTCGAAGTCGACGCTCACCGTGAAGACCGGCAAGGAAGCCTTCTATCGCCAGGTCGAAATGGACCTCGCCTCGGCCTATGCCTATGCGAGCCAGGTCATGGTCGAGAACATGCTCGCCCGCGACGCCGAGGAAGGCATCGGCGCCTTTGTCGAGAAGCGCTCACCGGTTTGGGAAGACCGGTAGTGCGTGATCCCGAAAAGCGGACACCGGTTTTCGGACCGGATCACGCACCAGTGAAGAGCTTCTTCCCCGGGGCCCTTCCCATCCCTATGTTCCGGGCCCTGAAGGCGAGCAGCCCATGAATCACGAGTCCTACTCCGATCCCTATATTCGCGGCATCCTCAACACCGTGAAGACCATCGCCATGGTCGGCTTCTCGCCCAAGGAGAGCCGGCCGAGCTACTTCGCGTTCAAATACCTCCTCGAGCGCGGCTACCGGATGATCCCGGTCAATCCGGGCCAGGCCGGCAAGGAGGTGCTCGGCTGCAAGGTCTATGCGCGCCTTGCCGACATCCCGGAGCCGATCGACATGGTCGACGTCTTCCGCGCCTCGCAGTTCGCGAAGTCGGTCGTGCAGGAAGCGATCGAGCTGAACCCGAAGCCGCAAGTGATCTGGATGCAGCTCGGCGTGCGTGATGACGAAGCCGCAGCGCTTGCCGAGGCGAACGGCATCAAGGTCGTGATGAACCGCTGCCCGAAGATCGAGTACGGCCGCCTCTCCTCCGAGATCAGCTGGATGGGCGTGAACTCGCGCACGCTGACGTCCAAGAAGGCCCAGTTGTCCGGGCGCGGCGTGCAGCGCATGTCGCTCAACCGCACCACCGTCGCGGGCGGCACCACCGACGCCGCGCAACGCGCGCAAGAGGAGCAAGCCGGCGGCGGGGGCACGGGGTCCTCGTCCTAGAGGGGCGGCATCGCGCTGCCCGCGTAGATAATCCCACGCACCACGCCGTAATGCTCACACGCTGCTTCACACGCGACCTTGCCACGGTGACCACGCGTCCGGACCTGCTACAGTCCCTTGACGCTTGAGTTCCGTTCTATAAAACGAACGATCTGATCCGAGGACCGGACAAGAGCCGGTCCCCTTTTCTGAGGACCGCGGACGATGACCGACCGTACGCCAGGCTTTTCCACGCTCGCCATCCATGCCGGCGCCCAGCCGGACCCGACCACCGGCGCGCGCGCGACGCCGATCTATCAGACCACGTCGTTCGTCTTCGACGACGTCGACCATGCGGCGTCGCTGTTCGGCCTGCAGACCTTCGGCAACATCTATTCGCGCATCGGCAACCCGACCAATGCCGTGCTCGAGGAGCGCATCGCCGCCCTCGAAGGCGGCACCGCAGCTCTTGCGGTCGCTTCGGGCCATGCCGCGCAGGTGCATGCGCTGCACGTGCTGATGAAGCCGGGCGACGAGTTCGTCGCCTCCAAGAAGCTCTATGGCGGCTCGATCAACCAGTTCAATCACTCGTTCAAGAACTTCGGCTGGAACGTGGTCTGGGCCGATCCGGACGACATCTCGACCTTCGAGCGCGCGGTCACGCCCAAGACCAAGGCGATCTTCATCGAGAGCATCGCCAATCCGGGCGGCGTGATCACCGACATCGAGGCCGTGTCGAATGTGGCGCGCCGCGCCGGCGTTCCGCTGATCGTCGACAATACGCTGGCGACGCCCTATCTGTGCCGACCGTTCGACCACGGCGCCGATGTGGTGGTCCATTCGCTCACCAAGTTCCTCGGCGGCCACGGCAACTCGATCGGCGGCATGATCGTGGACGGCGGCACCTTCAACTGGTCGCGCGAGGGCCGCTATCCGATGCTTTCGGAGCCGCGCCCGGAATATCAGGGCATCGTGCTGCACGAGACCTTCGGCAACTTCGCCTTCGCGATCGCCTGCCGCGTGCTCAGCCTGCGCGACCTCGGCGCCGCGCTGTCGCCGTTCAACGCGTTTCTCATCCTCACCGGCACTGAGACGCTGCCGCTGCGCATGCAGCGCCACTGCGACAATACTCAGAAGGTCGCCGAGTGGCTCGCCACCCACAATAAGGTGGCGTGGGTCAGCTATCCGGGCCTGCCGGGCGACCGCTATCACAACCTCGCCAAGAAATACGTGCCGAAGGGCGCGGGTGCGGTCTTCACCTTCGGTCTCAAGGGTGGCTACGACGCCGGCGTGAAGCTCGTCTCGAACGTGAAGCTGTTCTCGCATCTTGCCAACATCGGTGACACGCGATCGCTGATCATCCACCCGGCCTCCACCACCCATCGCCAGCTCTCGGATGCCCAGAAGGTGCAGGCCGGCGCCGGGCCGGATGTCGTGCGGCTCTCCATCGGGCTCGAGGATACGGCCGACCTCATCGCGGATCTCGAGGAAGGCCTGCAGGCGGCGTAAGCTTAGGGCGGGTTGGCGCGAAGCGCGTCACCCGCCGCCGGCACACACGACCGTGTGTTGCTGCCCGCAATGACCGGTGCCACCCTCCCCTCAACGCGCGCCGAGACGCGCCTCTGAGGGAGGCCATCATGAAAGCTGCGATTGGCGTTCTGCTGTCCGTGCTGCTCGCCGCGGGGGCTCAGGCGCAAGGCTTTGTGCGCATGGAGATGCTCCCGATCCCGAGCGTCACCTTGACCACGGAGCAGATCCTCAGCGGCGATCTCAACGGAAAGCCCGTCACTGTGGCGGGACAGCTCCGCATCCCGAAGGCCGGCACCGAGAAGCTCCCGGCCATCATCATGGTGCACGGATCCGGCGGCCTCAGCGCGTCGGCCGACGCCTGGGCGCGCGAGTTCAACAGCATCGGCCTCGCGGTTCTGGTCCTCGACTCCTTCGCGGGCCGCGGGATCGTCAGCACCGTCAACGACCAGTCCCAACTCGATCATCTCGCCATGGCGGTCGATACCTACCGGGCGCTCGACATCCTGGCGAAGCACCCGCGCATCGATCCTGCGCGCATCGCGGTCATCGGCTATTCCAAGGGCGCCGTCGCCGCCGTCTATTCGGCAACCGCGCGCTTTCGCAAGCTGCTCGGAACCGAGGCCGAATTCGCCGCTCATATCGGCATGTACACGCCGTGCAACACTGCAACACTGCCTACCGCGACGACGACAAGGTCACGGGCAAGCCGATCCGGCTGCATCACGGCATCACGGACGACTGGGTCTCCATCGAGCCGTGCCGCGCCTATACGGCGCGCCTGAAGCAAGCCGGCGCCGACGTGACGCTCGCCGAATATCCGGATTCCTATCACGCCTACGACAATCCGGCCTATGCCAAGCCCGTGAAAGTCCCGCAGGCGCAGACCAGCCGCAATTGCGCGTTCCGCGAGGCCGAGAACGGCAAGGTGGTCAACGCCAAGACCGGCGCGCCGCTCTCGCTCGAGGATCCCTGCATCGAGCGCGGCGCGCAGGTCGCCTACAACGAAGCCGCGCACAAGGCGACGCTCGCGGCCGTGAAGGATTTTCTGGCGACGACGTTCAGGCTGAAGGAATAGGCGCACTGACGGAGCCGGGCGCAGCCAGCGGCTCGGTCGCGCGCCGCGCTGCGAGCCGCTCCGCATTCACCACCGCGAGCAGCAGCACGACTACCGCCATGCCCTGATGCAGCAGCGCCACCGGGATCGGGACGTGCAGCAGCAGCGTGAGAATGCCGATCGCGGCCTGCAGCGTTACGGCGGCCGCCAGGATGAGCGGCATGCGTGCGACATACCCGTTGCGCAGCGCATCGACAGCATGCAGCACCGCGACGATCCACAGCAGATACGCGCCGAGACGGTGATTGAACTGCACCGTGAGCACGTTCTCGAACAGGTTGCGCCAGGCGGGCTCGAGCATCAACAGGTCAGCGGTTGGCGGCACCAAATGCGCGTCCATCAGCGGCCAGGTGTTGTAGATGAGCCCGGCATCGAGGCCCGCGACCAGTGCGCCGAGATAGATCTGCAGGAAGACGAGCCCCACCACGATGCCGGCGCCGATGCGCAGACGGCGTGGCGCTTCACCCGGCGCGGCGCGCGGCATAAGCCGCCCTGCGGTCCAGATCGTCGCCGCGAAGATGATGCAGGCGATCGTTAGATGGATGGCCAAGCGATACTGGGAGACATCGACCCGGTGCACCAGCCCCGAAGCCACCATCCACCAGCCGATGCCGCCCTGGAGCGCACCAAGCCCGAAGATCGCCCAGAGCCGTCCTCTCAGCCCGGGCTCGATCCAGCCGCGCCAGAGGAAGAAGAGGAACGGCAGCAGGAACACGGCGCCAATGGTGCGGCCGAGCAGGCGATGGCCCCACTCCCACCAGAAGATCGTCTTGAACTGCGCCAGGCTCATCCCGCTGTTCACCTTCTGGAACTGCGGGATCGTCTTGTACTTGTCGAACTCCGCCTGCCAGGCGGCCTCGCTCATCGGCGGCAGCGCGCCGGTGACGGGCTTCCACTCGACGATCGAGAGCCCCGATTCCGTCAGCCGCGTGGCGCCGCCGACCACCACGGTCGCGAACACCATGGCGGCCACGACATAGAGCCACAGCCGGATGATGCGGTGACGGCCTGCGAGGGACATGGTTGCTCGGTGCGCTGCGCGGGAGCTATAGGACTGGCTCGATCGAGGGCTCCTACCAATGCGTATCCGCACGCGCAAGCTGATCGGGGCCGTCGCGCTCCTGCTCCTGGTGACCACCTGGGCGCTCGTCGCCATGGCGCTCGCGCAGTCCGTGCTCACCTCGACCAACGGCTTCCTGGCCGCGATCTATTACGTGGTCTTCGGCGTCGGCTGGGTGCTGCCGGCCATGCCGCTGGTGCGCTGGATGTCCCGGCCCGATCCGGTGCGCTGAGGCCTCTGGGACATTTTCCCGCAGCGGCCCTGCCCTAGCCCACATTCACCCTGCGCATCCGGTTCCACAGCAGGGTCGGCGCGCCCGACAGCAGCACCTTGACGTAGCGGAGCCGCTGATACTCGCCGTTCAGCGAGATGCGCGGCAGCGCGGTCATATGGTCGCGGTGCTCTGGAAACAGAATGCCGGGCCGCGTCGTCACCGCGGTCTTGAAGCCGAGCTCCGCGGCGAGCGCGAAGTCGCGCGTCCCGGCCGAGGTCGGATCGCCAACCGGATAGGCGAAGTGCTCCGGCCGCTTGCCGAGCGCGGCCTCGATCACCGCGGCACCCTGTTGCATCTCGTTGCGCGCCACGGCGTCACTCGCCTTCTTGAGCATGATGTGCTCGACCGTGTGCGCGCCGATGGTCGCGAGCGGATCCGCCGCGATCTCGGTGAGCTCGCCCCACGTCATGCAGAGCTCCTTGCAGAAGGCGTCCGCGTCGACGCCGTAGCGCTGCGCAAGATCGCGGATCACGCGCCGCATCTCGCCCTCGTCCGGAAAACCGC
Organism: Pseudomonadota bacterium; assembly: GCA_023404705.1. Lineage (GTDB taxonomy): Bacteria > Pseudomonadota > Alphaproteobacteria > Rhizobiales > Xanthobacteraceae > FEB-22. Next base: position 12,871 of record JAEYAU010000039.1, read on the forward strand.
GCAGCCACCAATAGAGCCGCGCGAAGGTCTCGTATTTCTCCTCCGTGGTCATGCAGACGAGGCGCTCTTCCTTGCCGTCCATGAACAAGCCGATGCGCGGCTGACGCGCGATCACGGCTTCGAGCGTGAGCCACCAGAGATCGCCGATCTGATCCGGGAAGCTGGTCGGGATGTAGATCGCGAAGGGCACCTGATGCTTCTTTAGGATCGGATAGGCGTAGCGCAGGTTGTCGCGATAGCCGTCGTCGAAGGTGAAGCACGCGAAGCGGCGCCCGAAATTCCCCGAACTCATCCGCGCGTGCACCTCGTCGAGCGAGACCAGATCGATCCGCTTGCGGCGCAGATGCACGATCACGTGTTCGAGGAATTCCGGCGTGACCTCGAGCAACCGGTTCGGCTGGAACGAGTCGCGCCGCGCCGGCCGCACGTGATGCAGCATCAGGATCGCGCCCACCCCGCCGAGCAGCGGGCGCGCCACGAGGTGGGCGCCCGAAAAGTAGAGCGCTTCCAGTCCTGTCCGGATGAGTTGTCCGCGCGCCCCCGCCACGTCCGCTGCCCCTCGGTTCCACGTCGCGGTTCAGCGTATTTCGCCTAAATACGCGCCCGAAACGGCAATTTGCGCCCGACCCGTGTCGAATTCACCCCAGCAGATGCCAACCCTTCGTTAGTATTTCCTTGCAATGGTTCCGCGATTGGGTGGCCCAGCGGCCGCCGTCGAGGCGTTGGTATGTCCGGCACGAGCGCGCCCCTTCGATTCGAAGCCGTCGCCATTCCGCATTCGGCGGCGCCGGCTCGCGTGCAGGCGCCGCGTCTGGAGATCATCGAGGATCTCGCGCGCGCCGAGCCGATCTGGCGCCGCCTCGAGCGCGCCGACCTGCTCGCGACCCCCTACCAGCGCTACGACTTCATGGCTCCCTGGCAGCGCACGGTTGGCGCCTCCATGGGCGTGACGCCGTTCTTCGTCATCGGCTATGACGCCGCCGACGCGCCGGCCTTTCTCTGGCCGCTCGGCCGCGTGAAGGCGGGGCCGCTCACCATCGCCCGCTTCCTCGGCGGCAAGCACGCCAACCTCAACTTCGCGCTCTGGCGCCGGGATGCCGCGGCCAACACCGATGCCGCGATGCTGCGCGCGATTCTCGCCCAGCTCGCCACGGCTGGAACGCGCGTCGATCTGCTGCAGCTCTTCAACCAGCCCGAGTCCTGGGAAGGCGTCGCCAATCCGTTCGCCACGCTGACGCACCAGCCTTCGCCGAGCTTCGCCTATCGGGGCCGCCTCTCTCCGGACTTCAACGCGCTGTACGAAGCCCGCACCAGCAGCGCGACGCGCAAGAAGATCCGCAAGAAGGAGCGCACGCTCGCCGAGCACGGCCCGACGCGCGCCTTCCGCGCCCAGACAGATGACGAAGCCCAGCGCGTGCTCGACGCCTTCTTCACACAGACCGCCGAGCGCATGCGCGAGTTTGGAGTCTGCAACGTGTTCGCCGAGCCGGGCGTGCGGGACTTCATCATCGAGGCCGCCACCGCGGGCATCTCCGAGGGAAAGCCCGCGCTCGAGCTCTACGGCCTCGAGGTCGACGGCCACATCGTCGCGACCTTCGGAGCCGTGCCGGGCGAGCGCCGGCTCTCCATGATGTTCACCTCGATCACGCGCGGGCCGCTCGCGCAATGGAGCCCCGGCCTCCTGCTGCTGATCAATCTGGTGCGCATGGCCTGCGACCGCGAGATTCCAGTCGTCGACCTCGGCGTCGGCGAGGCGAACTACAAGGACCTCTTCTGCGACGAGCCCGAGCCGCTGTTCGACAGCTTCATCGGCCTGAGCGCCGTCGGCCATCTGGCGGCCGCGGCATCGCGGCTCGCCTATGGCGTCAAGGGCCGCGTCAAGCGCACGCCCATGATCTGGCAGGCCGTCACGGCAGCACGCCGCCTGCGCGGCAAGCCCTCCGCCGCCGAATAGATTTCAATTGATCGCGTCGATCGCGGTATCGCGGCGCGTCAGGCCGCTGCGACCGTCTCGTGGGTCTCGTCCGGCTGCGGCGGCGACCCGGCAAGCAGCCACACATCCGAGAAGCCCGCGCCAGCCAGCTCCTCGCAGGCCTTGTCGACGATTTCGCTCGCCGATGCGCCCGCGACCAGCACCGCCTGCGGCGCGAAGCGCGCCATGCGCTCGGCCGGGAAATCGCCGACCGCGCCTGCGTCGATCACCACATGGTCGTAGCTGCGCGCGAGCGCATCGACTGCGATCGCAAGGCGTTCCGAAAGCAGCATTGCGGCGCTGTCCGCGCCGACGCGGCCGGCCGGAATGATCTGCACCCGCGAAAGCTTGTCCCGCGTGATGATCTGACCGAATGAGGCCGTGCCGCGCACCAGGTCGGCGACGCCGGGGATCGAAGGATCGGTCGCAATCGCTGCCAGATTGGGGCTCGTCAGCGCGAGATCGATCAGGATCACGCGGCCATGCCCCGCGAGCCCGCGCGCCAGCGCGACCGCGGTCAGCGTCGTGCCCGCATGATGCGCCGCGCCGATGACGGCGACGCGCCGGCCGCCCTCACCGGCTTCGCGCAATCCGCCCACCACGTCAGCGATGGTCAGGCCGGGTGGCGGCTCGCTGCTTGCAGGTTCCGGGTCTTTCACCGGCACCGCTGCGACGGGCTCCTCTACCAACGGCACAGGCTTCGGCTCAGCGGGGACGAAGGACGGCTCCTGCGGCAGGTTTTCGGCCCGCGCCGGGCTGCCGGCCAGCAGCTCGCCCGTGGTGATGAAGCCCGCGGCCATGAAGAGCGTGGCGAGCGAGGCGATCATGACGATCGGCAGCTTCTTCGGGAAATAGGGCGTGTTCGACACGACCGCGCGCGAGATGATGCGCGCGTCGCTCGGCGCCGCGCCGATGCTGTCGCGCGCCGTCGCCTCGCGATACTTCGCGAGATAGGCCTCGAGCAGGTCGCGCTGCGCCTTCGCCTCGCGATCGAGCGCACGCAGCTCCACGTCCTGCTCGTTGTTGGACACGGCCTGGCGCTTGAGCTGGTCGAGGCTGCTCGCGAGCGAGGCGACCCGGGCCCCCGCGATCTTGGCATCGTTATCGAAGGCGCGCGCGAGACGTTCGGCCTCGACGCGAAGCTGGCGATCGAGATCGGAGATCTGCGCCTTGAGCTCCTTGATGCGCGGATGACTGCCAAGCAAGGTCGAGGACTGCTCGGCCAGTTGCGCGGTCAACGTCACGCGCTGCTCGGAGAGCCGCCGCACCACTTCGGAATTGAGCAGATCCGACGCCTCGATCGGCCCACCGCCCTTCAGGAGTTCGCGGATGAAGCGGGCCTTGGCCTCGAGCTCAGCCTTCTGCGCGCGGCCGGCCGCGAGATCGCGGTTCGCCTCGCCGAGCGTCTGGCTGGAGAGCGTCGTGTTGTTGGTGCCGATGAACAGGTTGGTCTTGCCGCGGAAGTCCTCGACTCGCGCCTCGGCTTCGGCGACGCGTTTGCGCAGGACCTCGATCTCGCCGGCGAGCCAGCGGCTGGCATGCCGCGTCTGCTCGAGCCGCGCCGTCTGCTGGAATTGCAGATACGTGTCCGCGATCGTATTGGCGACCTGCGCCGCAAGCTCCGGATCGCCCGACTGGAACTCGACCCCGATCACGCGTGACTTGTCGACCGGGAATACGGCGATGCGATCGTTGTAGGACTCGAGCACCCGCTCCTCGGGCGTCATCCGCAGCGGATCCTTGGCGAGCCCGATGAAGCTCAGAATCGTGCGCGTGAGCGAGACGCCGCGCAGCGCCGGATCGAATTCCGGATTCTCCCCGAGCCGAAGCTCCTTGATCACCTGGCGCGCGAGGTCGCGCGAGAGCGCGAGCTGCACCTGGCTGGTCACCGCCTCGGTGTCGACCGTCGGCTCGCGCTGGCTGTTCTTCTCGGCCTCGGGCCGCAGGAAGACGTTCTCCCGCGTCTCGATCAGGATGCGGGCCTCGGACTTGTATTTGGGCGAGAGCAGGTTGACGGCAACGCCCGCGAGCAGCGCGACCACCAGCGCGGGCGCCAGGGCCCACCACTTCTTGCGCCAGAGCGACCGGCCGAGGGTGCGGAGATCGAGCTCCCCTTCCCAGGCGGGCTCGAACGTCTCGTCCACCCGACTCATTTCACGGAAACGCATGACCAAGCCCAACCACGACCGGACTGCCGCGTCGCCGATCAAAGAACATTAAGGTTGCTGTCGCGTTAATTGCAGCCGCGAAACGGCCCTTGGTGAGGTTTTGTTAACCATGCCCGGCGTTAATCGGTCCGACGCTACCTTCCCGACCGGAATCGGCCCATGCGCTTGCGCCGCCTCGCAGTCCTTGCCGTTGCCGCGCTGGCGCTCGCCGCCTGTGCGCACGGCTCCGGCGCGCCCTCCGTTTCGCCGAAGCCGGACGCCCCCTATACGCTCGACTCTGGCGATCGGCTCCGCGTGGTCGTGTTCGGCCAGGACGGCCTGAGCAATTCCTATGCGGTCGATACCGCCGGCCGCATCACCATGCCGCTGATCGGCGCTGTTCCCGCGCGCGGCAAGACCCCGGCCTCACTGCAGCAGACGATCGCCGACAAGCTCAAGCAGGGCTTCGTGCGCGAGCCACATGTGGCCGTGGAGGTCGAGACTTATCGGCCGTTCTTCATCCTCGGCGAGGTCACGGTTCCGGGCCAGTACGCCTACGTTCCGAACATGACGGTCGAGACCGCCGTCGCGATCGCGGGCGGCTTTACGCCGCGGGCGCTCAAACAAACCATCGAGATCAGCCGCGCGATGGACGGCGTTCTCGAGCGCGGCGTCGTGCCGGTCACCTTCCCGGTCCGCCCCGGCGACACCATCGTGGTCGCGGAACGCTGGTTCTGACCATGCCGGAGGCGGCTCGACCGCTGCGAATCCTTCATGTGATGCGCGCGCCCGTCGGTGGCCTGTTCCGCCACGTCATGGATCTTGCGGGCGAGCAGATCGCACGCGGCCACGAAGTCGGCATCGTTGCAGACTCCTCGACCGGTGGCGCCCGCGCCGAATCCATCCTCGCGGCCCTCGCTCCGAAGCTCGCCCTTGGCCTCACGCGCGTGCCGATGAGCCGCCACATCGGCGCGAGCGACCTCGGCGCGGCACGCCACGTCGCGGAGCGCGCCAGCGCCGCGCAGGCCGACGTGATCCACGGTCACGGCGCCAAAGGCGGCGCCTATGCGCGGCTGACGCGGCCCTCCCGCGCGATCCGCGTCTACACGCCGCACGGCGGCAGCCTGCACTACAGTGCGACCTCGCCAGTCGGGCTCGTCTATCTCGGGCTCGAGCGCGTGCTGAAAGGCCGCACGGAGCTGTTCCTGTTCGAGAGCGCGTTCGGCCGCGACGCTTTCGCGGCGAAACTCGGCGCACCGCGGGCGCTGGTGCGCGTGGTCCACAACGGCGTCACGCCCGCGGAGTTCGCGCCGATCGAGGCCGATACGGATGCCACCGATCTCGTCTTCGTCGGCGAGCTACGCATGCTCAAGGGCATCGACGTGCTGATCGATGCGATCGCATTGCTCGCGCAATCCGGCCGGCGCGTGACCGCGACCCTCGTCGGCGCTGGCCCCGATGAGGCCGCGCTGCGCCAGCAGGTGGAGCGGCTCGGTCTGTCCGACGCCATTCATTTTGCAGGTGTGATGGCGGCACGCGCCGCCTTCGCTCGCGGCCGCTGCGCCGTGGTTCCATCGCGCGCCGAATCCCTGCCCTATATCGTGCTCGAAGCCGGCGCCGCCGGCATGCCGCTCATCACCACCAATGTCGGCGGCATTCCCGAGATCTTCGGTCCGCAAGCGGACCGTCTCGTTCCAACCGGCGATGTCAGTGCGCTCGCGCGCGCGATCACGACGACCCTGGACGGACACGAGGCGGCACGCAACGCGGCGTTAACCTTGAGAGATCGTATACGCGCGCACTTCTCGACTGAAGTTATGACGGACTCCGTGATAGATGCGTACCGCGAGGCGCTCCGCGCGCACGCGATGCTTAAGTGACTCTACGATTCCACTAAGTGTTTCTTGATGCTTTTTCGCTAAACCCAGCGCCACGCGCCGTGTATCTGGCTGCGTTTGTACACTGGGGAATGTCCGTCATGATGGGCTTCGAGGGCGGCCGTCGCAGCATGATCGGCGCCGTTTCGATCGGCGCGAGCGCGGCGGCGATCCGTGCTCCGCGAGGCGAGCTCTCGCCCGCGGCCATGAGTGTGGTCGCGCAGCGTGTGGCGCCCGCCTACTCGCCGATCGTCGTTGCCGGCTTCGTCCGCATGATCGAGTTCGGTGTGATCTCGGCGATCGGCGTGCTCATCTATCTGCTCTATGTCTATCCGGTCGATGGTCGCACGCTCGAGCTCTATTACATCCTGACCGCCGGCGGGATCGCGGCTCTGGCCGTGCTCGCCTTCCAGGCCGCGGACATCTATCAGGTGCAGGCGTTCCGCAGCCCCGTGAGCCAGTCCGCGCGCCTCGTGGTCGGCTGGGGCCTCGTGTTCCTCACGGTCGCGGCCGGCATGTTCTTCGCAAAGCTCGGCGACACCTATTCGCGACTGTGGCTCGGCTCGTTCTACGGCATCGGCCTGATCGCCCTGCTCGGTTTCCGCTTCTGCCTGTACGGCCTGGTGCGTCATTGGACGCATGACGGGCGGCTCGATCGCCGCGCCGTGGTGGTCGGCGGCGGCGACGCCGGCGAGCAGCTCATCGGCGCGCTCGACGTTCAACGCGACTCCGACGTGCGCGTGGTCGGCGTGTTCGACGACCGCGGCGAGGACCGCTCGCCGCCGACCTGCGCGGGCCAGCAGAAGCTCGGCACCGTCGACGATCTGATCGAGTTCGCCCGCCGCACCCGCGTCGATCTCGTGATCTTCTCGCTGCCGATCACGGCCGAGACCCGCATCCTGCAAATGCTCAAGAAGCTCTGGGTGCTGCCCGTCGACATCCGCCTCTCGGCGCACACCAACAAGCTCCGCTTCCGCCCGCGTTCCTATTCCTACATCGGCAACGTCCCGGTGCTCGACGTCTTCGACAAGCCGATCGCGGACTGGGACGTCGTCATGAAATGGCTGTTCGACCGCATCGTCGGCACCCTGGCCCTGATCGCGCTCTCGCCGGTGCTGCTGCTCACCGCCCTGGCCGTCAAGCTCGACAGCAAGGGTCCGGTGCTGTTCAAGCAGAAGCGGTACGGCTTCAACAACGAGCTGATCGAGGTCTACAAGTTCCGCTCGATGTATGTGGATCAGAGCGACGCGACCGCATCCAGGCTGGTCACCAAGGGCGATCCGCGCGTCACGCGCGTCGGCCGCTTCATCCGCAAGACCAGCCTCGACGAGCTGCCGCAGCTCTTCAATGTGGTGTTCAAGGGCAACCTCTCGCTGGTCGGCCCGCGTCCCCACGCCGTGCACGCCAAGGCCGAGGATCGGCTCTATGACGAGGCCGTGGACGGCTACTTCGCGCGCCATCGCGTGAAGCCCGGCATCACGGGCTGGGCGCAGATCAACGGCTGGCGCGGCGAGACCGACCGCCACGAGAAGATCCAGCGCCGCGTCGAGCACGACCTCTACTACATCGAGAACTGGTCGGTGCTGTTCGACCTCTACATCCTGGCGGTGACGCCCTTCGCGCTGGCCAAGACCGAGAACGCGTATTGAGCGCCGTTGCGCATGCGGACATGCCGGGTCGGATCGCGCGCGTTCCCACGAGTGCCGCGTCCCAGCTGCTGCACGGCGTCCTCTTCGTCACGATCCTGATCAGCCCGCTCGTTCTCATCGAGCCCGCGCCCTATGAAGGCGTCGCGGCCGTGCTCGGCTTCCTCTGCGTGGTCGCGGGTGTCGGCTTCGACCGGCGGCTGCTGCCGCTGCTCGCTCTGATCATTCTCATGAACGTCGGTGGACTCCTGGCCGTCATCCCGGTGGTGGGCCAGGAGAAGACGATCCGCTACGCCGCGATCTCGTGGTTCATGGCCTTCACGGCCGTGGTCTTCGCGTGCCTGTTCGCGACCGACACCATGCGCCGGCTCACGCTGATGCGGCGCGCCTACGTCATCGCCGCGGTGGCGGTCTCGATCATCGGCGCCATCGGCTATTTCAATATCGCGGGCACCGCGACGATCTTCGCCACCATCGGCCGCGCCAACGCCACCTTCAAGGACCCGAACGTGTTCGGGCCGTTCCTGATCCTCCCGCTCCTGCTGCTGCTTCAGTCGCTGATCAGCGAAGGCTTCCGGCCGCTGCGGGCCGCGACCATGCTGGTGATCCTGGCCGGACTGTTCCTCAGCTTCTCGCGCGGCGCCTGGTTCAACTTCGGTCTGGCGGCCGCGCTCACCCTCGGCCTGATGTTCATCACCGCGCCCACCCTGCGATCGCGTGCCCGGATCGTCACGCTCAGCATCGTGATCATCGTCGGGCTTGCAGCGCTGATCATGATCGCGCTCTCGTTCGATGCGATCAGCAAGATGTTCTTCGAGCGGGCAAAGCTCATCCAATATTACGATGCCGGCACCACCATGGGCCGCTTCGACCTGCAGCGGCTCGCTTTTCAGGAGGTGTTCGATCATCCCTTCGGCGTCGGCCCCTACACCTTCGCGCGCGAATTCGGCCTGCAGCAGCACAACGTCTATCTGCACGCCTTCCTGGTCTATGGCTGGCTCGGCGGCATGGCCTATCTGACGCTGGTCCTGCTCACCATCGGTGTCGGGCTGCGCGCCGCGCTGGTCGCCACGCCCTGGCAGCCCTATGTGATCGCCGCACTCGCGGCCTTCTTCGCGGTCGCGATCGAAGGCGCCGTGATCGACACCGATCACTGGCGCAGCTTTTATCTGCAGATGGGGCTCGTCTGGGCTCTGTTCGTCGCCACCGAACGCGGACTGGAGGCGCGCAAGGCCCCACGCACCCGCTGGCATACCGCTGACGCTGCGGCCGGCGCGGCTCATGCCGCCCCGATACTGCGCCGTTAGGCTTTCTTAGGCGACATCCGGTAAGCCGTTCGGATCGCCGGCAGCACCGGTTTCACGAGGGTCGGCATGGGCCGTCTGTTCCGCCACTTCTCCTTGCCCTATCTGGGGCTGCGGATCACGACCGCCTCCGCGGCAGTTGCCTCTGGACTGATTCAGACCTTCGTCCTGGTCCGCGTGCTGAGCCCGGATCTCTTCTCACTCTTCGTGGTCGTCGCCGCGCTCGGCCTCTCGCTCTGGTTCTTCGATCTCGGCATCTCCCGCATCCTGTTCCTGCGGCTGCGCGCGCGTCATCTCAACGGCACAGCGGATCCCGAAATCGCCGGCCAGACCACGGCGGTCGCTTGGTTCTATGCGGCCCTGGTGCTGCTCGGCGGCGTGATCTGCTTCGCCGTGATGGCGCTGCGCGCCGACACCTCGCTGCGGCTCGCGCTCGAGTTCGGCCTGTTCTTCGTCTTCTGCGCGCTCAATCTCGTCTGGTTCGTGTTCCGCAACGCCTCGATCGCAACCGACACCTTCGTTCAGTTCGAGACTTTCGAGGCGCTCCGCCGCGTCGGCCACATTGTCATGATGCTGTCGCTGCTCGCCGGCGTCTCGATGCTGGCCTTCGTGATCGCGGCCAATGCGCTCTGGCTCGTGCTCATCGTGCTGCTGGCGCGGCGCCTCGTGCAGAAGGACGCCCTGTCGCCCGAGCTGCGCGGTATCCCGCGCCGGCTCGCCACCTTCTTCCGCGAGAACCGCGCCAACGTGCTGCGCAGCGGCAGCTTCGCGGCGAGCGAGCTCTACATCTACAATTTCCCCTACTATGTGGTGCCGGCCTTCTTCGGTCTCGGCGCGCCCACCATCATTCTCGACACCACCTTCAAGATCTTCCGCGGCGCCGGGCTCATCTACGCGGTGGGCTGCGACATCGCGGTGCCGCGCCAGACGCGCGCCTATGCCGAAGGCGACACCGTGACGCTAACCCGCGTCACCCTGCAGGCGCTGCTGCTCATCGGCGTGCCCACCGCCGTGATCTGCACCGTGCTCTTCTTCGGGGCCGACCTGATTTTCCGCATCCTGCTCGGCGGCGCCGTCACGATGCCGAAGGAGATCGGCCCGATCCTGATCGCCCTGATGCTCGCCAACATGGTGCAGAACGTCGCGACCTCGCTCCTGATCCACACCGGCTACTTCAAGGAGATGTCGCGCATCGCGCTCTCGCTGGTCGCCGCGATGACGCTGATGAGCGTAATCGCGGTCGTGGCGCGCCTCGACATTGTCGGCTTCCTGCTGGCCTATCTGGCGGTCTACCTGGTCGGCGCCGTGGCCTTCGTCACGCTCGCGATCCGCGGCCCGCTGCACGCGCCCGCGCCCGTCGCGGCCCCGGGTGGCGCCGGCTGAGGCTGAGGCGCGGTCGCGAGTCAGCCCGATAAATCGTTCAAAATGCTGGAGAAAAATGGTCGGAGCGCCGAGATTTGAACTCGGGACCCCCAGTCCCCCAGACTGGTGCGCTAACCGGGCTGCGCTACGCTCCGACAGGCGGCCTGTATAGTCGGGCCGGGCTGGGCGCGCAACGGCAGCGCCCATATGGTTCCGCCGCGTCAGGCGCCCGCGAGTGACGCCCCGACGGCCGCAAAGGCGCCGGCAAAGCGCGCGATCACGTCGAGGTCGACCACCTCCGCACCACGGTCGCTCGGATTGTGGAAAAGGTCGTTGCTGCCGATGATGGAGACGAACCGTCCGCCGCCATGATGGACGTTCTTCGCTTCCCCCAGCGGAACCGTGCCGCGCGCGTGACGCCGGTCGATCCGGAGCCCGGCCTTCGTCATGGCCTCCTCCATCAGCGCTTCCATCTCGTCGTCGGACGCCTGCAGCAGATTGCCGGGTCCCTGCGCCGCGCCGATATTGGCGCCGAGATGGATCCACGCTTTCGCGGCCGCAACGATCCCCGGCCGGCGCGCGATGAAGCTCTCGAGCCCGAGGTGACCGAGCTCATGGCCGCTCGAGGCAACAAACAACACATCCCTGACGGGCCGCGTGGCGCGCATCGCGCGCATGATATCCAGCCAGCACGCCAGCCCACCGCCGCGCTCGCTCGCGCACGCTCCCCAGCCGCTGCGCGGCGTCATGACAACCAACGGCGCCGCTTTTCTGTCCTGTCCCGGAGCCACCGCGACCACGTTCAAGGCTTTTGCCTCGACGTGTCGGACATGCGCCGTGAGCCGCGCTGTCGCGCCTTGTCGTGCGCATGCCGCAAGGAAGGAGGCCTCCTCGCTGTCCACTTGGAGCACCGGAGGTCCGAACGGACGCAGGAAGCTGTCGGCATTGCTCGGGCATAATCCAGGCCGCGCGCCCCGCGTGATGACGACGATCGCTTGATGCCGGTCTTGCCGGCGTGCTTCGCCCAAGGCGCCGGCCTCGGCTGCGTTCGGCGGAATCTCCGTAAGCCCGATCAGGGCTTCGCTGTTTAGCTCCCCCAGCGGGCCCGAAATCCCCGCCGAACTCGTGAAGGCGCCGTCGAATAACGGCAGTCCCTCGATCTTCCGACCGTTCACCTCGAGAGTCGCCGCGACTGGATCGATGCGGCTAAGCGTGAACTCCTCGAGCGCCGGTTCGAGCCCGATCCGACGCACTTCATCAGCGAGCCATTCCCCGGACGCTCGATCGACATCGGTTCCGGTACGATGCGCCCCCTGCGCTTCGTAAGCCCGGATAACAGCGCCAATCCCTTGCTGCACATCAACGTCACGCATCGCATGCACGAGCAATCATCCCACCTTGATGTTGGCGTCGCGGATGACTTTGCCCCATTTCTCGGTCTCATCGCGAATGAGCTTGCCGAAATCTTCCGGCGTCCCCGGCAAGACCGTGCCGCCAAGCTCGGCGAACCGCGTCTTCAAGGTGGCGTCGCGCAGCCCTGCGTTGATCTCCGCATTGAGCATCTCGACGATCTCGCGCGGTGTGTCCTTGGGCGCGACGAGGCCGATCCACTGGCTCGCCTCGAAGCCTGGGATGAACTCGCTCAAGGTCGGGACGTCCGGCAGCGCGTCCGAGCGCGACACAGTCGTCACCGCCAAGGCGCGCAGCTTGCCGGCTCTGACGTGCCCCAGCGAGGTCGCCATCTCGGTGAAGGCCACGTGGATCTGTCCGCCGATCAGATCATTGACCGCCGGCGCCGCGCCTCGATAAGGCACATGCGTGAGATCGGTGCCGGTCATGAGCTTGAAATATTCGCCGACCACATGGGCGGGCGAGCCGTTGCCACCCGAGCCCATCGCGATCTTGCCCGGATTCGCTTTCGCATAGGCGATGAACTCGGGAACGCTGTTCGCCGGCAGCGACGGTGTGACCTGCATCAATTGCGGAACGCGCACGATGCTGCCGATCGGCGCCGCGTCGCGAATGAAATTGAAACGGAGGTTGGTGAACAGGCTGGGATTGATCGCGGCATTGCTCCCGGCAATCAGCAGCGTGTAGCCGTCCGCCGGCGACAGCAGCGCAGTCTCCGTCCCGAGATTGGTCGCGGCGCCGGGCCGGTTCTCGATGACGAGCTGCTGGCCGAGCCGCTCCGACAGCCATTGTCCGATCAGGCGCGCCGTGACGTCATTGGCGCCGCCGGCCGCCACGGGCACGATCACGCGCACCGGGCGCGCCGGATAGGCCTGCGCCCAGGCCGTACGCCTCGCGGCCGGCAGCGCCCCGGCGAACGCCGCCAATTGCAGGAACCTGCGACGGGGAAGTGTCATACGTTTCTCCCAAGAGCAGGCCGGGCGACCTGCATTCGCGCGCGGAAGAGTCGATAGGACACCGTTGACTCTCCGCAGGCGCTGCTTTTCCGCTGTCATTCCGTCAGGCGGATTGGCAAAAGTGTACTTGCGTCACCGCGATTGGAAAGGCGCGCGACGACATGGCATGCCCGGTTCCTTGCATGGCGGGTTGATGACGGATCGACGCCGGCGATCCAGGCGGCCCTCGGTGCGACAGTCTCGACGGCGCAACTCGCTTGCATTCGGACCGACAAATCAACGATATGAACGCACGAACCGTATTTCCGAGGTGACTTTTCGCACAAGGGCAGGTTGATGCCGCACGAGACGTTGGCCATCGCTGCCCTCGCACTTCCTTTCCTCGGAAGCGGTCTCGCGGCGCTCTTGCGGACGAACGCGCGCGATGCCGCAGCCTGGCTCGCAGGCGCGGTCGCGCTGGCCGCGCTGGTCCTGATGGCCCTGACCTGGCCGGGAATTGCCGATGGCGGAGTCATCCGACTTCGGATCGCGTGGGTGCCGCAACTCGGCCTGGACTTCACCCTGAGAATCGACGGGTTCGCCTGGGTCTTTGCGGTGCTCGTCACCGGCATCGGGTTCCTCGTCGTCCTCTACGCGCGCTACTACATGCCGGCCTCCGACCCGGTGCCGCGCTTCTTCTCGTTCCTGCTCGCCTTCATGGGCGCAATGCTGGGCATCGTGCTCTCGGGCAACCTGATCCAGCTGGTCTTCTTCTGGGAGCTCACCAGCCTCTTTTCCTTCCTCCTGATCGGCTATCGCCATCAGACCGCACAGGCGCGCGACAGCGCCAGAATGGCGCTGATCATCACCTCAATTGGCGGCCTCTGCCTCTTCGCCGGCGTGCTGATCCTGGGTCATATCGTGGGCAGCTACGATCTCGACCAGGTTCTGTCGTCCGGCGAGACGATCCGGCTGCATCCGCTCTACCTGCCGACACTCATCCTCGTGCTGCTCGGCGCCTTCACCAAGAGCGCCCAGTTCCCGTTCCAGTTCTGGCTGCCGCAGGCCATGGCGGCGCCGACGCCGGTCTCCGCCTATCTGCATTCGGCCACCCTGGTGAAGGCTGGCGTGTTCCTGCTGGTGCGCCTCTGGCCGGCCCTGGGCTCGACCAACGAATGGCTCTGGCTGGTCGGATCGATCGGCCTCGCGACCTTCATCCTCGGCGCATTTCTGGCTCTCTTCCAGCAGGACCTGAAAGGGCTGCTCGCCTATTCGACCATCAGCCATCTCGGGCTGATCACGCTGCTGACCGGACTCGATACGCCGTTCGGACAGATCGCCGCGATCTTCCACATCATGAATCACGCGACCTTCAAGGCCTCGCTGTTCATGGCCGCCGGCATCATCGACCACGAAAGCGGCACGCGCGATATCCGCCGCCTGAGCGGGCTGTGGCACGCGATGCCGATCACCGCGACCCTCGCCATGGTGGCGGCCGCCGCAATGGCCGGCGTTCCATTGCTCAACGGCTTTCTCTCCAAGGAGATGTTCTTCGCCGAGACGATCGAGATCCACGACAATTCGCTCGTCGATCAGGCTCTTCCGTATATCGTGACGCTCGCCAGCATGTTCACGGTCGCCTACTCGCTGCGCTTCATCCGCGACGTCTTCTTCGGCCCGCTCGCCACAGATCTGCCGCGCACGCCGCATGAACCCCCTTTCCTCATGCGCTTTCCGGCCGAGCTGCTCGTGCTCGCCTGCCTCGTCGTCGGCATTGCACCCGCGCTCACGATCGGTCCCGTGCTCGACGTGGCGGTGCGCGCGGTCGTCGGGCCTTCGCCGCCGGCCTACAGTCTTGCGGTCTGGCACGGGTTCACCCCGGAACTCCTGATGAGCTTCGTGGCCATGGCCGGGGGCGTCACCATCTATCTTCTGCTCAGGTCCTATATTCTTACGAACGACGGAGCGCCGCTGCTGCGTCATATCAAGGGCCAGCGCATCTTCGACCGTCTCCTGGTGTCGTTGTCCTGGCGGCTCGCGCGCTGGCTGGAATCCGTGCTCGGCACGCGCCGCCTCCAGCCACAGCTGCAGCTCGTGCTGCTCGTCGCCATCGCGGCGGCGCTGCTGCCGCTCTGGTCCCGTGGCCTCGCGGCGGCGGCCCATCCGCCCGCCGACCTGGATCTGTCATTTGCACTCCTTTGGGCGGTCGGAGTCGCATGCGCGGTCGGAGCCGCATATCAGGCCAAGTTCCACCGTCTCACCGCGCTCATTCTGCTCGGCGGCGCCGGCCTGGTGACCTGCCTCACCTTCGTTTGGCTGTCGGCGCCTGATCTGGCGTTGACGCAGCTCGTCGTCGAGGCCGTCACGACGGTGCTGCTCCTGCTTGGTCTGCGATGGCTGCCGAAGCGTGTCGCCGGCGCGGAATCCAAGGGGCCCGCACTCCGATGGTATCGCGTCCGCGACTTCGCCATGGCGGTCGCGGCAGGGACCGGGATGGCAGCGCTGGCCTACGCCTCCATGGTGCGCCCCGTGCCCGACAGCATCTCGCGCTACTTCGTCGAGAATGCCTATACGGGTGGGGGCGGCACCAACATCGTCAACGTGATCCTGGTCGATTTCCGCGCCTTCGATACGTTCGGCGAGATCACGGTGCTCGCTGTCGTCGCACTCACGGTCTACGCGCTGTTGCGACGCTTTCGCCCGGCGCTCGAGAGCATCCCGGTCCCCGAGCAGCAGCGCGCGCAGAACGTGTCCGACCGCGCGCGGCCCGATCGCGACGAGGGCGACACATTGAAGGAGTCCATGGCGGTTCCGGCATTGATCATGGGATTGATGTTTCCGGTGATCGGCGTCGCGGCGCTCTACTTCCTGCTGCGGGGACATGATCTGCCCGGTGGCGGATTCATCGCCGGCGTCACGATGGCGACGGCATTCATTCTCCAATACATGGCCCGAGGAACGATTTGGGTCGAAGCGCGCCTGCGCGTCCTGCCCGTGACCTGGATGGGCGCCGGGCTCTTGTTGGCTGCGGGCGTGGGTGCGGCCGCATTGCTGTTCAAACGGCCGTTTCTGACGTCCTATTTCTCCTATGTCGACCTGCCGCCGCTCAGCCGTGTGCCGGCCGCAAGCGCCCTGCTCTTCGACATCGGCGTGTTCGCAGTGGTTCTCGGCGCCACCGTGCTGATGCTGATCGCGATCGCGCATCAGTCGGTGCGCAGCCATCGCGCGCCGCGATCGCGCGAGCCGGAGAAGCGCACCCGCGATGCCACCGAAGGGGTGCCGTGATGGAGCTCGTTCTCGCGCTGGGCATTGGCGCGCTGACAGGTGCAGGCGTGTGGCTCATCCTGCGGCCGCGCACTTTTCAGGTGATCATCGGCCTTTCGCTCCTCTCCTACGCGGTCAACCTGTTCATTCTTGCAATGGGTGGCCTGCGCACCGGAGCCGCTCCCATTCTCGCGGCCTACGCCAGCGGCGATCCGGCGCAACACGCGGACCCGCTGCCGCAGGCGCTCGTGCTGACGGCCATCGTCATCAGCTTCGCGACGACCGCACTGTTTCTCGTCGTCCTGCTGGCTGCGCGCGGCCTGACCGGGACCGATCACGTCGACGGCACGGAGCCTGAATCGTGACGCGCATGGTCGATCACCTCGTCGTGCTGCCGGTTCTGCTGCCGCTCGTCGCGGCCGCCGCCATGCTCCTGCTGGGCGGTGAGCAGCGCCGCAGCGCGAAAGCCGCGCTCAATCTGGTTTCGACGTTTGCGCTCGTCGCCATCGCGATCGCCCTGCTGCTGCGCGCCGATGCAAGCCCGACGGGCGTCGCAGCGATCTATCGCCTCGGCGCCTGGCCGGTGCCGTTCGGCATCCTGCTCGTCGCCGACCGCCTCTCGTCGCTGATGCTGCTTCTCACCAGCATCCTGGCCCTCGCGGCCGTGACCTTCTCGCTCGCGCGCTGGCACCGCGTCGGGGCGCATTTCCACGCGCTCTTCCAGTTCATGCTGATGGGCCTCAATGGCGCCTTCCTGACTGGCGATCTCTTCAACCTTTTCGTCTTCTTCGAGCTGATGCTGGCCGGATCCTATGGGCTCGCGCTGCACGGCTCAGGATCCGCGCGGGTCAAGGCCGGGCTCCACTACATCGCGGTCAATCTCGCGGCATCGCTGCTGTTCCTCATCGGCGTGAGCCTCATCTATGGGGTCGGCGGCACGCTCAACATGGCCGATCTCGCCATGCGGATTCCGGAGAGCGCTCCGGAGAACCGCGCTCTCCTCGAGGCGGGCGCGGCCATTCTGGGCGTCGCCTTCCTCATCAAGGCCGGCATGTGGCCACTCTGCTTCTGGCTGCCGACCACCTATGCGGCTGCCAGCCCGCCCGTCGCAGCCGTGTTCGCGCTGCTGACGAAAGTGGGCGCCTATATCGTGCTCCGGCTATGGCTGCTCCTGTTCGGTGAGCAGGCGGGAGTCTCGGCCGGCTTCGGCGGAGAATGGCTGCTGTTTGGCGGCCTCGCGACCATCGCCTTCGGCACCATCGGGGCGCTGGCGTCGCAAGGCATGGCGCGGCTCGCCGGATTCGCCGTGCTCGTGTCGTCCGGCACCGTGCTGGCCGCGATCGGCATGGACCGGGTCGATGTCACGGGCGGCGCCTTGTTCTATCTGGTCAGCTCCACCCTGGGCATCAGCGCCTTCTTCCTTCTGGTCGAGCTCGTCGAACGTGGCAGGGAGCCGGGCGCCGACGTGCTCGCGGTGACGCGTGAGATCTATGGCGAGGACGAAGACGTCGAACAGGCCGAGGGAGAATCCGGCATCTCCATTCCGGCCACCATGGGCGTGCTGGGGCTCGCCTTCATCGCCTGCGCCTTGGTGATCGCAGGCTTGCCTCCGCTGTCCGGCTTCATCGCCAAGTTCGCGCTGCTCTCGGCGGCGCTCGGACGCCCGGACGGCGGCGCTATAAGCGCCATTCCGGCCGTGTCCTGGCTTCTGCTCGCCGTGCTCATCTTGTCCGGACTTGCGGTCCTCATCGCCATGACGCGCGCCGGCATCAACGCGTTCTGGGCGGCGCCCGACCGCGCCGTGCCGCGCGTTCGCGTGATCGAGATCGCGCCGGTCGCCATCCTCCTGATCCTCTGCGGTCTGCAGACCGTGCAGGCCGGTCCCGTCATGCGCTTCATGCAATCGACCGCGCAATCGCTCCACGCCCCGCAGGATTACGTTCGCCACGTCCTGCGGTCCGCGTCTGCCGAACAGAGACCGGAGGTCCGATGACGCGACTTCTGCCTTTTCCGCGCCTGAGCATCGCACTGCTGCTCCTCTGGCTGTTGCTCAATCAGGCGCTCACGCCTGGCCAGCTCCTGCTCGGCGCGCTCGTCGCGCTGGCCGGCGGCTGGACCTTCGCGTTGCTGGATCCGCCGGCGAGCCGCTTGCGCCGACCGCTCGTCGTTCTGCGCTTGCTGGGCACGGTGCTGATCGACATCCTGCGCTCAAACGTCGCCGTGGGGCGCATCATCCTCGATCCGCGGAAGGTGACGACGCCGGGCTTCATGGACATTCCGCTCGCGCTTCGTGATCCCTATGGACTGGCTGCGCTCGCCTGCATCATCACGTCGACTCCCGGCACCTTGTGGGTGAATTTCGATGCACGCACCGGGACGCTGACGATCCACGTTCTCGACCTCGAGGACGAAGCCGCCTGGGTCGCGACCATCAAGGAGCGCTACGAGCGGCCTCTGCTGGAGATCTGCGGATGAGCGCCGTCGTCCTGACCTGGTCGTTGCTGGTTGCCCAGCTCCTTCTCGGCCTCGCACTCGCATGCGCGGCCTATCGCATGCTGCGCGGACCGCGCGCGCAGGATCGCGTCGTCGGCTTCGATGCGCTCTACGTCGACGCCATGCTGCTGCTCCTCACCTTCGGCATCCGCTCGGGCAGCACCCACTATTTCGAGGCCGCTCTCGTCGTCGCGCTGCTCGGCTTCGTCGGAACGGTCGCGCTGGCCAAGTTCCTCTTGCGTGGCGAGGTGATCGAATGAACGCCGGCGCGGAGATCCCGGTCTGGGTCGCAGTGCTGACCTCCGTGCTTCTCGTCGGCGGCGCGGCCGTCACGCTGATCGGGTCGATCGGCCTCCTCCGGCTCAAGAGCTTCTACGCGCGCGTGCATGCGCCGACCCTGGGCACGACCGTCGGGACCGCCTCCATCGCGATCGCCTCCATGCTGTATTTCTCGGCGATCGAGGGGCGCGCGGTGCTGCACGAGGTGCTGATCCTGCTCCTCGTCACCGTGACGACTCCGGTCACGCTGATGATCCTGGTGCGCGCGGCCACCTTGCGGGATCGTTCGGATCGAGACGCGTCGGCGCAGACGCCCGAGAAGTATTAGTCCACGCTCACGATCCGCGCATCTTCTCCGACGCGATCACCCCTTGTCGGAAAGCTGCCGCGCTGCGCTGGCGGCGAGCCGCAGGCAGGTCTCGAACGCCGCGAGGTCGCGGAACGGATCAGCGGCCGCGTGGCGCACGATGCGGTGCCCGCCGTGGGTGAGGAGCGCGCAGTCGATCATCAGGTTGTCGGCATTGCCGAAGTTCTCGACCAGCAGGCCCGATGTGTCACGCCACTCCTGCGTCGCATGGTCGAACACCAGCGCCTCGCGCGGCGCGGTGCGCGCCATCAGGTCGTCGATCACGTTGGTGTAGCCGAACACGGGTTTGCCAAGCCCGACCATCAGGCCGAGCTCGAACACGGTGCCGGCATCGGCGCTGGCGCCGCGGAACGGCGTGAGATTGCAGATGCCGATATCGGCGCGACGGATCTGATCGACGCAGGCGCGGTAGATCGCCTGGTCGACGCGCCCGTGCGGATCCGGCGTCATCTCGCCGTCGAGCGGGAACAGACCTTCGAAGCCATAGGCCGTGCAGAGCGCCTTCTTGCGCTCGCCGACCACGTGCGCATCGGGCAGAAAGACCTCGGGACCCGCCAGATAGATCGACCACATGCGCGTCTTATTCGGCGGCAATTGCGCCGTCAGCGTGGCTCGTCCTCGAGCGCCGCGTCGAGCAGGCGCCGGCATTCGCTGAGCTCGTGCAGCGCCGCCTGCAGCCGGCGCACATCATCGCGCAGCAGCGTCGGCGGCTGTACGGCCGGCGCAGGCAGCGGACGCCGCTCGAGCTCGACCGGCGGCGCGGGACGCGCTGCAGGAGGTGCGGATGCTGCGGGGGCCTCCGACTCCTCCGCCTCCTCGTCTTCTTCATCCTCCGCGACGGTCGCTTCCAGGCCCGGCTCGACGCGCGCGCCGGGCGCGCGCTCGGGACTCTCGTCCTCACTGCCGAAGCTCGGGATCAGACCGAACAGCCTCTTGCGCTCGCCGCCTTCGCTCTCGCGCCCGCGTTGACCGGGCAGCGGCCGCGCGAGCTCCGGCTCGTCGCCTTCGCCGACATCGCCTGCGACGCGGGCCGGCTGCGGCGCGCCGGCCTGCCAGACGTTCTGTACGAACTTGACGCCGTGATCCTTCAGAATGCGCTGCACGCCGCGGATCGTGTAGCCCTCGCCATAGAGCAGATGGCGAATGCCGCGCAGCAGATCGACATCGTCAGGACGATAGTAGCGGCGGCCGCCGCCGCGCTTCATCGGCTTGATCTGTTGGAAGCGGGTTTCCCAGAAGCGCAGCACATGCTGCGGCAAGTCGAGATCGTCGGCGACTTCGCTGATGGTGCGGAAAGCGTCGGGCGCCTTGTCCATCAAAGTCTTGCCCTGGGCATGCTCTTATCGGCGAACTCGTGGCCACGTCGCCGGAGCATGCATCACTCCGTTCGGGCGCGCGATGTCATGTGCCGTTTCCATCCGCGCCCGAATTGATCCGCTGCTTCAGGATCGCGGAAGGCTTGAACACCATCACGCGTCGCGGAGAGATCGGCACTTCCTTGCCGGTCTTCGGATTACGTCCGGTGCGCTGTCCCTTGTTGCGGACCACGAAGGATCCGAACGACGACAGCTTCACGGTCTCGCCTCGTTCGAGACAGTCGGTAATCTCTTGCAGCACCGACTCCACCAGAGCGGCGGATTCGGTCCGTGAGAGACCGACTTTTTGATAGACCGCTTCGCACAGATCTGCGCGTGTAACCGTCTTCCCAGCCATCGCCCGACCCCGCTCCCGGCGATCATTCTATCCTTATGAATTATCGACGATATTCACATGTTGTCGCTGGGTCAATGATGACGCAAGGCCAGTTTTGAGCGTGACTGATCTACCAGCGCAGCAGGGCTGACCCCCAGGTGAATCCGCCGCCCATGGCCTCCAGCAGCACCAGATCGCCCTGTTTTATCCGTCCATCGGCCCGTGCGACCGCCAGAGCGAGCGGAATCGAGGCCGCCGAGGTGTTGCCGTGGCGGTCCACGGTTGTCACAACTTTCTCGGGTGCGATGTGCAGCTTGTGCGCCGAGCCGTCGATGATTCTCTTATTGGCCTGGTGCGGCACGAACCAGTCGATGTCCTCGGTGGTGTAGCCGGACTGGGCGAGCACGTCCGTGACCACGCCCGAGATCATGCCGACCGCATGCCGGAAGACCTCGCGCCCCTCCATGCGGAGGTGGCCGACCGTTCCGGTCGATGACGGCCCGCCGTCTACATACAATTTGAGCTTATGTCGGCCGTCCGAGCGCAGCTGCGAGCCGAGCAGGCCGCGGTCGTCGCGCGTGCCGGGCTGCTCTTGCGCCTCGAGCACCAGCGCGCCGGCACCGTCGCCGAACAGCACGCAAGTGCCGCGGTCGGTCCAGTCGAGGATGCGCGAGAAGGTCTCGGCCCCGATCACCAGCGCCCGCTTGTGATTGCCGGTGCGCAGCAGCCCATCCGCGGTGGCGAGCGCGTAGACGAAGCCTGTGCACACAGCCTGCAGATCGAACGCCGCGCCGTGATTGATGCCGAGCTGGCACTGCACCGAGACCGCGGTGGCCGGGAAGGTATTGTCCGGCGTCGAGGTCGCGAGCACGATCAGGTCGATCGACTGCGCATCGACGCCTGCGTCTGCGAGCGCCGCCTTGGCGGCCGCGAGCGCGAGGTCCGAGGTGAGCTCGCCTTCCGCCGCGACATGGCGTGCGCGAATGCCGGTGCGCTGCACGATCCAGTCGTCGGACGTATCGACCATCCGCGAAAGATCGTCATTGGTGAGAATCCGGCGCGGCAGGTAGCTGCCGCAGCCGAGAACGACGGAGCGCGTGATCACGAAATGGCCTCGCCGACCGTGCTCGAGCCGAGGTCCGTGCGAGCGTGGCGAATGAGCGTCTGGTTGATCTTCGACATGAGCTCGTAACGTACCATGTCGTAGCCGACGTCGACCGCGGCCGCGAACCCCTCCGCGTCGGTGCCGCCGTGACTCTTGATGACGATGCCGTTGAGGCCGAGGAAGACGCCGCCGTTGACCTTGTTCGGATCCATCTTGTCGCGCAGCGTCTGCAGCGCCTTGCGCGCCAGCAGGTAGCCGAGCTTGGCCTGCCATGTGCGCGAGAACGCGGCGCGCAGATACTCGCCCACTTGCCGCGCCGTTCCTTCCGCGGCCTTGAGTGCGATATTTCCGGCGAAACCTTCCGTCACCACCACGTCCACCGTGCCTTTGCCAATGTCGTCTCCTTCCACGAATCCCACATAGTCGAGGAACGGCAGATTGGCGTCACGCAGGATCGCGCCCGCTTCCCTCACCTCCTCGAGCCCCTTCACTTCCTCGACCCCGATATTGAGCAGCCCGACGGTCGGCCGCTCCAGATCGAACAGCACCCGCGCCATGGCGCTGCCCATGACGGCGAGATCGACCAGGTGGTCCACATCGGCGCCGATCGAGGCGCCCACGTCGAGCACGATCGATTCGCCCCGCAACGTCGGCCAGAGCGCGGCGATCGCCGGCCGCTCGATCCCCGCCATGGTCCGGAGGTTGAATTTCGCCATCGCCATCAGCGCGCCGGTATTGCCGGCCGAGACCGCGACGTCGGCTTCGCCCTTCTTGACCGCGTCGATAGCGAGCCACATGGACGACTTCCAGCGGCCCTGCCGCAGTGCCTGGCTGGGCTTGGCGTCCATCGTCACGACAACGTCGGTATGGACCAGCTTCGCGGCGGCCTTCAACCGCGGCCGCGCCGCGACCAGCGGCTCCAGCACGACCTGGTCGCCGAACAGGATGAACTCGGTGTCCGGGTGGCGTTCCAGGGAAATCTCGGCTCCCGGCACGACGACGCTGGGCCCGTGGTCGCCCCCCATGGCATCAAGCGCGATCCGAACTTTTTGCGGCATCCTCGATCCAGGAAGACTACGGCGCGCCGAGAGAAGCGGTCCGGCGCAAGGCCGGTCGCGGGTGGGCGACAATAACGCGTCGGTGGCCCAACTCAACCGCCCTTTGGAATCGAGCCAACGGGCCTAATCCTTGACATTCCCGCCCTTTTTCTTCAGCGCCGCCAGCGCCGCGAAGGGGTGAACCGTGTCCTCCTGCGCCTGCGGCGCGGTGAAAACCGCTCCCGGCTTGCGCGGATACGGGTCGATTCCGAGGATCAGGAACTCGGTCGCGATCGCGCCGAGATCGACCGCGCCATTGACCAGGGTCTCGGGTGGATCGGGCTCCAGATAGGTCCGAGTCGGATCGTCCTCGTCTTCCTCCCCCAACGTCACGTCCTGCGGCGGTGCGAAGACGAGATCGATCGTCTCCTCAACCTCATTCGTGAGCGGCTCCAGGGTGACGACGCAGGTCTGGTCCACCGTCGCGCTCACCCGCCCCATCACGTGGAGCCGGTCGCCCGCCTCGCGGCGCAGGTCGAAATGAGCCGCCAGGTGATCGATCTCGCGCACGCCTGCAATCTTGCCGATGGCGGCGCGCATGGCGGCATCCGCCTCCATGTCGAAACTCCGCCCCTGCTCGGGCACGTCCTCGAGCCGGACCGGCACGCTCCAAGGGAGCTCCCTCTCCGTCATGGCATGCTCCTTCTCACTCGGCCGGCGCGACTGGCCGCTCGCCGATCCCCGCGGGATCCGGGAAAGGCAGCGCGCCGCCCATCGTCCAGGACAGGTCGCGTGCGAGCGCGCCCTCCGTCTGCCTTACATAAGCAGCGAGCCGCCCGGCCGCCGGATGCGCCTCGCCACCGAGCACGTTGCGCGCGAGCGTGGCGGCAAGGTCCGCCTCGCCCGCCAGCGCCCGGTCATAAGCCGCGGCGCGTCCATAGAAGGCCTCGCCGAAGCGCTTCATCTCCTTCGGCACAGCCAAATCCCCAACGCCCATCTCCCGCAGATTGCCGTCAATGTCGCGGCAGAAGGCGTCGAACAGCCCTTGCCCGAGCGGCCGGACCGCCTCGGGCGCCTCGCGCAGCTGCCGCAGCACAAGGGCGAGATGCAGCACGAGCAGGTCGAACCGGCCCGAGACCGTGTCCGCCACGCCATAGTCTGCGTAGAAAACCGGCCGGCGCGCCTGCGCCACGATCGCGCCATAGAGGGCGTCGATCTTCTGCTCCTGCCGTCGTCGGCGGAAGGGGAACGGGAACATTCAGCTCATCCGGTCTGGCCCGGCCAGATTGCATTTCGGGGTGCAGCGGGGTACGTCACCCGCGCCCGCCGCGCAAGCGTGACCAGTCACAAGGCGATTCCATGATCAACCGCCGCAAGGCCCGTCGGATCTTTCTGCCTGCCCTGGCGGCGCTGGCGCTTGGCCTGACGGTGTCCGGCTGCATCACACAAACCTACACGCGCGGCTACGTCCTGCAGGAAGGCGCCCTGGAACAGATCCCGTTGGGCGCTCCGCAGGAGCAGGTCCTGATTGTGCTCGGCACCCCCTCGACGGTCGCGACCGTGCGCGGTGAGGTATTTTATTACATCTCGCAACGCGGCGAGCAGACCTCGTTCATGCCCGAGAAGATCGTGGACCAGCGGGTGGTCGCGGTCTATTTCGACAAGAATCGCCGCGTCGAGCGCCTCGCCGACTACCGGCTGCAGGACGGCAAGATCTTCGACTTCGTCAGCCGCACCACCCCCACCAGCGGCGCCGAGCTCTCACTGCTGAGTTCCATCTTCCGCATCGTCGGCCGCTAACTCGGCGATCCGGCGCGGGGCCGCAAACTCCGTCGTCATTCCGGCCGAGCGAAGCGAGAGCCGGGATCCATAACCCCTGTCTTTCCGCATCTTGACCACCGGGATTATGGATCCCGGCTCGCGCTCGCTTCGCTCGCTTGGCCGGGATGACAACCGAGTGTGCGGCATCGCTGCGCGCAATCAAACACAACCCAACCGCCCCGCGGCTCGCGCCGCGGGGCTTTTTCGTTCGCAGCAGTCGCCGCGCGTCAGTGCGCGAGGATCGCCAGCAGCAGCAGCGCCACGATATTGGTGATCTTGATCATCGGGTTCACGGCGGGGCCCGCCGTGTCCTTGTAGGGATCACCCACCGTGTCGCCGGTCACCGCGGCCTTGTGGGCTTCCGAGCCCTTGCCACCGTGATGGCCGTCCTCGATGTACTTCTTGGCGTTGTCCCAGGCGCCGCCGCCCGAGGTCATCGAGATCGCGACGAACAGGCCCGTCACGATCACGCCGAGCAGCATGGCGCCGACTGCCGAGAAGGCCGCCGACTTGCCGGCCGCTCCGCCGCCCGCGATGTAGTAGATGATGAAGAAGCCGACGATCGGCGAGAGCACCGGCAGCAGCGACGGGATGATCATCTCCTTGATCGCCGCGCGGGTGAGCAGGTCCACGGCCTTGCCGTAGTCCGGCTTGTCGGTGCCCTGCATGATGCCGGGCTTCTCGCGGAACTGGCGGCGCACTTCCTCGACGATCGAGGACGCCGCGCGGCCGACCGCGGTCATGCCCATCGCGCCGAACAGGTACGGGAGCAGGCCACCGAACAGCAGGCCCACGACCACGTACGGATTGTTCAGCGAGAAGTCGAGCTTGACGCCCTGGAAGTAGGGATACTGCGCCGCGTTGGCGATGAAGTATTTCAGGTCCTCGTTATAGGCCGCGAACAGCACCAGCGCGCCGAGACCCGCCGAGCCGATCGCATAGCCCTTGGTCACCGCCTTGGTGGTGTTGCCGACCGCATCGAGCGCGTCGGTCGACTTGCGCACATCCTTCGGTAGGCCCGCCATTTCGGCAATGCCACCGGCATTGTCGGTGACCGGGCCGAAGGCGTCGAGCGCGACGACCATGCCGGCGAGCGCCAGCATCGTGGTCACCGCGATCGCGATGCCGAACAGACCGGCGAGCGCGTAGGTGACCAGAATGCCCGCGATGATCACCAGGGTCGGCAGCGCGGTCGACTCGAGCGACACCGCGAGACCCTGAATGATGTTGGTGCCGTGGCCCGTGACCGAGGCGGTCGCGATCGACTGCACCGGGCGATAGTCGGTGCCCGTGTAGTATTCGGTGATCCACACGATCAGGCCGGTCACCACGAGGCCGACGACGCCGCAGATGAACAGGTTGCGGCCCGTGAACTGCGTCGCGCCCTGGATGGCGTCCCAGCCGACCAGGTAGTGCGTCGCGAGCGCGAGGCCGACCAGCGACAGCACCGCCGAGGCGATGAAGCCCTTGTAGAGCGCGCCCATGATCGACTGGCTGGCGCCGAGCTTCACGAAGAAGGTGCCGATGATCGAGGTGACGATGCAGGCGCCGCAGATCGCGAGCGGATAGATCATCATGTTGTAGAGCACCGGCGTGCCCGCGAAGAAGATCGCGGCCAGCACCATGGTGGCGACCACGGAGACCGCATAGGTCTCGAACAGGTCGGCCGCCATGCCGGCGCAGTCGCCGACATTGTCGCCCACGTTGTCCGCGATCGTCGCGGGGTTGCGCGGATCGTCCTCCGGAATGCCGGCCTCGACCTTGCCGACGAGGTCACCGCCGACGTCCGCACCCTTGGTGAAGATGCCGCCGCCGAGACGAGCGAAGATCGAGATCAGCGAGGCGCCGAAGCCAAGCGCGACCAGCGCGTCGACCACCGTGCGGCTGTTGGCCGCGAGCTTCAGCGTGCCCGTGAGGAAGCCGAAATAGACCGTGACGCCGAGCAGCGCGAGGCCCGCCACCAGCATGCCGGTGATCGCGCCCGACTTGAACGCCAGCTCGAGGCCGCCCGCGAGCGAGCCGATCGCGGCCTGCGCGGTGCGGACATTGGCGCGCACCGACACGTTCATGCCGATGAAGCCGGCCGCGCCCGAGAGGATCGCACCGACCGCGAAGCCGACCGCCACCTGCCAGCTCAGGAAGATGAAGAGAAGAATGAAGACGACGACGCCGACGAGGGCGATCGTGGTGTACTGGCGCTTGAGATAGGCTTCCGCGCCTTCCCGCACGGCCGCCGAGATCTCCTGCATGCGCTGCGAGCCCGCGTCCGACTCCATGACGGACTTGGTCGCCCAAATGCCGTACACGATCGACAGCGCGCCGCAGGCGATGATCACCCACAAAGCAGTCATTTGAACCTCTCACTGAAGATGACCGGGCGCCCCAGCCCGGCCGAAGGCCGAGGGGTGGGGCTGGACCATGGTCCGGCGCACCCCGGCCGCGAAGTGGCGCGGACATTGCCAAAATCATGACGGGGTTGCAACGGCGCAAATGCGCCGATTTTCCGGTGATTTCAGACCCGAACGCTGCCGCGGAAGCTCAGGAAACGCCCGCCTCAGGCGACTCGCGCCCGCTCCCGCAGGGACAGCCACATGAGCATGCCGCCCGCAATGACAACCCCCGGAAGCATGACGATATTGACCAGCGCCCAGCCGAAATGGGCCAGCATGCTGCCCGACGCGAAGGAGCCGATCGCCATCGAGCCGAAAATCAGGAAGTCGTTGAACGCCTGGACCTTGTTGCGCTCCTCGGGCCGGTGACAGTCGGTCACCATGGTGGTGGCGCCCACGAAGGAAAAGTTCCAGCCGACGCCGAGCAGGATCAGCGCGGTCCAGAAATGCGCGACCGTGATGCCCGAGAGGCCGACCACCGCCGCGAGCCCGAGCAGCGCGAGGCCGCAGGCGACCACGCGCGCGACGCCGAAGCGCAGGATCAGCGAGCCCGTGAAGAAGCTCGGCGCATACATGGCGAGCACGTGCCACTGGATGCCGAGCACCGCGTCTCGGGGCGTATGACCGCAATTCACCATGGCGAGCGGCGCCGAGGTCATCATCAGGTTCATGAGCGCATAGGCCGCGACGCCGCACACCACCGCCACGATGAACTTCGGCTGGCGCGCGATCTCGCCGATGGGGCGGCCGCCGCCGATCTTGTCGAGATTGATACCCTGCGGCGAGCGGAACAGCAGCAGCACGAATGCGGCCACGACGGCCACCGCGGCCTGCCCGAGATAGCTCGCCGCGAACAGGAACGGCGGCAGCATGTCCTTCGTATGAATGACGAGCTGCGGCCCGATCAGCGCCGCGAACAGTCCGCCCGCCATCACCCAGGATACGGCCTTCGGCTTGAACTCCGGGCTCGCGGTGTCGGCGGCGCCGAAACGATAGGACTGGTGCGAGGCCGCATACAGTCCACCCAGGAAGGCCGAGAACAGATAGATCCAGAACGAGGCCTGCATCACGGCGACGAAGCCGACCAGACCCGCGAGGGTGCCGCAGGCGGCGCCCGAGATATAGGCGGTGCGACGGCCGAAGTTACGCGCGAGGAAGCCGATCGGCAGCGTGCCCGCCCACATGCCCAGCACCATCATGCTGACCGGCATGGTCGCGAGGCTCTTATCCGGCGCCAGCATGGCGCCGAGGATGCCGCCGGTCGCAACGATCACCGTGTTGTTGGCGCCCGCGAGCGCCTGGCCCGTGGCGAGCACGAGCGCATTGCGCTTCGCCAGGCGGTCGCCCGCGGCGGCGTCGAAGGGCGTTTCGGCAACCGCCGACATGTTTTTCTCCGAACCCGGCTGCGCGGAGGACAAGGGCGCTCCTTCTAGCCGCTTCGAGAGGCGTTTGCCACTGCGCTGGACGCAGATCAGAAGTGACTGAAGGAGCCTCGCGCGAATGTTATCGCGGTGCCGCGCGGGCCGATCACGCGGGGCGGCGCTTCGCCGGCAACAATCCTGCCGATTTCGGATACCGGAACTTGGCTCGCTGCAGCCGCGGCACGGAAAGCCTCGCAGCGGCTATAGGGGACCGTACATAGAATTTCGTAGTCGTCGCCGCCCGTCAGCACAGGCTCGAGCAGTTCCTCGTCCGCCGTGATCGCAGTCGCGACCCCGCCCGAGAACGGCACGCGCATCGCCTCGATCTCGGCCGAGACATGGGACGCGCGGCACAGCTTGGTGAGATCGCCGACGAGGCCGTCCGAGATGTCCATTGCGGCATGCGCATGATCGCGGACGCAGCCCGCGAGTGCGTTGCGCGGCTGCGGCAGCTGATAGCGCGCGAGCAGATGCGTCCGCATCGCGTCGTCGAGGCCCCAGCGGCTGGCCAGATTGCTATCGCGGCGAAGACGCAACCCGAGCGCCGCATCGCCGATCGTGCCGCTGACGAAGATGCGATCGCCCGGCTTGCCGCCCATGCGTGTCACCGTGCGCCCGCTCGGAACAAGGCCGATGATGGCGATCGAGATCGTCAGCGGCCCGGGCGTCTTCACGGTATCGCCGCCGAGCAGCGGGCAACCGTATGTCTCCGCATCTTCACCCAGTCCGCGCGCGAACCCGGCGAGCCAGTCCTCAGTGATGCCGTCCGGCAGCGCGAGCGTGATCAGGTAGCCGGACGGCGTCGCGCCCTTGGCGGCGAGATCCGAGAGGTTCACGCGCAATGCCTTGCGGGCGATCGCGTCGGGCGCTTCATCCAAAAAGAAGTGCACGCCGCCGACGACGCCGTCGGTCTTGAGAACGAGGTCCATGCCGGCCGGCGGCGCCATCACGGCCGCGTCGTCGACCAGCCCTTGCGCGCGGGGGTCGCTGGCAAGCGGAGCGAAATGTTTCGCGATCAGGCGATCTTCCCCGGAGGGCTCGCCGGACATCAGCTCCGCGCCTCGAACTCGCCGCCGCGCAGGCGGCGGGCGAGTTGATCGAGCACCGCGTTCACCATGCCGGTCTCGTCGCGGTCCATGAAGGCATGCGCGACGTCGACGTATTCCGAGACCACCACACGCGCCGGCACGTCGTCGCGCGAGGACAGCTCGTAGACCGCCGCGCGCAGCACTGCGCGCATCAGTGCTTCGATGCGCTTGAGCGGCCAGCCGCCCGCGAGCGCCTCGTCGATCATCGGATCGAGCCGGCGCTGATCCGCCACGACGCCCGAGACGATCGAGCGGAAGAATGCGGCTTCGGCGGGAAGATATTGCGTGCCTTCGACCTCGCGCCCGATCCAGTGGCTCTCGAACTCGGCGAGCGCCTCGTTGATGGGCGTCGCCGCGATGTCCATCTGGTAGAGCGCCTGCACGGCCGCGAGCCGCGCAGCGCCGCGCCGGTTCGCCTTGCGGTCGGTGGTCGGCGGCCGGCTCACTTGCGCCTCGACTTCGGCGTACGTGCCCGCTTCAAGCGCAGCAGTGCGAGCGCGGCCTCGGCGGCGCCGCCGCCCTTATCGAGTTTGTCTGGCTTGGCGCGCTCCCAGGCCTGCGCGTCTGTCTCGACCGTCAGGATGCCATTGCCCAAGGGCAGGCGCCGCGTCACCGAGAGGTCCATTAGCGCCCGCGCGGACTCGCCCGCCACGATGTCGTAGTGACCGGTCTCGCCACGGATCACGCAGCCGAGCGCCACGACGGCGTCATAAGGCTTACGCTGCGCCTGCGCGGCATCGAGGGCGATCGCGATGGCGGCCGGGATCTCCAGCGCGCCCGGAACCGTGACACGGTCCCAGCTTACGCCGGCCTTCTCCAGCGCCTGCGTGGCGCCGGCAAGCAGCGCATCCGCGATATCGTCATAGAAGCGGGCCTCGACCACGAGCACGCGCGCGCCCTTGAGGCGCGACTCCTCACCCTGCCCAGCCCTGCGCGGTGTCGCCATCCTGATCTCCGATGCGGGTGAGTAGCAGCCGGGTCGCTATGCGAGCAAGCCGGCCTTTATGAATGGCGTTTAGCGGTGTCGGGCAAGACACTCGGCGTCATCCCGGAAGCCGCGCAGCGGCTGTCCGGGATCCATAACACCTGTCCGTCCGCATCACGACCATAGGGGTTATGGATCCCGGCTCTCCCTTCGCTCGGCCGGGATGACGCGGAGAGTACTCCTTATCGCGTCTCTAATAGCCGGGCCGCATAACGGGCCATCACGTCCACTTCGAGATTGATGGCATCGCCCGCCCGCAACGCCCCGATGGTCGTCACTTGCAAGGTATGGGGGATGATCAGGACCGAGAATGTGTCATCCCCGACCTCGTTCACGGTCAGCGAGACACCGTCGAGCGCCACCGAGCCCTTCGGGGCGATGAAGCGGGCGAGCGACCAAGGCACACGCAGCACCAGTCGCGCCATGTCGGTGAGATCCTCGCGGATCTCGATCGTGGCGACACCGTCCACATGGCCGGCGACCAGATGACCGCCGAGCTCGTCGCCCATCTTGAGCGCGCGCTCCAGATTGAGACGCGTGCCCATGGTCCATCGCTCGGCTGTGGTCACAGCCAAGGTCTCGGCCGCGACGTCGACGTCGAACACGGTCCGGCCGCGCCCGTCACGCGTGTCCACGACCGTCAGGCAGACGCCGCTGCAGGCGATCGAGGCGCCGATCGCGATCGAGGCACGATCGTAGCGGCACGCGATCGCGACCCGCCGCAGCCCCTCGCCGCGCTGCTCCACGGACTCGATCTCGCCGACATCGGTGACAATGCCCGTGAACATCACACCCGCTCGTAGTGTTCGAACCGATCGTCGCCGACCTGCTCGGCATCGATCTCGTTCAGATTGCTTGCCTCGGTGAGCGCGGACAACGGCAGGCCTTCGAGCGCGTCGATCGCTTCGGCGCCGAGCGTTGCCGGCGCCCGCACCACGACCGCCTCGTCGATGAGATCCGCTTCCGTGAAAGCCGCGCTGAGGATCGGCCCGGCCTCCACCATCACGCGGGTGATGCCGCGGCTGCCGAGCACACGCAGCACCTGCGTCAAATCGAGCACATCTGCGGTCGGGCCTTCGGCGCGGATCACCTCGACGCCGCGCCCGCGCAGCGCCTTCTCGACCTCGGGCGAAGCCTCCGGCCCGCACGCAACCCAGAGCGGCACTTGTTCGGCGCTGGCGACCAGCTTGCTGTCGAGCGGCAATCGCAGGCGGCTGTCGAGCACCACGCGCACGGGCGAATGCGCCGCGAGACCCGGCAAGCGGCAGGTGAGTTGCGGATTGTCCGCCAGCACTGTGCCGATGCCGGTGAGGACTGCGTCGTGCTGCGCGCGCATCAGATGCACGCGCGCCCGCGTGAGCTCGCCGCTAATCGTGGCCGGCTTGCGGCCCGCGAGCCCCGCCTTCTCGTCGGCCGAGACCGCGAGCTTGAGCGTCACATGGGGCCGGCCCTCGCGCACCCGGCGGATATGTCCCGCATGGGCGCGCAGCGCCTCATCGGCGCCGACACCCACCGTCACGGCGACGCCGTTGAGGCGCAGCCGCGCATGGCCGGCGCCCGCGACCTCAGGATTGGGATCGTCCATGGCCGAGACCACGCGCGCGATGCCGGCCGCAATCACGGCGTCGGCGCAAGGCGGCGTCTTGCCGTGATGCGAGCATGGCTCGAGCGTCGCGTAGAGCGTCGCGC